>CAYHEV010000015.1:0-27240 GCA_964355725.1 uncultured Candidatus Bathyarchaeia archaeon | reverse complement strand
CGGAGGAATCGTGTGCAAGGTTCCTGTTGGGTTTGTTGGGTTAATTGGTGTGTCGCCGTGAAGGTCAAGCGTTACTTCTTGCATGCTTGGGACGTTGGTAGCTAAGCTTGGCGAAAACGCCCAGTATTGCTCATGGACATCCCAAGTGCCCCACGCGTTTTGTACAGGTTCGCCGAACACGATCAGGGTGTCATAGGCATTGAAGATCAGTTCTGCACTACCAGTATCATATGCCCTAGCAGGATCCGCGAAACTTGGAAAGGCAACGCGGCCGACATACAAAGTGTTCGTGTCGACTGGTGGCTGAATTGAACCTATTGCCGAAGTGAGTGGAATCAAGATGGTGGAAAGACAAAATGCTGTCGCTATGAACAAGGCAAGTTCTTTCTTCACTCTCTTCTTCTCCTTATCTTTTATCGTTTTCCTCTTCAGCTAGCGGGCTTCCCCAATTCGGAGATTCTCTTCTTTCTAACCGTAATGTAAATGGTTCCTTCTGCTTTGACAGTTGGCGTAGCCATCAAAGCCACGGTTATCAACAGCAATGAAAAGAATATTCCCGAAACAGTTTTCTTCAACAATTCCCCTTCCCACAATCTCACATAGAGTCGCACCAGCGGATAAGACTTTTGAAAGAATGCTCTATTCAACAGGAAAACGGTGGTTATGGCTGGTGTTTTCCGAAGTTGCTGCCCTCGATGCCTACGTCACCTAGACAATATGGTTACGCGTGTAGCACTTCAGAAAAAGAGGGATTATGCGGGAGACTTCGCCAGCCTTGAAAACTTGTTTATGAAGGTTTCGACCAAAATCTGATATCACTGAAATTCGTTTGTTTTTTTAAGTAGAAAGGTTTAAATAAACAGTTTGGTTGAGCCATGTTGCTTTTCGTGAGGGGAATCTTAAAGTTTGCAGAGACTAGGCCAGGTTCTTCATGTAAGTCCAAGTCGGAATCTTGTGATAAAAACCGAAAATGTTCCAAGAATTGGTGAAACCGTGGTTGACGAGAATTTGAAGTTTGTCGGAAAGATCTTTGACCTTTTCGGCCCAGTGTCCTCGCCTTACGCATCAATAAAACCTGTTATCCGAGAACCCGAGAAACTAGTGAATAAAACGCTGTACTGTTCCCCTCAGAAAGGAGAAAGGAGAAGATAAAAAGTGAATGATAATGAAGAAGGACGTGGTGATTCCGGCGGTACGCTACCAACGACACAAGCTGAACCAGTAAAGGTTCATTCTTGTCCAGAATGTGGCAGCACCAGACTTATGCGTGACTACGAGTCAGCTGAGATAGTGTGCATGGACTGCGGCATAGTAGTAGCCTCCAAAATAGCTGATAGGGGACCTGAGTGGAGAGCTTTCGATGATGAACAAAGAACAAAGCGAACACGAGTTGGTGCTCCATTAACCTACACTATCCACGATAAAGGTTTATCAACTATGATCGATTGGCATGATAGAGACATCTATGGAAAAAGTCTGTCACCTGGGCAAAAAGCACAAGTTTATCGTCTCAGAAAATGGCAGCGACGTATAAGAGTCTCAGATGCGACAGAACGTAACCTTGCTTTTGCGCTGTCAGAAATCACCAAAATCGCCAACAATCTGAATCTTCCCAAAAACATCCTTGAAACCGCTTCAGTAATCTACCGAAAGGCCGTGAAGGAGCGGTTGATACGTGGAAGATCCATTCAAGGCGTAACCGCCGCCGCTATCTATCTGGGTTGCAGACAATGCAGCCTAGCTAGGACATTAGAGGAGATCGCTCAGGCATCAAGCGTGAATAAGAAAGAAGTTGGCCGTAGCTACCGTTTCCTCATCAGAGAACTTGACTATTCTATTCCACCTCTAAAACCCAGTCAGTACATCACAAAGTTCTCAAATCAACTAACAATGCAGGGAAAAGTTGAAGAAATCGCCCACAAAATCTTGGCCGCAGCTAAAGAGCTCAAACTGACTTCAGGCCGTGGACCCACAGGCATAGCAGCCGCAGCAAGCTACATCGCGTCAGTTTTGACTGGCGAAAGAAAAACGCAGAGGGAAATAGCCGAGATAGCACAAGTCACTGAAGTTACTATTCGAAACCGCTACAAGGAACTTGTAGATCGCTTAATGTTCGAGATAGCCGTCTGAAACCTTCTCTTTTTTTAACAAAGACAACATGCATAGCATGCTGTCTATGCAAATGGCGATGTATCTTAGATATAGAAGTTAATTACAAAATGCATTTTAGACTCTAGTCAAAGTAGTTAACCTAGAGGGCAGTAATTTGGTCAAATGTCCAAAGTGTGGAACTGAGGCTTTTGCCCCAGTCAAGACTTGGGCTATTCCTTCTCGCAAACCTGTGAAAGGAGGTGAAGGGGTCACGCTCACGATTGGAATATTTGAATGTTCCAATTGCAAAGCTAGATTCAGAGCTGCCCTAGAGTCTAGGGCTAAAACCGAGGAGACAGCAAGCATTAAGAACATGGTTGAGCGAATTAAGGTAATAAAGGGCGAGCTAATGCAGACTTTGAAGACTCTTCGCGACAGAATAAGGACTTTGGAGACGGAACGTGCAAATCTGATGCTTGAAATCGGCGAACTGAGAAAAGTTGCCGAGTCAAGAGTCAACGCTCTTGACACTGAAGTAAATATGCTGCGGGAAGAAGTCAGATCTCTGAGGGATCTTTTGGGCTACTCGGAAGAAACTGAAAAATAGAAAAACGTTAGGCATGCATGTAAGTTTTGTAGTATTCTTGAGCTTTATCGACTGCTTTTTCCGGATTTTTTAAGATCGGGAATTTCTCTTTTGGTTGAAGTCTCTCAGCTTCGCTAAAGTACTCAATCACTTTTTTCGCATTTCCTTCGTAGATCGCTAGGCCTCCAGCGATTCTGTATAGTACTCCTGCTTTCACGTAATCTCTCTCCTTTTCAAACTTCTTGGCATTCTCCGCCGCATCTTTCATTGTCATGTCGCACTTCTTTGGATCGAGCATCATTGCATTATATAGTGCCGCGCACGTTTCCTTGTCAGCTCCGCAAAGCTCTTCGAGTTTGGAAATCGCCGTTGGAGTTGTTACAGTTGTTTTTTGTTCCTCTTTTTTACTTTTTCTTCTGAATCTATCCAGCCGACCCAAAATCTTGCCTCCTCAACATTCTCCCGATTCCTATTTGATTTTGGAATAGATATAAAACATAGTTAATCTTAAAGCTTTGTCTCTGCATTCTGTAGGGTATGCCGTACAAGTTCACCTTTGATCTTTCAAAGATTCCGCGGTTCTTCTTCACGGAGATCGCCAAAGTTGGCTATCAGAGAGACGTACACAAAAGCGTTGGAAGAACCGTTCAAGACATTATCAAAAGATTCAAGATCCAAGAAGCTACTGGTCTAAACTTGTCTGACGCAGTACTCTTGCTTCAGGATTTTGTGGACGTGCAAGCCAGAAACGTAGGGGAAAGAGAAAAGTTCATGCATGCGAGGAAGAGAGCGCTTTTTCTGCCACACTGCTCCAGGAAATATATGGACGGCCGCTGCGGGGCAGTCTTTGACGCCAGTATCCCCTCATACATTTGCGCACATTGTTCCCCCGACTGTCTGGTCTATAGGTCAGTATCTTTTGCAAAGAAAAAAGGCTACGACGTCTATGTCGTACCTGGTGGTTCATGTGTTCCAAAGATTCTGAAAACTAGAGGATATGAAGGAGCCGTCGGCGTAGCGTGTGGTGAAGAGGCCAGAATGAGCGGGGAAATGCTGCAGAATATGGGCGTTGCCGGTCAAGCGGTTCCTCTGATAAAAAACGGTTGCGCCAACACAGTTTTCAACATCGAAACATTATTCAAGACTCTCTAGAGACAAGAACAGCCCGAGAATCAATACGCTTTTTCTCTTGTGACAATAGCCGAAATGACCATAATAAGAAAGAGTTACTTTACGATTTCTCTTTTCTTCCAACGCAGGTTCTTGCTATGGCACTTTCTGCATTTTACTGCACTTTCTGCATTTCTTGCACCGCATTCTCTACAGATTTTCAAATAAAGTCTATGCTTCTGAGCAATGGTTTTCTTGAGTGGATCCAAGATTGGCATCTGTTTACCTCACATTGTGGCTAAGACTCACATGACCAACTGTCAAATATACCTTTTCGTCGACCTATCAAGTTCCAAGGAGTCTTGATAGTAATTCTGCCACATCCTTCGGCCTTTCAGCTACCTGTACATTGGCTTTTTTGAAAGCCTCTATCTTGCTATCAGCTGTTCCAGCTTTTCCTGTTACTATTGCGCCAGCGTGTCCCATGCGTTTTCCACTTGGAGCAGAACGTCCTGCTATGAAGGCTACGACTGGCTTCGAATAATTCTCGGTTGAGATGTATTCTGCTGTTAATTCTTCTAGATTTCCACCGATTTCGCCTATCAACACAACGGCTTTTGTCTGAGGATCTTTTTCAAACATTTCCAAAGTATTCATGAAGTTCAAACCTGTTATCGGGTCTCCTCCTATGCCAATACATGTGGATTGTCCTAGCTTCTTGTTGGTGAGACTTGCCGCTATCTCATATGTGAGTGTGCCGCTTCTTGAAATCATGCCAATTTCACCTGCCTTGAAAATGTGCGACGGCATTATCCCAAGTTTGCATTGTCCCGGAGTTATTATTCCTGGGGTGTTCGGCCCGATTATCGTTGCGCCGATCTGTTTTGCGTATGCCATTAAGCTAATTGCATCTTTTATTGGAATGTGTTCCGTTATTATTACAATCGTTCTAATTCCATTTTCCATGGATTCTAGAGCCGCGTCTGCAGCAAACGGTGCAGGCACAAAAATGATTGAAGCATTTGCTGAATGTTTTTTCTGGATTTCCTGAACTGTGTCGTAGACCTGAACGCCATTGACCACAGTTCCACCCTTTCCAGATGTTGTTGTTCCTGCGACTACTTTGGTACCATACTCCAGCATTAGCTTCGTGTGAAAACTGCCTTGAGTTCCGGTGATTCCCTGAACGATTGCACGTGTATTCTTGTCAATTATTATGCCCAAACTTATTTTCCTCCTTGCTTAGAGATTTCTACGACACGTTGTGCTGCTTCCTCCATGCTTTCCAATACGTGTATTCCGGCTTCAGTCAATATTCGTTTTCCTTCACTTTCGTTTGTGCCTACCAGTCTAATGACCATGGGTTTTGCTATTCCGATTTTTTCTCTTGCTTCGAGAATACCGCGCGCAACTTCATCGCAACGTGTGATTCCACCTAAAATGTTTATCAAGAGTGTCTTGACATTTGGATCCGAAAGCACTATTCTGAAAGCCAAAGCCGTTTTTTCTGATGGTGCTCCCCCGCCAACATCCAAAAAGTTCGCCGGTTTTCCGCCGTAATACTGGATTGTGTCTAGCGTTGCCATGACGAGACCTGCGCCATTCCCTATAATGCCTATGTCGCCGTCAAGCTTCACATAAGCCAAATCGTTTTTCATGGCTTCCAGCTCTTGTGAACTAAGTTCGCTTTCCCCTTCTAGGAGCCTTTTCTTGTATTCTTGATGGCGGAACAAGGCGTTATCATCTATTATTATGCGGGCGTCTGCCGCAACAAATTTCCCCTCAACAGTTTCCACCAGCGGGTTCATCTCAATCAATTCGGCATCATAGTCCATGCCCACACGGTATAGGCTTTCAAAGATTCTTCCAAGTTCGGAAATCTGGATCCCAGCATAGCCCATCTCTGTCGCTATTTGTCTAGCATGGAATGAACGAAGGCCATATTCAGGATTTATAAGAAGTTTGATGACTTTTTCAGGGGTTTTTGAAGCTATCTCCTCTATCTCCATGCCGCCAATTGCGGAAGCGACTGCAACATATCGTTGACTGAATCTATCTGTCGTTATTCCGAAGTACAATTCTCTTTTTGTATGAATTTTCTCTTCAATCCATACACTCTTGACTGGTATGCCCTTTATCTTCATGGCTAGTATTCTTTCCGCAGTTTTTTCAGCCTCCGAAACAGAGTTTGCGAAAAGTATTCCTCCTGCCTTTCCTCTTCCAGCGACTAGAACTTGTGCTTTAACTGCGAACGGCGGCTTCAGTTCGGTTGCGATTTCGTGGGCTCGACTATCGTCTATCGCTAGTCCACCTTGAGGCGTCGGAATTCCATATTTTGCAAATATGTTTTTCGCTTCATATTCAAAGAGCTTCATTGAAATTTATCTCTCCTTACTTTATGCTTTCTATGGTAACGTATGATCTTGTGTCTTGTATCCCTTCAACGTGATATAACCTTTTTAACACTTCATCAAGTTTTTCTCGTTCCACAATTACCAGTGCGTCAACGTCACCTGCTATTCTGAACGCCCTTTGAACGGTCAGTTCCTTGATCTTTTGGTAAACTTGGATTCTTTTGACTGGAGAGACTTTGATAAGTATAAAAGCAGGAGTGGAAGAAATTCCAAGCATGTTAAGTCCTTTCTCGGTGACGTCTATGAAACCTCTACCAGTGCGTATGCAGTCTAGATGCCGGAGTTTTCGTAGATGAACGTTTAATGCCTGCCTGCTTATACCTAATTGCTTTGCCAATTCATCCTGTTTCAAATGAAGAGTGTATGCGTTTGTGAGTCTGCCATTTTCATAAAGCATCTTCAAGAGTTGCGTTGAGCGTCTTGTAAGAGTTTCCAACTTATCCATCCCTTAGTAGTGTTTTGCCAAATCAAATCTTTACAATAGTGTAGCTTATTAAGCATTTAGCGTATGGAAAACGTAGAATTTGGTTAATTTCAAATTGCTGTTCTTACTGACTTGAGTCTGAAACCGTAATGTATTTATTCACCGGCAAAGAAGGTTATCGCGCCTATAGAAAATGTGAAAACTAGGAGTAAGGCGGTACAGAATGTCAGAAAGCAATTCAGTGTTGATCGGAAAGAAGCCAGTAATGAACTACGTGCTGGCTTGCATAACCCTCTTCCACGGCGGAGCAAAGGAAGTGAGTATCAAAGCGCGTGGAAGATCCATAAGCAGAGCAGTTGACGTGGCTGAAGTTGTCAGACGGCGATTCCTACCAGATGCCAAAGTCAAAGAAGTCGACCTTGGTACTGATCAATTGGCACCCAGAGAAGAGGGTGGCTCGCCAACAAACGTTAGCACAATCGAGATAACACTAGAACGTTAGAACCGTATCCCCAAAGAGAATGGCGTTGCCCCGCCGCCCCTCCTTTGTCTGTGGAGGGCGATTTTATAGGTGAAAATGGGTCTTTGCAGCTTCTGTCTGAAGAGCGGTATGCTATGCCAAAAGTGTCTAGCTAAACTAGAGTCTGGTGAAGTGAGCAAACTAGACCTAACAGTTGCTCGCTTGTTATTGTCCTTGGAAGAGAAGTTCCCATCTCTTCAGAATGTTTACTTCCACAAGACCATCGAAACAGACAGAACCTTGGCGGTAATTGTTGGATCCGGAGACGTTCCGCGTCTTTTGGGCTCTGGCGGAAAAATCATTAAGACCTTATCAGAGGAAACTGGCAAAAGGATTCGTATTTTGGAGAATGGGGCTGACGAGAGGAAATTCTTGGAGGATTTGTTTGCGCCGCTGAGCATAATGACGGTTAACACGATCTGGTTGCCTGATGGAACAACTGAGACACGTGTTATTTTGAGGAGAAGACGCGGCATGCATCAGTCTTTCGATGTGGATGCTTTGAAAGAGATTGCTCGCAAAGTCCGGAACATGATCCTGCGAGTGGAGTTTGCAGATTAGACGGTGAATCTATGAAGCTGGATTCAATAGGCACTTGGCGTAGAACACATTATTCTGTTGATGTCAATCCAGATATAGACGGCGCGGAAGTAACACTGTTCGGTTGGGTTCAAGAAGTCAGAGATCTAGGAGCAATACGCTTCATAATTCTGCAAGACAGGGAAGGCACGATCCAAATTACTGTTTTGCGAAAAAAGGCAAGCACCGAAGTCCTGTCGAAGTCAGAGATTCTGCAGAGACGCTACACACTAGGCGTGAAAGGCACAGTGAAGAAGACCCAAATGACTCCAAGAGGAGTCGAAGTACTGCCGAAGGAAATCAAGATATTCAACACGGCTGAACCGTTGCCCATAGACATAACTGGCAAGACATCCGCAAACTTGGAAGTTTGCTTGGATGCACGAGCACTGGATTTGTGCCAACAAAAGAATCTGGCAGTTTTCAAAATTCAGCATACAGCCGTGGAAGCTATACGACATTTCTTGTTTGAAAGAGGTTTCTTAGAAGTGCACACGCCCCGCATAATTGCCTCAGCAACCGAAGGAGGAGCACAGCTTTTCCATGTAGACTACTTCGAGAGAAAAGCGTTTCTCGCCCAAAGTCCGCAGTTATACAAGGAAGAGCTTGTGATGAGCCTTGAGAAGGTTTTTGAGATGGGACCGTTCTTCAGGGCTGAAGAATCGCATACACGACGCCACTTGAGCGAGTTCGTGTCGATAGACATTGAACAAGCTTTTGCCGATGCTGAAGACGTAATGCAGATTCTCGAACAGCTGATGCAGTATATCTGCAAAGACGTTGTTGAAAAGTGCAAAAGAGAGTTGGCGACGCTGAAATACGGCTTGAAAGTGCCTGAGATTCCCTTCAAGCGTTTGACCTACTCTGAAGTTTTAGATGATCTGAAGCGTGAAGATATAGAGATTCCATGGGGCGAAGACATACCTACACCTGCTTTCAGAACTATAGGCAAAATCCATCCCTACTTCTACTTCATAGTTGATTGGCCCACAAAATCAAAAGCATTCTACATAAAACCACGCGACGACAATCCCGAACTGTGCGAAGGTTTTGACTTAATGTGGCGTTGGATAGAGCTAGTATCTGGAGGAACGAGAATCGCAGAGAAGGAGCTTCTAGTTGAAAGACTAAAGGAGAAAGGTCTGAAGCCAGAGTCGTTCAAACACCATTTACAAGCTTTCGATTATGGGATGCCACCTCATGCCGGCTGGGCCATAGGCTTGGAAAGATTGACAATGATGTTAACTGCTAGAAAGAACATAAGGGAAGTAACACTTTATCCGAGAGACAAGTTCAGGCTAACGCCGTAGAAATCTTGAAGAACCAACTGCGTAAAGAGAATAAACTCTCCATGTTTTCTGGCAAAAAAACGCACATAGCAATTTTCTATTCTTGTCTTATAGAAGTATTTTACAAAACAGATAAAGCTGGCTTTCCTATTCGTCTTCGCTGGAGAGGAGAGAGCAATGAAGAAGTTTGTGTTGTTGTCTATTACTTTGGTCATTGTGGTTTCCATGATCAGCTATTCTGCTGTGGGTTCTGACAGTCAGTCAGCAACCTGTTTGGCTTGCACTGGCGACGACAGCGTGGTTGACAAAGTGCCGGGCGAAGCGTTTATTGTCGAAGTCTCATTCAAGAACACTGGAGGAACTGGGGGCAATTGGTCAGTCAACATAGTCTTTGAAGGTGAGAAATGGACTTGGACTGGAGTATCGCAGAATCTGACTCTCATGGCTTTTAGCACCAGAACTTTGATTTGGAAAGGAAATGTTCCTGTAAGTGCTACCGTGGACTCGGTTGCTAGACTTGTAGTCTATTATGGTGATTCTTTTACACCTTTGAACTGGTGGATTCGCGTAGTTCCCAAAGCGGAGTTGACGGTAACTTCAAGTACAGTGAAATAGACTGAGAAGAACTCGCTATCACGACATATGAAATCAGTCGGATTAGCAACGTGATTCTACAAGCTGGCACTGGGGCAAAAGCTGTTTTACCTAGTGGTATACCTTGAGGGAAGAGTTGCTATTCAGTTATGGTGGTGGAGGAGGTGGTGGAGCAGACGGTGCACTGGATACAAAAGCCTGTCTTACTGCGACCACTGTTGTTCCTGCTATGCGATCAGTATATTTCTGGCGTGGATCAGATCCTGGAGTCGCAACTGCAACTATCCAGTCCAAGAAAAGGAAAAGCCCGTGAATCTTGCTAATGTTTCTGATTAACGATTTGTCGAATGTTAATTCAGCGCCATCTGTCGTCTTTACCTCAAAACCCAAAAGTTTCTTGCCCATTGTTGCTCCATACGACACTTCCATGATTGTGAAGTAGAGAAGCTCTATTACACCAAAGAAAAAAGGCCACCCAAACCAAGACAATCCCCAACCGAACCCAAACCACCAAAATCCGCCGCCCCAAACCAATACTGACAATACCCCCCATACTACAAAGGCTATAATAGACAATGGGATGCTGTCAATGATCAGTGCAAGAAGCCGCAAAAACCAATGACCCAAATCAACCTGTGAACTACCCGTTTGACCTGTTGACATTTCAATCACATGGAGATATTTCGATTTACGTTGTTCTTATTGTTTTCTATCCTTTGTGACTGTGGTTAGACAAAACCATCAATTGAGAACTGCTTTCTTACTGTCGTTCATTGAGCTTCCAACGTACGTGAAGAATCTGTTTTTTCGGGACTTTGTAGATATCTGTTTGGTTTCAAAACTGAAAACGAAATTCGGTACAGGCGAAGATTTTAAAGCTTATTAGTGTTGGAGCATACTACTTAATTCAGGAAGTGAGATAGTTATGGCTAAACAGCCGAAAGAAAAAGGCATAACCAAAGACCGACTTGTCGGCATGAAAGTCATAGATGGCAACGGCTGTGTCATTGGAACCGTTAAAGACATAGGATTTACTGTTGGAAAAGCTGGCATTTCTTTGAGCATGGAAGACAAAGATGGCGAGACCAAAGACATTGCTTGGGAAGAAATTCAAGCTGCTGGAGACTTCGTAATATTGAAACCGCAAACCCAAACTGCATCTCAGACGTGTCCAACGTGCAAAGGTACACTGAGCTATATCCAGCAATACCAAAGATGGTACTGCTACAACTGTAAGAAGTACATCTAAGGCTATCTCGTCACCTGCCTAACATTTTTTTCTGTGAAAATAACATGGTTTTTAGTCAAAAATGTTCCAAAAACTGATAAATACCTCTTTTCATTATTCCCGAGCATGGGGGACCAGTTAAAAATCGCATGCGGAGTATTCGCCGCAATAAACTTCGAAAATCAAACAGTATTTCCCTATTTATACTGGGGACTAAGAGCTCAGAACCACAGAGGCCACCAGTCACATGGGTTCCTTACATATCACGATGGGCGATTCTACATTCACAGAAGCTTAGACCTTGTACCGAAAATAAAGACAAGCGCAATCCAAGAATGGTTCGGGCGATTACCCGGATATGTTGGCATTGGGAACGTCAGATACACCACTTCCGGCAAATCCGATGAAAAATCGTTAATAAAGGGTACTCAACCAGTAACAGCTTCAAAGAACGGATTGAAACTCGCTGTGTCCTTTAACGGCAACATTGTGAACACCTTCCAACTTAAAAAAGAAATATGCAAAGATTTTCCAAGGTTTTCTTACGAATGTGATGCTGATCTGGTTTGTTATAAGCTCATAGTTGAATTACTAAAGAGCAAGGATTTGGCTTCAGCCGTCAAAACGTGTATGGAGGAGATAGACGGTGCTTTCTCCGTATCTGGCATCACCCAAGATGGGAAATTCTTCGCCTTCAAAGACCCACATGGAATAAGACCGCTATGTGCTGGACATAGCCCAGACAGAAAAACCTATGCCTTCTCTTCAGAAAGTGTCAGCCTAGACATAAACGGTTTCGAAAGAGATTTCGAACTAGAACCAGGTGAACTAGTAACGGTTTCGAAAAATGGATTTGAACGGAAACGACTCGTGAACGGCAAACGCAAGGCTTTCTGCGCGTTTGAATTTGCTTACTTTTCGAGGCCTGACTCTAGATTTGATGATAAGTATGTTTACGAAGTGCGCGAGGAGTTTGGCAGAAATCTCGTCAGAGAAAATCCCAGCGTCGTTAAGGATGCGGACATAATTCTCTCCATACCTGAGACTGGCGACGATCCAGCTTTGGGCGTACATGAAGAGTCTGGATTAAGATGGGAAAGAGCTTCGCGAAGACACCGTTACGTTACTGAACGAGCATTTCTTCTGCTTAGCAAAGAACGTCAGTTCACAATTGACAAGAAGATCAACATCTTACCACCGAAGATCAAAGGAAAACGTGTCATAGTAACCGAAGACAGCATAGTCAGAGGAGACACTACAAAAGTAATAGTGGAAAAACTGCGGAGAATGGGAGCAAAGAAAGTGCACATGTTCGTCACGTATCCACGCATAATCGGACCATGCTTCTACGGAATAGACATGGCGACATACGGTCAGCTCATAGGGTCCACACACAACCCAGAAGAGATTGCGAAGATAATAGGCGCGGACAACGTGTGTTATCAGTCTCTGGAAGGTTTGGTTAAGGCAACAGGCCTTAGACGAGACCAGTTGTGCACAGCATGCATAACTGGCGAGTATCCCACACCGTTGGCGCAGAAAATAGCCGACACCATGAAGAAGAGATTCCAAGAGGGCTACGTGGAAACTGGAAGACTTTACGAGATAGAAGAAGCCCTAGAAAAGGCGTCATAGATAAAGCAAGTTAGACCTTAACGCTCGTAGTTTGGCGGGATAGTTATGGAGAAAGTAGGTATACTGGTAGTTTCTTACGGTTCAAGAGAAGCTGCAATGGTTGATGCTTTCATTCGAAGCCGCAACTATGCAGTTAAGCTTTTTGTGGCAGACAGACAGCGCAACCCTTTCAACGTGAAAAACGCTGCCAAACACGTTGTCATACCCAACTTGAACATTGACGACATCTGCAAGTTCGCAGAAACTAACAAAAGTGATATTGACTTCGGCATAGTCGGACCGGAAAAGCCCATAATCGAAGGCGTACGCGACCTTGTTGAAAAGCAAACAGGCGTACCTATGATTTGTCCAACAAAAGAATATGCCATAGAGGTCAGCAAGATCCAACAGAGACTGTTGTTTCAGGAAATTGTTCCCGAAGTAAATCCACGTTTCAAAATCTTCAATCCGAAGGATCAAAAAAGTCTAGCAGAAGTGAAAAACGCTGTTTATACTTGGCTTGATGAACTGAAAAACAAAGCGGTCGTGAAGCCAGATAAACCTGCTGCCGGAAAAGGTGTGGGTGTTTGGGGAGATCACTTCACAAACCGTGAGGAATTATTCGAACATTTTCTTTCAAACTATGAACACGGCTCCGTTATTATCGAGGAGAAAATTGAAGGTGAAGAATCAAGTTTCCAAGTTTTTAGTGATGGGAAGCATCTTGTGCCGTTGCCAGACGCGAGGGATTACAAGAGGGCATTTGATGATGACAAGGGACCTAACACAGGGGGAATGGGTTCCTACAAGAACACCTGTGAAGCTTTGCCTTTTCTGACGAGTGTTGACTATACCAAAGAACTGGAAATTGTAGACAAGATTTTCACAAAGTTGAGGGCAAAAGCAAAAGATGCTTCAGCGTTAAGAGGTGTCCCATTCTACGTGGCTTTTATGCACGGCAAGGAACCAAAAATCCTCGAAAACAACAGTCGACCCGGTGACCCAGAAATAATGAACATCTTGCCAATAATAAAAGACGATTTCGTTGATATCTGCTTCAAAATGTTGGAAGGTAATCTGACTCATATAGGATTAGAAAAAGCAGCAACAGTAGCAACTTACAAAGTTCCACCAAACTATGGGGGGTATGCCGAAGCTTTTCCAAACTCCGTAAGCGCAAGGGAAAGCGGCAAACTGGTCGATTTGACAAAAGCCTATGAACTAGGCAAGAAATACGGTGATCGGATTCGTGTTTATCCAGGTTCAATGGAGCAGCGTGACGGTGAAACCTACGCCTTGAAATCTCGTGCAGTGTGCGTTATAGGCGTAGGTGACAGTATCGAAGTGGCTAGACAAATATCTCTGGAAGGCATAAATGCGATCAAAGGTGGAGCGCTTTGGAACAGGAACGACATAGCCTCAAAGCAGCATATCGAAAGGAGCACAAGGAATATGGAAGCGTTGAGGCATGAAAAGTGAGAAGATTCTTCATTTCAGACTGTGAAGGACCAATCTCCAAGAACGATAACGCCTTCGAAACGACAGCGCATTACGTTCCAAGCGGAGATAAACTCTTTACGGTCATAAGCAGATATGATGATTTGCTTGCGGATGTTTTGAAAAGATCCGGTTACAAAGCGGGCGGCACACTAAAACTAGTTTTGCCGTTTCTCAAGGCTTATGATGTTACAGATCAAAAAATGCGTGAATTTTCAGCCAAAAACCTAATTTTGATTTCAGATGTGAAGAATATGCTGCAGCATGTGCGGAACATAGTTCCAACGTTTATCATAAGTACGAGTTACGAACCTTACATAAGGGCTCTATGCCATGCGCTTGATTTTCCTTTTGAAAATGCCTGTTGTACGCGTGTTAGCATTGACAAATACAACGTGACAGAGAAGGAGAAAACCGAGCTGAAACAAATTGCGCGAGAAATTGCGCAAATGCCGATGTTTGAGATTCCGCCGCGTGCAAAATCTATGAAATCTCTTTCAGAAGAGGCCAGAAGAGATGTCAGACGATTGGACGAAGTTTTTTGGGAGAGAATCATAGACATGGAATGTGGAAAAATTTATCGCGAAGTTAATCCAGTTGGTGGTAGCGAAAAGGCTGAAGCCATAAAAGCCACTGTTCGCCAAGTCAACGCGACATTAGCTGATGTTATGTATGTGGGCGATAGTATAACCGACGAGGAAGCCTTCAAACTTGTAAAAGGAAATGGTGGCTTAACTCTGTCTTTCAATGGTAATGGATACGCCGTAAGAAGCGCGGAAATCGCGGTCATGTCCGAAACCAGCATAGTGACAGAAATAATCGTAGAAATGTTCATCAAATTCGGAAAAGAGGAAACCCTGAGCATGGTGGAGAACTGGAGTCGTGAAGCACTGGAGAAAAGCTCCGTAACACGAACTTTGCTCAGCCGTCTTTTCAAGAAGTATCCCAGCAAACTGCCTAAAGCTAAAATAATAACACATGGAAATATGGAAGCTCTGGCTAAAGAGAGTAGCGAGTTTCGAGGTATAGTCAGGGGTGAAAACATAGGAAGGCTGGGATAGCTGTGAACAAAGTTGATATTGAAGATACTTTTGCCGAAGCCTTTGACGGTCTTTACTGCAGACTTGTGGTTACGGCAGATGATGAAGAAACGGTGAGAAAAGCAGCTGAAGACGCCACAGCAACTCCCTCAGGAGTAATAGGTAGACTTGACAATGGAATTGAAAGATGGTTGAGTGAAAAAGAAACGCCAGATAAGCGGAAAGGAGCAATTTTGCAGTTTTGGAAGGGTCTAGACAAAGAAAAGTCAATAGATGACTTGATCGTCCGTTTTGAGAAAGAACTTTCATATCGAATCCGTCAAGACATTCTTGTTAAGCCTTTCACCGCCGTTTTTGATGGGCTATCTGTGCGGCCTGAAGGAAGAATGGACATGATGGAAAAAGTTGGACATTGTGGAGACGGATACGAGTGGGAAGAAAAACGTCAAGGACGAAATGTAATTGTTGTACCGATCATGGTGCCGGATTTTCTTATAGAGCGATACATCGGCTACGCCAAAGGAATATCTGGCGGTAACTTCTGGATAATGTGCGAAACCAAAGAGGCAGTAAAAGAAGCTGGCGAAAAAGCCTTGGAGGCGATACACAAGGTAGAAGGCGTGATAACCCCCTTCGATGTCTGTTCAGCTGGCTCAAAAACTGAAACCCGTTTCCCATTAATAGGACCGACAACAAATCATCCGTACTGTCCATCTTTGAAACAGAAACTCGGTGATGCATCAAAAATACCCGAACATGTGAACTACATTCCTGAAATAGTCATAAGCGGCGTCTCACTACAGGCGGTGAAGCAAGCCATGAAAGTCGGCATAAAAGCGGTCTTGAATGTTGATGATGTGGTGAAAATTTCAGCCGGAAACTATGAAGGAAAATTAGGTAATTACAGGATTCATCTACGTGAGCTGTTTCCATGACTCGTTTCGACGCGATTGGTTTCGGCGCCCTCAATGTGGACAAACTTTTCAAAGTAAACAAAATAGCCGCTGCAGAAGAAGAGAGCTTCGTCACAGACCATGAAAAGGCTTGTGGCGGTTCAGCAGCAAATACTATTGTAGGTTTGGCAAGGTTCCATTGTAAAGTAGGCTTTATCGGAAAAGTTGCTAGCGATTTTGAGGGTCAAATGTTGTTTGAAGACTTTCGCAGAGAAGGTGTTGACACAAAGAGCATACTCCACGTGCAACATGGCAGAAGCGGCACGGTCATGGGTTTCGTGGATGAGAAAGGTGAACGGGCATTGTACATTGATCCATGCGTGAACGACACAATTGGCTTTGAGGAAATAGACACAAAGTATGTTTTCCAAACAAAATTCCTGCATCTAACTTCTTTTGTGGGAGAAAGATCCTTCCAGACTCAGAAAAAACTTCTGCAGATGCTTCCGCAAGAAGTCAAGGTAAGCTTTGATCCAGGCGCATTGTATGCGGGACTGGGATTAGATAGGTTGGAACCAATTGTAAAAAGAGCTTTTGTTTTGATGCCAAATGCAGGAGAACTTGCACTTCTAACAGGTAAGACGAATTATTGCAAAGGCACAGAGTTCCTGCTTCGGAAAGGCCTCAGAATAATCGCTGTTAAGCTTGGCGGAAAAGGTTGTTATGTGACTGATGGAAAGGAAAGCCATCTGATAAAGGCTTTTAAAGTGAATGTTGTGGACACGACTGGTGCGGGAGACGCTTTTAATGCTGGTTTTCTCTATGGTTTGATCAATAATAAGAGTCTTCATGAGTGTGGGACCATAGGCAATTTCGCGGCTTCAAGATGCATAATGAAAATGGGTGCAAGAACGGGGCTGTCGACACTTAAAGATCTGGCAGAGAACAAGTTGGCGTGACTTGGAGTGTGCGGCTGCTTCAGGATTGAAACTGAATGGAAAGGTCTAGATCGAAGAAAATACGTTGACGAAATAACGTTGCGAATATTTTCAGTCTAACTTTTCTTCTCTAGATAGTTAACCAAGCTTTCGAAGATTAGTTTCCCATCGCCATATTCTGACATTTGCCCTCGCCTTGTCCAGTCGGGTTGTTGCCACCAATAGAAGGCTCTTTCAGGATGCGGCATCAGACCAAATACGGTTCCTTCGGGGTTACATATCGCAGCCACGTCATGGAACGCACCGTTCGGGTTTGCTGGGAACTGGCCTTCAGCATACTCACCGTTTTTGTTGCAATATCGAAAGACCAATTGGTCATTCTCATAAAGCTTCCTTAAAAGCGAATTTTCTCTTTCTTTAGCAAATATGAACCGGCCTTCCGCATGAGCGACTGGAATATGCAAGATTTTTCCTGGAGAGATTTTCGATGCGAAAACGCATTTTCCCTTGTCCTCATTTTTGACGTTGATCCAGCGACAGTTATATCCTGGCGGGATGTTCGTGGCCAAAGCTGCATCAGGATAGAGGCTTATTCCTTCAAAACCCGGTAGCAACCCTGCTTCAACGAGTACTTGGAAACCGTTGCAGATGCCGAGGATAGGGCGGTTCTCATCAACAAAGGTTTTCAGTTCTTTGCCTAGTTTGGCAAGTATCCACTTAGCCCATATCGCTCCGCCACGCACATAATCTCCATAAGAGAAGCCTCCCGGAAAAACCAGAACATCATATTCCAGCATATTCCGACGTTTAGCCATTTCTTTTACATGCACGATCTCAGCATTAAGGCCTAACTCTTCAAATGCTCGTTTCGTTTCTGCATCGCAGTTGGTTCCCCCCACACGCAGAACGCAGGCCTTAACCTCTTCTCGTTTCACGGTTCAACCCCGCTGCTTAATGCTCTCTTCCAGCTTACACGTAGATCAGAAAGTGGAGCATCCAACACGACTTTGCCGTTCAACCCGTGAACATGTAACTGTGGAGTTTTTGTAACCTTGCCTATCTCAGCATATGTTCTGTTCTTCATTAGAGACTCAAAATCGTCTTTTGCTTTTCCCGAAACTTCCACGAGAAAACGGCTGTTTGACTCCGAGAATAAGACAAAATCATCGCGGCTCAAGATTCTTGATGGGACTCTCTTCAAGTCCAATTCTATACCGTAGCTACTTGCAAAAGCCATCTCTGCTGCAGCCACAGCCAAACCACCTTCAGACAAATCGTGACAAGCCTTGACCAATCCAGAGTCAATCGCTTTCGTTATAGCCCTAGATGTTTTTCTCACTTGACTAAGGCGAACTTTTGGCACGGTTCTACCAAGGAACCCCTTTAGTCTATAGTATTCTGAGCCACCCAACTCTTTGAAGGTTTTTCCGACGATGTAAATGAGATCGTTCGGGACTTTAGCATCCATCGAGACTGCTGAGCGTATATCTGGAAGGACGCCTAGAGCAGTGATTAACAGTGTCGGCGCTACTGGTCCAAGAGGCGATTCGTTGTAGAGGCTGTCTTTTCCTGAGATGAACGGTGTTTTGAGAGCGGTCGCGGAGTCATAGCAGGCTTCACATGCCTTTACGAGGCTGCCCAGTCTTTCTGGTTTTTCAGGGTTGCCCCATGTGAAATTGTCGAGCAAGGCTATCCTTCTGCCGCCCACAGCGACGTTATTTCTTATCGCTTCGTCTATTGCTGACGCAGCCATCCAATACGCATCGATTTTCCCGTAATTAGGGTTCATTCCACACGAGATTGCTATACCTTTCCAAGAATCATCTAGGGGCTTCAGTATGGCCGCGTCATTGGGGCCACTATATTCACCCTGCAACGGTTTGAGCACAGTTTTTCCTCTAACTTCATGGTCGTATGTGCGTACAACCTTCTCTTTACTTGCAATGTTGGGCGAGGACAGAAGCCGTAAAAGAATATCGGTTAGATTCTCGGGTTCCGGAAAGTGTGGTTCTGCATGTTTCACTGGTTTGCACTCGGCAGTTTTCGTAGTTCTTGGTGGTTCAAACAGGAAGTCAATATCCATCTCTGCCACTTTTTCATTCTGGAAACTAAGTGTCAAAACTTTGTCTGAAGTCAATTTCCCAATGACCGTGGCTCCAACATCTTCTTCTTCAAAAATCTCCATAACCCGTTCATGATTTTCGGGCGGTACCGTTAAGAGCATTCTTTCCTGTGATTCAGAAACATAAATCTCCCATGGAGCCAAACCTTGATACTTCAGCGGTACTTTTTCTAGTTCCACATCGGCACCACAATCAAACTTTTTCGCGGTTTCGCCGACTGCTGACGACAAGCCTCCTCCTCCTAAGTCGGTTATTGCCGACGCCAAGCCACCGTCTCGGACAGTAACTATTGCTCTTTTCAGTTTTTCTTCCTCAATTGGATTGGCGATTTGAACAGCCGGGCGAGAAATCTCCTCCGATTTTTCTGTGAGTTCAGTCGATGCAAAGGTTACGCCGTGGATGCCATCGCGGCCTGTTTTACCTCCTGCTAAGATGACCATGTCGCCTGCTTTGGCATTTTTCCTAAACTTGCTTAGTGGAAGTAATCCTACGCATCCACAGTAAACAATAACGTTTCCAACATAGCTTTCGTCAAAGTATATGGCGCCGTTGACCGTTGGGATTCCCATGTTATTGCCGTATGTTCCTATGCCGGCTACAACGCCCATGTAAACGTATTTCGGATGCTTTATTCCAGACGGAAGTTTTTGATAGTCATAGTCTAACGGACCGAAGCCTAAAACATCTGTACATGCGATTGGATCTGCCCAGACGCCTAGGATGTCGCGGATTACGCCGCCTGTGCCTGTTGCTGCACCGCCGAAAGGTTCTATTGCTGATGGATGATTATGCGTTTCAACTTTAACTGCTATGCCATAACCCTTATCAAATTCAACTATGCCTGCGTTTTCTTCAAAGACGGAAAAACACCAGTGTGGGTTGATTTTCTTTGTGGCTTTTGCGATGTACGTTTTGAAGAGGCTATCAATTTCTTTTCCATCAAATTTTATTTTGTCCTTGAAAGTTTTGTGGAAACAGTGCTCTGACCATGTTTGGCCTATGGTTTGAAGTTCCACATCCGTCGGATTCCGCCCTCTCTTTGTAAAATGATTCCTGACGGCTTTGATCTCCTGTAGGCTTAATCCTATGCCCAGTTCATGGCTCATTTTCAAGAGCTGCTGATCCGTGGCATCGAGAATGTTTGCTTCGAAAAGAGGAAACGATGCTTCTCTACGCGTGTAGAGATTTTCGGTCATTTCTCTTCCTCAACATCAATTGCATAGTTGTCTTTTGTTGGGTTCGCAAGTAATCTTTTACACATTTCCTCCGTTTTTATTTCAGCTTCTTTTTTTGATCCAGCTTCAAGAACTACGTTGTATATTTTGCTCACGTTAGTGGTTTCAACTTTGTAGCCCAGTTCTTTTAACAAATGCGCAGTGGTTTCGCCTTCAGGGTCACTGTGCCCAGGTTTCAAGCTGATTTCGATTCTTAAACGATATCTCATATGTCAAGTTTGAGTTTTAATGGATTTAAACGCTTTTATCATTAGCAAAGCAAACCAGTTATTTCAGGGATATTTCTTTGCCTTTGTACAAAATCTTGGTTCCTTCGTGATTTGTTACATTACCTATTTGTTCAGATGGTGTTCCCATCTTATCTAGGATTTTCATCGTCTTTTCCGCATCTGTTCTGTCTACTATTATTGCGAATCCCCATCCCATGTTGAAGGTCTTGAACATTTCTTCGTCGGCTATTGTCCAACCCAATTCCTGAGCAGTTTTCTGGATTAGCTCAAAGATTGGGTGTGGTTTGAAGTTGTTAAATTCAAAACCTATGTTTTCTGAGAACTTTGCCAAGCGGTCAAATTTTAAGTAAGCATCGCCGGTGATGTGCACCGCTGCCTTGACTTTGAGTGTTTCTGCGACCGCAAGGAACGGCTTTACGTAAATCTTGGTCGGTTCCAGTGCTTCACAAATCACTTCTCTGTCCAGTCCATCGGGAATATCGTGAGGCTCGTATTTTCCGCCCCATTGCTTGAACAGTATTTTTCTTGCAAGTGATACTCCATTACTGTGGATTCCAGAACTGCGCAATCCTATTACGGCATCGCCGGGTCTTACGTTTTTTCCAGAGACTATTTTCTCTTTCTTAACTTCACCTATTGAAGCAATCACCATATCAAAACCCTTGTTTTCAATCAGACCTTTTATCAATTCTGCGACATCACCAATCTCGCCGCCAGACACCACACACTCTGCTTCGGTTGCACCCCTGACTATCCCCTTCAGCCACTGTTCGACCAGAATAGGATCTGATACTTGAGCATGAATGTTGTCTACGATCGCAAGAGGTCTGGCTCCGGAGCGTATAACATCGTTAACAGTCATGGCTATTCCATCAATGCCAATTGTGTCGTATTTTTCGGCTAGTTGCGCAACGAGCACCTTTGTGCCTACACCTTCAATAGCCAAATCCAAACAGCGGTTTTCGTCCAAAGGAAAAATGTTTCCGTAGGGGAGTTCAACTACTCCACCGCAGGAATTGAATTTGTATGTTTCTTTTAGAAGTTGCAGGTTTTTCTTGGACTGGGCTCTTAATTTTCTATCAACGCCGGAATCAGCATAATTGAACTTGTGAGCCAAACGCCATTCTCTCCGGTTGAATAGTCACTATTCAGATCTGGAAGTATCTAGTTCTCTGTTTTCAAGGAAATAACGATTTTGCTCAGTTTGTCGTTAAGACTTGGAGCATTTCAGGGAAGATAGGGTCTTGAAGCAGGAGAAGGGAAAACTGGTGACTATGCATGTGTATGGGTCATAACAGTTTGAGCTTCATAAACCCTATCTGCCATTTTCCTCGACGCGCTAGCACTTAGTAACATGCCCAGCAGAACATAGTACTGTCTCAAAAAGTCAAGTCCCTTGTCATTGATACTGTACAAGATGCGGCCGGACTCAACACCAGCGTTAACGAAACCCATGTCGGTCACGGATCTCAAATATTTCTTAAGCTGACCACAGTTGATTTTGGCGTGACTCATTATTGAGAATCGTGTGACGTTCTCGAATTTTGCAGCCTCTAGAATTAAGGCTATAATTTCGAAATGTCCTCTGTATTTCTTACGTAAGGGCAGATAACAGAGATCACGTGGTTTTGTGTAGTTCGCCATCGGCTGCGCGCCTCTAGAATACATATCGTGATTGAAAGGCTTAGGGCTTGTTTCCGTAGACTGTGTTGAAACAATTGAAAGTGCAGGGTTTTCGACGGCAACCTTTTTTATTTTCTTTCAACTGAAACTATTGAATAGGAAAGCTGAGGAGTCGAGAGTTTGTCACAGCGTAGATTGACTTCAAGTGAAGTACGTTTCTTGCGGGATGCGCTTAGCGCTGACGTAAAGGTTGGCAACATACGATTGCGAGAGGGTGAATACCAGTATGATTTGGCTAAGGCGATAGCGTCTTTTCAGTTGGAGATTTATTTTCCAGACGTCAAGGACATAATAAAGAGACTGTATGGAGAAGAAAAGACGAATGATGTTCAGTTTGTTCGCAAAGTTCAGACGATACTGAAAAAGATGGAGAAAAGTGGTATTGTCAGGATTTTGCCGAAGAAAACTCCTTGGGAGTTGCAGAAATATGTGCTTTCAAGTTTCAAGTTCCAGGATAGCGACAAAAATCTAATAGTCCTAGGAACTGATCAAGAGATCAAGCAAGCAGAAAATCTGCTGCAATCTTTGGTTAACCAACAGAAAATTTCTAGAACCATGTCAGGCAATTTCGTGGCAAGAATCTTAATCCTATCGTTCCTGATAGGTGGATCATATGTGGCTATTTTGTGGACCTTGCTTCAGCCTGTTATTAACCCGCTTATCCTCATACCAGCATTTTTCATTGCTGTCTTATGTTCGATCTTGCTGGGGAAAGCGCTCTCCTCAGAATAGTTGTTATATGTTGTTACCTTAACATTTAATATCTACAATTGCTAAGAGAAGAAATTGTGTGATCAAATTGAAAAAATCGGTTTTGCCTTCCATTGTCATCATGTGTCTTTTATGTATGTCTTTTTCAATACAGCGCCAAGTTTCTGTGGAAGCAAATCCTGGAATAGTCTATGTTCCAGGAACATATTCGACCATACAGGCTGCAATCAACGGTGCTAATCCGGGGGATACTATTCTTGTTCGAAATGGAACATACATTGAAAATGTTGTTGTCAACAAAAGTATGTCTTTGATTGCGGAAAACAGATATCTGGCGATTATCGATGGTGGAGGAAATGACAACGTGGTGTACGTGACCGCAGACAACGTGACGATTTGTGGCTTCACGGTTAAAAACAGTGGGACAGGTATCGCCAGTAGCGGGATAAACATTCATAGCTCGAGTGGTAATAACGTAAGCTGGAATAGGATTGAAAGCAACAATGACGGTGTTCGCATATACTCTTCTAGTGATGATACAGTCTCAGGCAACATTATCAGTTTCAGTAGTAATGATGGAATAGGTCTTCACTCTAGTCAAGATTGCGCCATCTCAGATAACCTCTTGTCAGACAACTACGATGGTGTTGCGCTCTACTCTTCCAGCAATAACCTTGTTTCGCGAAATAGTATTTCAACAAACGACAATGGCATCGTTCTAAATTCCTATTCCAGCGGCAACAGCTTCTTAGGAAACACATTTTTGAACAACAAGTTTGGAATGTGGATTACTTTTGCATGCGTCAACAACATCATCTACGATAATAACTTCAACAATGTGTATAGCAATGCAGCCAGTGACTCTCAGAACATCTGGAATTATGAGGGTGAAGGTAACCATTGGAGTGATTATTCGGGAAATGATCTGACTGGCGATGGAATAGGCGACGTTCCCTACATAATTAGTCCGAACAACAGAGACAATTATCCATTGATGGGGATATTTTCTAGTTCCGAAATATCTTTTGAAGAGAAAGCATACGATATTGCTATCGTTTCCAACTCAACAATTTCGGAACCTGCTTTCCAGAGTTGGATCGAAATAGGAGATCGAATTATACGCTTCAACGCAACTGGCGCTGCTGGAACAGTTGGTTTCTGCAGAATTAGAATACCCAATGAACTGATGAGGTTACCATACATCGTACTCGTCAACAGTGAAGAAATAATCCCAACCTTACTTGACATCTCAAATGAAACATATACTTACGTGCATTTTCACTATCTCCATAGAAACAATACGATTACGATAATCTCTTCTGAAACCCTTCGTCTGTACAGCGATTTGCTCACCAAATACAATGATTTATCGGGCAACTTCACTTCTCTAAACCTGACATACTATGCAATCTTGAACAGCTATTCTCTACTATCAGATAATTACAGTCAGCTTCAGAGAAGTTTCGAAGACTTGAATAGATCATATCAAGCTCTTCTTATCCTGAACGTGACATACTATAATATTCTGAATAGTTACTCGAGTCTGTCAGATAATTACAGTCAGCTTCAAGAAAAATATGCGGAGTTAAACGCGTCTTACCAGGCTCACATGGTTGACTATTCTGAGCAAATACAGAATATTCGCAATTTAATGTATGTCTTTGCGGCTGTAACCGCAGTTTTCATAATGACTACGATTTACCTATCGAAACGTGCGCATACGAACATCAGAACAAAGACTAGACTGCTCGAAGACAAAAAGTAGGAAACTATTCCACATATTATTTTTGAAACCGGTGCACTAGTTCTCTGCCTTTCTTGTATGCTCGTATATTCGTCTCTGCATCCTTCTTGGCTACAGCATCTCCTATTGCTTTCTCCATCGAGTTTTCGCTAACGACGTCAGTTGCCTTTGTTAAAGCCCCGAGGATGATCATGTTTGCATAGATCTTTGCTCCGAATATTTTCTCAGCATTTTCGGTAGCTGAAGCTTCGAACATTCTGACTTTTGTTTCCGGCATTCTCTTTACGTAAGTGCTGTCCACTAGAAGTACACCATCATCCTTCAAGTCCTTCGAGTGTCTGTCGAGTGCTTCCTGATTCATTGCGACCAGTATGTCGCATCTTCTGACTTCTGGATAGCCAATTTTGTCATCTGATATTATTATTTCGCTCTTGGCTGCGCTTCCGCGAGCTTCAGCTCCGTAGCTTTGTGTCTGTGTAACGTTTTTTCCATCGTAGGCAGCGGCCCTGCCCAATATTTGGCCTGCTAGAACGACTCCTTGTCCGCCAAGCCCGGTTATTCTGGCTTCAATTTTTTTCAATTTCCTTTTGTGCCTCCTTAATTGTTTCGTGTATGGTTTCGACAAGTACTGGCCGCTGTCTGTGTATGTATTCGCCTACGACGATTTTTCCCGCTAAATCGGCTTCATTTAGTTTCGCTGCTTGTTCGATTGATATGCTGTTTTCTTTGAACCATTTCAGCATCTCACCTGCGTCTTTGAATCCTGCTTTCCTTCCGAAGGCTGTGGGACATTGGCTGACCACTTCGATGAACCTAAAACCTTGAACTCCTAATGCTTTCTTCATGGCTTCTCTAAGTTCGTTCGGTTGATTTGTTGTCCAGCGTGACACGTAACATGCTCCCGCGGCGACTGCCAATTTGGCTGCGTCTAGCGGCTGTTCGAAGCTTCCGTATGGTGTTGTTGTTGTTTTGGATCTGAAAGGCGTCGTAGGCGCGACTTGTCCTCCTGTCATTCCGTAAATCATGTTGTTGACCATTATAACCAAGATATCTAGATTCTTTCGGGCGGCGTGGATGAAGTGGCTTAGTCCTATGCCTACTATGTCTCCGTCTCCGCCGAACACGACGACGTTGAGATCTGGGCGGAGAAGTTTTATGCCTGTTGCTACCGGTATGCTTCTTCCATGTGGCGTGTGGATTGAATCTGCTATAAAGTGAGGTGACGGAATCCATGCGGAGCAGCCGATTCCGCTGCAGAAAACAAACTTTTTCAGGTCTTCGTGTCCTAGTTCGTTGACGGTTCTCAGGAACGTGTTCATGACTGTGAAGGCACCGCAACCTGGGCAGAAAGGGGGTGTTATTTCTCTCAGATATTTTTTAGGTGAAAAGGTTTCAGTCAATTAGGCTACCTCCTGAATTTTGGCAAGCAGTTCTTCTGGAGTTATGAGTTCGCCGCCGCCGATTTTATTCATCGGGATGACTTGTGCTTTGCCAGCTGTTGCTCTTTCCACTTCGTAGTAGATTTGTTTCAGGTTCATTTCTGGAACGATTATTGCTTTGGCTGATTTTGCTAGTTTCTTGATTATCTTATCTGGGAATGGCCAGAGCGTTTTCAGCCTTACGTAACCTGTTCTTATTCTTTTGTTTTCTGCTTCTTCAACGGCTTCGTAGACTCCTCGTGATGTGCATCCGTAGGAGACTACACCTATTTGGCAGGTGTCAATGCCCTGAGCTTCGTAGTCTGCAAGCTCGTCTGTATGGTTCTGTATTTTGCTGTTGAGTCTTTCCACGAGTCTTCTGTGAACGACTGGGTCAGCGGTGACTCTGATGCCATATTCATCGTGGGTTGAGCCTGTTACGGTGACGTTGCATCCTTCGCCTACTGCCGGCATGGGTGGAACTTCTTCTAACCCGAAAAAGGCTTTTTCTCCTGACTTCGGTTTTCTGCGGTTGATTAGTTCTATCTTTTCTGGCGGCGGAATCGTCAGTTGTTCTCGCATGTGCGCGATTATTTCGTCTGCGAGAAGTATGACTGGCGTGCGATATTTTTCTGCCAAGTTGAACGCTTTAATGGTTAGTTCAAATGCTTCTTGCACGCTGTTTGGTGATAAGGCGATGGCTGTGTAATCTCCGTGTGTTCCCCAGCGGGCTTGCATTATGTCGCCTTGTCCGCATTTTGTGGCTTGTCCAGTGCTGGGTCCTGCTCTTTGCATGTTAACTATTACGCATGGGGTTTCTGTCATGAACGCGTAGCCTATGAACTCTTGCATTAGACTGAATCCTGGTCCCGATGTAGCAGTCATTGATTTGGTACCTGTCCAGCTTGCTCCTATCACTGCGCCGATGGATGCAAGTTCGTCCTCCATTTGGATGGCTATTCCGCGGACTTTGGGCAAGTGTTTAGCCATATGTTCAGCTATTTCGCTTGCGGGTGTTATTGGGTATCCGGCGAAGAATCGACATCCTGCGGCTATGGCGGCTTCTGCACATGCTTCGTTTCCTTGCCAGAAATGGGTTCTAGGATTGGGTGCTTTCATCTTGTTTTGTTTCCTCTTTTTGCTGTAGGGGGTTTATGGATAAAAGTTTAAGTTAGTTATCTTTCTTTTGCTAGATTTTGACTGTGTTTAATGCGGTCGTAGTCTAGCTTGGTTAGGACATCGGCTTCCCAAGCCGGCGACCCGGGTTCAAATCCCGGTG
>CAYHEV010000014.1:0-27960 GCA_964355725.1 uncultured Candidatus Bathyarchaeia archaeon | reverse complement strand
ACCGGAGGCAAGCTGCTGGAAGTTCTCAGCACAAGTGTGGACCTGTTTTCAAGCTTGAACGCGTACAAGGAGGAACAGTACACAAACATGAAGCCCTACATGATGACCATCTACATGGCTACGTTGACTTTTCTGATAATAGCCTTCATCATGTTGCATCAGTTTCTTGCTCCCTTGTATGCTGCTAGAGGCAGTGCTACGGGGACTGAGTCTGGCCTACTGGCAGGTGTCTACGACATCAACTATTACGCTTCCTTGCTCTTCTGGGCGTCCCTTCTTGAATCAATTTTTGGGGGCGTCACGATCGGGAAGATTGTAGATGGAGACCTTGCTGCTGGATTACGTCACTCACTGATTCTCATGGTCATTACACTTGTATTCTTCAACATTTCCGGGGTCTGAGGAAGATAACAAATGGAAACAATTGAAAAGGCTGCAATAGCTGTCGACGCAGGCGAAAACGAAAGCGAGGAGCTTATACGTTGCCTCCTCAAGAAAGGAATTTTGGAGCTTAAGCCCACATTGGATAAAGTGGGTGTTCACTATGTTGAGGCTGAGGACGTATGGGGTGTTGATTCCTCTGAAGTCAAGGTTTTGCTTGATGATCTGGCAAAGAAAGATCTTCTCAAGCTGGAATTTTTGGATCGAATTTTGACATGTCCGCAATGTGGTTCGCCTGACGTACATTCCAAGTATGCTTGTCCAAGATGTAAATCGGATAATGTTGAGTTTACTGAACTTCTGGAGCACAAGAAATGCGGGTCCATTGGTCCCAAGAACACGTTCCTGAAGGGTTCTTCTTTGTTTTGTCCTCGTTGCCAAGATCTGCTGGTTGAAGACAGTCAAGATTATCGTATAGTCGGAAATTTCTTCCAGTGTGAGAAATGCGCATATCGTTTTGACAGGCCTGATGTTGTTCATGTTTGCATGAATTGTGGAACTACTTCAACGCATCAGACTGCGAAGTACATCAAGATTTTTCGTTACAGGATACGGGATGAGATTGTCAGGAAACTCCAAGAGGAGTTGCCGATTCTTAAGAACCTCGAGAAGCTGCTTACAGAAAGAGGCTTCAGGACTCAGATTCATGCCAAAGTCAAAGGAGCTTCAGGCGCTGAATCTGTGTTTGATATTGTAGCAGAGAAGAATGGTACTCGTTTGGTTATTGATGTCTCTGTGACGGGGGATAAGAACGACATTATTGGGCTTTTGGCTAAGAAGATTGATGTTAACCCGACTGATGGGGTTATTATGGATTTGTCGGCGTCTGACGAGTTGATTGGTCTTGGCAAAGTATATGATATTGTTGTCTTCAAGATCGCGGCCAATCAAGCTGTTCCAAACGATTTTGAAAAGTTCCTTGGAATGTTCGAGAGTCTGCTTCCGAATGTTCCTCGAAATGCTTGGGAGTGGTACAAATGAGCAAAGAAGCAAACCCGAGCACACATAAATTTATGCAGAAGATCTTCGAAGAAGCCACTGCGAGTCTGGGTTCAACGTTCCACACGATCATATCCTTCCACCTGAAAAAGAAATTCGGAAAAGATCCTTACGAGATTCTAATCGAAGACCCGAAGCGCTTCTACGGAGGACTTGAGGAAGTTCTAGGCCAAGGCGCCAAAGCTGTCATCAACTTAGTGGGTACATATGCCATCGCGAAATATAACGTGAGTTTCACGCCTGAGGAATTTGAAGGTCTGTTCATTGAGGGCGGTACATCGTCAACACAAAAGCTGTCCTACATTCTGGGATGTATGGCCGCCCGAGAAGAAAAGAAAGCCTCCGTGACTAGATGATCGTTTTTCCCTAAAAGAGGTTATTGAATCTTTTTGGTTTTCCGCCACTTTAGTTGTCCGCCGACCTTTTTCACTAGACCTCTTTCGTAGAGGGTTCTGAGGCTCCGGTGAACTGAGCTGTATTCTGGCGCCTTGTAGTTTATGTCTCTCGCCCATAGAATCTCGGCTATGTCTTTTGCTGTTAGTTCTTGGTGTTTTTCCAAGATGTCCAAAATCTTCTGTTGGTTTTTGCTGATGCGTTGGTGCTTGACCTTTTTAGTCATGTTTCTTCACGAGCATGTGAGCTAGATTACGGGATGGTCGAAATGGCAGAGAAAAAATGGTGTGCCAGCTAGTGGCTTCGTTTTTTCAGTAGTAGTACGGCAGATATGGTGGATGCAATTGCGGCGATGACTGCAAGTATGGCGATGATGGGTATGCCAAATGCGGTGGTTTGCGGCGGTGGCAAGGATGTTTTGACGTCGCCGATGTCTGTTTTGATGTTTGCGATATTTCCTTGGATAGAAACTAGGGTTCCGTTGATGTCGCCCAATGTTGTGCTTATTGTCGCAATATTTCCTTTGATTGATGTGATCTCCAGCTGGATGTCCTCTATGCTTGTTTTTATTATGCCTATGTCGGTCTTTATGGTTGCAACTGTGTCGTTCAACGCGATCAATGCGGCGTTGATTTGGCTCAGGTTGACTTCTATTTCGCCTATGTTGCTCTGGATCGTTACCATCGTGCCGTTGATGCTCTGCAAAGTTGCATTGATTGTACTTATGTCTGTCTGAATATAACCTATGTCTGTCTTGATGTTGGCAACGTCCCCTTGGATGGAGATTAAGGTTCCGTTGATCTCGCCGAGAATTGTGGTTATGGTCGTTATGTTTCCTTGAATATGGGTTAGTTTTAAGTCGATATTGCTAATATTCGCTCTGATTGTTCCCAAGTCGGTTTCGATGGTGGCTATTCTTCCATCTATTCTGACGAGTTTTGCGTCTATTGCTTCGAGGGACACTTTTATTGTGGTGACATCAGTCTTTATGGTTGCCAAGTCGTTCTGTACATTTATGATCCATGCATTCCAGTTTGTAAGGGTAGGACTCAGCAAGAAACTCTTGAGAGTGGTTCCTTTGAGAGTGCAGGTGCTTGCATCGACAACAAGCGCATAAGTGCCAGCTGAAGCTTCAATTGGTATGTTGTATGGTACTCTGTAAAGCCCTGTGGCGATGTTTTCCACGAGAGCGGTCAAGTTTTCATGCAGGGTTCCATCATAGTAAAGCATGGCGCTGATTTCCGCGTTCGTAGGGCTGCCTAATTGAGATACTAATATGTAGAATTCAGCCGTTTCTCCTCTAAAATGTATTGAACCCACATCTGCCTCAACGTCTAGTTCGTCCGTTGTTGGGTAACATGAGTGCACAATGGGAACGTACAATATTGTAAGTTGACAGAGCAGAACGATACAGGCTAAGGCACATATCAACCTTTGTCTTTCTCTCGATTTTGATGCGATCATGTAGATCCTTCTCCTTCCTCCATTCTGACAACTAAAGTTCTCCTGTGAAGTGTTTAAAGCGTATTTCGGATTTCACATTATTTCGCGCAAAAAACAAACGTAGAACTCAATGCGAAAAGACCCGTCGTGGTCATCATGTCGCTTAGGAATATTGTTTTTCCAGTCGTAATTGCTGGTTTGTGTTTGGAAAATCTAGAGGTCTTTCAGAAGATTTAGAAGCTGGTCTTTCTTGTCAGAGTCTTCGTTCTTTTCTGCTTCAATTATGGCACGTTGAATCCAACTTCTAAGCTCAGAATAATACTCTACTTTGGGCGGATGCCTTCTCTCCGCTCTTCGCGTCCATGATCGTGCAGCTTTGCTCAATCGACTATCTACCATTTCCATAATTTTCACCTCACGTTTTTTCGGCAGAACAGCTGAGAGACTCAACACTGATGGAGTACCCTTTAGTCAAAATCCTTCTCCCCAGAATTTTACCCTATAACATAATGCACATGGTTACATATTAAGATACTTCCGAACACGATCAAGATCGGCGTTGCAAGCATTTTCTAAGACTCATTTTCTTCTGCGAAAGAAGGCGCAAACAGTGCAAGCTGCAATCACCATAACCAGCAAGAATGGCAATGCCAATGATCCGAATTCTGGTATAGTGTCTCCACCTTCCACATCCACTTTCAATAGAAACGCATCTTCATTTCCAGCGCCAAAACTTCTGGTCTCTCCAGCTATGTAAATGAACGGGTCGTTCACAGCTAATATCCAAGAATATTAGTTTTATGAAAAAAGGGTTCATTCCTAACCTGCTCTGTTGTGCTCTGACTAGACAACTGAAATTGCCAAATCATGGTAATCCTCTTTTTTTGGTCTTCCTAATGGTCTACGAAAACCTTAGAAGACAGGCTTGCACTGCGATTCTGCTGGACAGAGAGACTTCTGAAATTCATTATGTACTTTGATCTCAGTATTAACAAGCGGTGAAGAACTTGCATAAAAACTATGCTTATGGAGAGCATCACGAACGCGAAGCATGCAGCTGTGGTGGCGGTCACCATGGACACGGACGTTTCCAACGGCGATTCCTAACGAAGGAAGAGAAAATAGAGAAGTTGGAAAACTATGCCAACGAATTGAAAAACGAACTTGTTGCAGTGCAAGATCACATCAAAGAACTCAAGGGCAAAACCAAGTAAGAATACTTTTTTCTTACACAAATCCCCGCTTTTTTTCTATTCTCCTATGCTTCCCAGTCCAACAGTCTTTTCTGTCCTTCAAGCTTCTTAATGTCAGTTACGTCCTGCACTACTTCCAAAGCGCCCAGATACTTTCTGTCCTTGCCACGCACCGCGAAAAACCGTATGTGAATAAACCGGTTGTCCAACGTGATCCAGAACTCCACCACATCCTTCTCACCTGCCTTGAAAGCCTCAACAATCTTGTTAACTACATGGATGCTTTTCTGCGGATGGCATTGTTGCACCTTCCTGCCAAGCACTGCTTTTGTCCGTACAAAAATCCTCTTTTCCGCCTTGTTGAAATACCTGACCTGATCGTCCGCATCAATAAACGAAATATCAACCGGAACCGTATCCAGTATAGCTTCCGCTTCCTCCTTTGAAAGACTGCCAGTTTCAAACTGCACCAAACCTCCATGCACTTCTTCACTCTTTGGTTTCTCAACTCCTTCCTTCTGCGTCGCTATGATAGCGCTAGGCGGCGTAAAACAGCAATATCCAATCTCATCAAATTCGCTTCTAACTTCGCTCCATTCGTCATTTGGAACTACTTGAAGTGCTGCAGGGAAAAGTATGTTATTCTCCTTGAAAAAGTGACTTGGAAGAAGACCACACAAAGGCTTGGCAAATTGACCTAACTTTGACTTAAAGTCCGCAAAAACCATGGAATTCCAATTTTCAACCAAATTGCGGAGATTCTTCTTCATCTCTCTGATTTGATTATGCTCCATCCACATTATAGCTGGCGGCTCAGTAATTCCATGCTTTTCAATTGTCGGAAATAACACGTTTTCTTCACGCAAGTAATGCTTCTCAGCATCAACAAAATCCTTCACGATATTCTGAAGCTCTGTTAACGCATCACCAACATACACCACATCGCAAGCTTCCACGATCATACCTGCGATGACTTCCAATCTTTCTGCACGTTCAAGAAGAATCATATGTTCTTCCAAAAGAATGCTAATCGGATGACCGGAAGGCAAATCCAATTCTTGTCCCTGAACCTGCTCACCGAAAACAGCAAGATGAACATCACAAAGCCTCTGAAGTTCCTCTCTTGGTATTCCTTCCTTTACAAGCTCCTGTTCAATCTTGGCAACATCCTCGGAACTCGTGCCCTCCAAAACCTGCTTGAACTTCTCTTTAACTTCCTTCGGCGACGCGCCGTCGTGCAATTGCTTGATTACTTCTTTCAACATCTTTTTCTTGTCTTCAGCTTTTTCACCCATGTCATTTCCCTCGTTGACACAAGATATACGACTGCAAATATTAGAATGTTAAGACTTTCTGGCTTTCTTCTATCCAATGGGAAAGATTCATTATTGTCCCAACTCTTACGCCTTCAACCAAGTCCCCTTCAGCTAATCCCCTTGCTTTTACACATGTACCACAAGCCTGAACAGTCACGTCATGCTCCGCCAATTCCCTCAGCATTTTCTCAAGATTGTAAAAACCTTGAGGAGGTTTCTGCCCTTTCTTTGCCGCAGTGACCGCATCTCCAATTAGAAAGATGTTGACCTTCATCCCCACCGTGACAGATATCAGTGCTTGAGCCAGTCTCAGAGCATTCCAGACTTTTTCATCTCCATACGGTGCACTATTAATGATTATTGTCAATGTTTCCAAAGCTCAGCCTTCCCCTTTGATCTTCTCCGCAAGCGTCTTGCCAATTTCTACTATTTGTCTAATGTTGTCTTCGGACGGAGGACCATTTATCTCCAACGCCCCAACAACTTCCATTTTTGACGATCCCAAGACTTCTTGGATGTTCTTTATTGCGCCACCTCCCCACCCGAACGAACTCAAGACAACACCATATTTCGTCGGCGGACGAAGAGCTTTCACCAAATAAGTCGCGTAAACTGCCAACGGATGGGCACCGCCTAAAACCGTCGGCGCACCTAAAACAAGCGCTCCAGAATCCACCAAGTCTTTCGCCACGTCACCTATGTCCGACACAGCCAAATTGTATTTGACTATTTCAACACCTTCGGAAATCAAAGTATCGGCAATCGCTTGAATCATCTTTTCCGTGCTATTCCACATAGTTACGTATACTATGATGGCTTTCTTCTTGGTTTCTCCGTTTGTCCATCTTCTGTAAGCATCAAGAATGCGTCCAGTGTTCCGATGAATAGGTCCATGACTTGGCGCAATTACCTTGATTTCCAAACCATTCAGCTTCCCTATCGCTTTCTGTCCCATGACTCTGAAAGGCATCATTATTTCACCAAAATACCGTTGAGCATAAACAAGCAGTTCATCAACCTCATCATCGTAAAGTCCCTTAGCAGTGTGCGCACCGAAAAAGTCACATGGAAAAAGAATCCCGTCTTCATGAAGGTACGTGAACATAGTTTCAGGCCAATGAAGCATGGGAGCTTCAATGAAACGAAGCGTTTTGCCGCCTAAATCTATGGTATCTTGATCGTGAATCATGTGTATTCGTTCATTGGGCACCTTGTAGAATGTTTGCGCCATTTTGGCGCCTTTTTCAGTTGTCACAAGCTTAGCTTTACTGGTTGACGACATTAAGTACGGGATTGCTCCAGCATGGTCGGGTTCAGCATGATTCATCACGAGATAATCAATGTCGCCTAGATTGGTAACCTTCTTGATTTTTTCTTCCCACTCTCTCTCAAACCCCGGATTGACGGTGTCAATGAGGGCCCTCTTCTCTCGGCCGACGACCAAGTACGAGTTATAAGTAGTTCCTTGTGGAAGCGGAATCAAAGCGTCAAACAATCTGCGGTTCCAATCCTTGACGCCTACCCAATAGACATCTTCTGATATTTTTGCGATATTTCGCCAACTCATTTTTTTCATCTCCAAACATTGTTTTGTTGGACAAACAGTATTACGATTGTAATAAAGTATATTTATGCCTTTCGACAAAACATAACAAAGGTAAACATTAATGTCAGTTCCATGCGAAGTAGCGGCAAAATGTGTTCTACCCGTGGTTCGCGCTATGCTAGCTAAAGAGCTTATGACAAAATACAAAATGAAACAAACGGAAGCAGCCGGCCTTCTCAGCGTCAGCCAACCAGCCATAAGCCTTTACTGTAGCAAGCTACGAGGAAAAGCCATCGATCTTGAAAACGATCGTGAAGTTTTGGCTTTGACCAATCGTCTGGCCAGATCGTTAGCCACCGGTAAATCGTCACGCAAAGACTTCGTCTTATCGTTTTGCGAGATTTGTAGAGTAATTCGTTCCAAGGGTTTATTGTGTGATTTACACAAGACGTTTGATCCATCTGTTGACATCGAAAATTGCGGACTTTGTACGACAGAACGTCTGAGGTGCACCTAGTCGTTTGGACAATATTCAGCAACTTTCAGAGCGTTTAGATGACTGCACACATCACTGAGAGACATTTGCCGATTTCTCAATTGCGGCCTCGTCAGATATTTGAGATTACTGCTGATTATCCTATGCGATGCCTCCGACCAGCAGAGATGCAAGAGCTGCAATTGCAACGATCACAGCAGTCTCAAGTAATGTCACTTTCCAATGGACTTTTGTCTTCTTAGAGCGGTAACGAACAAGGAAGACTCCAACAACAAGACACACTGTGATTAGAGACACAACTATATTCAGAGGTTTTGGCAGCAACAAGTAAAACATTATCGGTATCATACTAGCAAGAAACGTGGTCGTGCCACATATTATCGCTGCAAAGAGGTTTGATCTACTTATCTTCTTGTGCAAAAGAGTGAACAAGTGCTTAACTAGCATCAGTGATTTTTCTCGCTCTTGTTTGTCAGGTATGTCGCTTAAGCTGTAATTCATCAAAGTCTGGAGAGTTATCATATCCGCTAAATCCTCAGTTATTCCACCGAGCAGAAAACTGGAAAAGTTTGTGATGGTCACAGACGTCACTGTCAGGGCTGCCGCAAATGCTATGGCTTTAATGCTGAGGCTTGCTATAAAAGCTGAAAGGATTACCACAAGTCCCGTGATAGAACCATCAACCAGTCCTGCGACAACTTCAAGCACAGGATCTTTCTTCAAGAGCAAGCTCTGCCACTCTTTGCCCAGCTTAATGCCCTGTTCAGTCAGCTGAACATTTTCGCCTTGAATGTTTACCAGTCCCTCAACAGCCATCTCGTCAAGCGTCCGATCAAAATCATTTATTTCGACGCATGCATAGCCTGTGCAGATTTTGTCAATTTGATGCTTTAATGAAGATTTCTGTGTAACGGCTCCTTTGCTGAGGTTCAGCAAAGCAACTACCCTTATAATGTCAGTTAATTCCTGTATCTCAAACGACACGCCAGCAAGTCACCGTTCGGGTTTGATATGGAATAACGTAAGCTAATAACGTTTATGTCACAATTTGCGCTTTGCCTTTTCCTAGTTAATAATGACAACGCTTTATAATACCGATTGCCCAAAACAATTTTGCATTGGTGAACCACCAACATGGGCTATTTGTCTACGTGGAAAGTCTTGGAAGAAATGATCAAGGATTTTCGAAAAAAAGGACTGACTATTCCAGCTAAGATCATGAATGATCTGAAATCTGCGAAAACAATGCTAAAAATCCTGAAGGAAGACCAAGCTCGTGGAGAAACACTTCAGAAAACTGATTTCTACCTCGGTACAGTCGAATCTTACTTAGTCTCTGAAGGACAGAAACAGTTCGGAGCAGAATATGCCGACGAATGGCTGAGACATTTGAACGAAGCCAGCCGAATGTCAGAAGAAGAGAAGACGGAGATAAGATTTGTTTCAGGGCTTCCACGAGAGCACAAATGGATCCGTGTGAAACCTTCAACTGAACTACCAATTGAAAAACTGAAGACGTTGATCGAGGAACTAAGCCTCTCATACGCCGTTCAAAAAGACGGCTACGTGCTTGTTTACGGCAAAGACACGAGCATAAAAGATTTTGTCAAGAAAATGGCTATAAAACACCGAACGAAAGTTTGAAGGCAGTGTTGAAAAAGTCTGCAACCGTTGAAACTTAATGATGCAATGTTTTTATAGACACCTTGCAGAATGCATATGATGAGACAATAGCCATGTTCCTGAGAGGGCGAGGGCGCAGACTGGATGCTCTATATTAAAAAAATCGAGCTGAAAGGCTTCAAATCGTTCGGACCAGAAACCGTTAAAGTAGCCCTAGATAAGGGGTTCACAGTTGTAACGGGTCCGAATGGAAGTGGAAAAACAAACATCTTAGATTCATTTCTATTTGCGCTAGGCGAGCTAAGCACACGCAGACTTCGTGTAGAGAATGCTGCCAAACTGATTTTCCACGGCTCCGAGAAAGCGGGACTGGAAAAAGCAAAAATGGCCAAGGTCATAATCCAATTCGATAACTCAGACGGTCGCATGCCTGTTGACACGACCACGGTCACAGTTTCTCGCGAGGTTTACCGAAACGGACAAAGCGTCTACAGGCTTAATGGAAGAAGAATTTCAAGGCAACATACTCTGGAAATACTTTTAGTAGCCGGAATCAGTTCTTCAAGCCAGAACATAATTCCACAGGGCACAATAACTCGTCTAACAGACATTGTTCCTTTGGAACGCAGGAAGATCATTGAAGATTTGGTCGGCATAGGTCAGTATGATGCTGAAAAAGCTGAGGCTGAAGAGAAACTACGGACAGCTGACATCTCCATACGCACAGCGATGGGCAGAATTGACGAAGTGCAGAAGAGACTGGATGACCTAGAAAATGAACGCAACGAACTGTTAAGATACAACTTCATCCAGGACGAGATAAAGAAGTTCGAAGCCGTCAAAATCTCGCATGACATGACACAGATCCAAAAGAAAGTCGATGAAACCTCTTCACAAGCAAACAAAGTCAGGGGCACCGTTGAGAAACTAAGAAGACTACTTGACGAACGCAGATCGAAAAGAAGAGAAGTTGAAGGAGAATGGCGGAAACTAAGCTCTGAAATTGTTGAAGAAGGCGGTTCAGAGGTACTGAGGGTTCAAATAAAAATCGGCGAACTGAAATCAAGATTAAGCGAATTAACAACCAAAATAAGCTCTGGAAAAACAAGCCTTGAAGGCTTGAAGCGAGTTAGAGAAAACAATTTTCAACAATACGAGTCTATTCGAAAAGAAATCAGTGAAAATCGCCTCAAAATCAGAAAGTCGAGAAGCGAACATGAAGGCATATCAAATCAGATAGGCGGAAAACAATCTGAACATGACGGTCTAGCACAGGAGGCTGCTAAACTCTGGGACAGCCTCGGAGAAAACAGCAAAAGAATCCGCGAAATCGAGTTGCAGCTTGCCAACGATTACAAAAGGCTCACATCTTTGAGATCTGAATACGCGAAAAGCCAGACGGCTATCAAAATCCGGACGAGAAGACTAAAAGATCTCAGTGACCGCAAAGAGAGATTCGGAGCCACGCTCAGTGAACTTGAAAAGTCATTCACCGAACTTGAAAAAGTTCAACACGAACAGAAAGCTCAATTGAAAAACTTGGAGAAGACGCTTGAACGTAGAATCGCGCAGAAAGAAGCGGTAGAACGGGAAACGGTTGAAGCTGGAAAAATAGCTGATTCCGCACGCGAGGCAGTTGTAGAGTTTGTAACGCAGAGAGAACTCGCGGAAACCGTAGCTTCAGAAGAGAAAGCATTGCGAAGTATTGAAGAATTGGGCGACTTGGGCGTTATTCAAGGCGTTTATGGAAGACTGCGTAGTCTGGTTAAAGTTGAAAAAAAATACCAGAACGCAATAGAAGCAGCCGCCGCAGGATGGCTTGACGCAATTGTTGTGAAGGATTTTGACGCAGCGTTCACCTGCACCGAAACATTGAGAAAAATGAAACTGGGAAGAGTAAAAATAATCCCGCTTGAAGGAACGTCAACCAAGTCCTCAAAGATTCCTGACAAAGAAGGCGTCGATGGAATAGCACCTGGCTTCATGAAATATGAGAAACATTTCGAACCAGCTGTCCACTTCGTTTTCGGCGACACTTTGATAGTCTCAGCCGACAAAGTTGCCTTTACATTATCGAACGAAGGCTTCCGTGCAGTAACAATCAACGGAGATCTGTATGAAACCGGTGGAGCCTTCGAGAGCGGTTACTACCGTGCTCCGATAGATTTCTCCACAATTATTCCAAGCGAAACAGCCATCAAAAGCCTAGACGAGGCAGTTAATGCTCTCCAACAGCACCTTTCGCAAAGAGGAACTGACATAACCTCCTTTCAAGAGGAAATAGACAAGACGCGCGTCGAAATCACGCGTTTGGAAGAAGCCATAACCACACTTGACAGAGAATTAACCAGAATTAAACGAAATGTTAGGAGAACAAACACCAACATCAGGCGCGTGAACCATTACATTGTCCGATTTGACAAGGAAATTGAAAACGAAAAATCACAGATGTGGATCCGCAAAGCCGAAGGAAGCTCCATCCAGAAGGAAATGCGGAAAATTCAAACTGAACTGGCTGCTTCAAGACGAAAAACTGATCCTGCAATCATCCAAGAGATGGAAGTTAAAAGAGAGAAACTTACCGAAGAAATAATCACACTAAGACAGAAACTAGGTACAATTCAAACTGAAATCTCAACGCTTCAATCACAGTTCGACAACGTTTTGAGAGTTGGATATCAAAACGCAAAAATCCAACTTTCAAAGGTTGACCAGCAACTACGCCGAGTCGAGAAGGAGGTTGAAGGTGCGCTTCAAGAACGGGAATCATTAAAGCAGGAATTATCTGAACTGGAAAAAAGCCGCATCGAACTTTCCAAGACTGTATTGTCAGCAAGAGAAGGCGCCAAAAAGTTCACCTCTCAAATAGATGACATTGATAAAGAACTTCGTAAACTTGAAACAGAATATGAACAATCTGACCGTTTATTAAATCAGCTTCAGCTCAACACTCAAACCTCTCTTTTGCAGGTCGAGCAGTATAGAAGTCAGCTCAGACAGTTTGGTTATGAGCAGTCCCTAATAGTCACGCCGAAGCAGGTTGAAGAAGCTGAGACATCAATGAGAATGATGCAGTTTGAACTTGAAAGAATTGGCGCGGTGAATCAACTTGCCTTGTCACATTATGCGGAACAGATTTCACGCTACAAAGAACTCTCACTGAGACTGAATGAACTTGAAAAAGAAAAGCAGTCCATAGTACAATTCATGGATGAAATCGAAAATAAGAAGAGAAAAGTGTTCATGAACGCGTTCGAGAAAATCAACAAAAACTTACAAACATACTTCTCAAAGCTTACCGGAGGGGGAAATGCCGCTTTGAAGCTTGAAAATATTGATGAGCCATTCTCAGGCGGCATAGACATGATTGTTCAATTTCTAAACAAGCCTTCGATAGTTGTGAGCGGAGCCAGCGGCGGCGAACGCTCAGTTGCGGCTGTAGCCTTCATATTTGCCCTGAAAGAATTCACTCCAGCGTCCTTCTACATTTTGGACGAAGTGGATGCACACTTGGACGCTTTCCACGTTTCAAAGCTTGGCGATCTCCTGCTTGAAGAGTCCGAAAATACACAGTTTATAGCAATCACATTAAAACCTGAGATGGTGAACAAAGCACAGAAAGTTTATGGAGTTTACGAACGTAACGGCGTTTCCAGTGTAATATCAGCGAAATTCCTGGAGGCCCAAAATCAATGACGGCCAAACCAACTAGGAAGCCTTTCTACCTGCTTCCACCATGGAACGTCCTGTTCGAGTTTCACAAACTTGAGAAGCTTTCACCTTGGAACATCAACATAACATATTTGCTCGCATCGTTTCTTAAAGAAATGGAGAAAACTGGGCAAGTAGATTTCAGGGCTTCAGGCGTAGCTCTTGATTCTTCAGCCCTCATATACCTTATGAAGTCAAAGCTCCTGCTTAAGCTCGAAGAACCACCTCAGCCCTCTAAGACTGTGCAAGATTTTCTTCCTCCGCCAATATTTCTGCCACTGAGACACGAACTAACTTCAACAACCATAAGCCACTTGCTGGAAGTCTTGGACGAGGTTTTGAAAGGTGAAAAACTGGTTCGTTTCGACAAAACTGTCTCGCAGCCAATCCTTCCACTAGCATCAGAGATAATGCCACAACTGGACATGTACCTCATGGAAATTGAGTTTCAAATGGAGAAGCTCTATGCCTCTCTTTTGGAAAGGGTGAAAGGCGCAGGAATTATCGAGTTCTCAACATTGACAAAAGGAATGGTTCGATTGGAAACCATCCGCACATTTATTCTTCTACTGTTCTTGGCACAGGAGGTAAAAGTGAATTTGTGGCAGAATGAAGAAACCGAGGAGATATACATAACGGTTGGAGATCTAAAACTTGCAGAAGGCGGAAAAACAAGTGTCTAACTTGGAAGTCAATATTGAGCAGGAACAAATGATTGAGAGAATACACCATGAACTGGCGTTGGTTGAAGCTGCATTGTACGTCGCCGGTCGCCCATTGGACCTCAACGAATTGTGTTCGGTTCTAAAAACCCGCTCCAAGAACAAAGTGCAAAAACTCGCGAGAACGCTTATTAAGGAATATGTCGCCAGAAACACTTCCTTGGAGATTTTGGAGCTAAAAGATGAAAGATATGTATTGCAGCTGAAGGCTGGCTTCACGCCTCAGGTTAAGAGACTTGTTAATAGACCTCTTCTTTCCATAGGTCCATTGAAGACGCTTTCTTACGTGGCTTATAGGCAGCCAGTATCTCAAAAAAGAGTAATTGATGTGCGCGGTCACCACGCCTACGGCCACATCAAACTGTTGAAAGAAATGAATTTGGTTGCGAGTGAAAAAATGGGACGTTCTATGATCCTTAAAACAACCGAATATTTCGCAGATTACTTCGGTCTAAGTCATGATACCGCATCGATGAAGAAACAACTGAAACACGTTTTTGAAGACTCTCCACAACAAGATATGTCTGAACTCCGAAACGGATAGGTTTATATGGAAAATAAAGGTGATAGTGAACACCCAACTTGGAATTAAGGAGAAATAGAAGTGTCGGTCTGGCACGGTGACTTGCACAAGAAAAAGCCTACAGGCGGAAGAAGACGTGCCCACAGGGTCAAGCGGAAATTTGAGCAGGGTCGATTTCCAGCAGAAACCTTATTGGGCGAAACAAAGAAGAAGATCCAAAGGGGACGCGGTGGAACCACAAAAAGAAAAATTCTAGCCGATAAATATGCTTGTGTAACTGACCCAAAAAGTGGGAAAACTGAGAAAGTCGAAATTGTAAGAGTCATCAAGAACCCTGCGAACATTGACTATGACCGCAGAGGCGTCATAACTAGGGGAGCAATGATTGAAACTTCCTTAGGTTCAGCCCGTGTCACCTCTCGCCCAGGACAACATGGAATAATCAACGCTGTTTTGGTGAAAGAAGAAAAGAGTTAATTCTACTGCTTCGTTGTCACAGCTGTTGTGCTGCGAATCTTTGACAATTGCTGTGCGATCTTTCTCAGTGTTTGATCTTTTGATTCCTTCTTTTTTGCAAGTAGCAATCCTGTTTTAAGCCAAGGTGCCTTTGAGTAACCTGCGTCTGGAACAAGTTCACAACTTAAGCCAAGTTTTTCCGCAACGTCTTTTATTTCTGAAATTCTCGGAGATGGCACAGCTAGATTTTTAGAAACTCGCCTTCCATCCTTTCTTGTCTTGGTTGAGTCGAAATATGCTGGCCATATAATTATTTTATCTGACTGGCGCATGTTTCTTTCATCCTTACTTGTGAGCGTAGTATACTGTCAATTTCGTGCTTACTTCGTCGATTCTAACGAAACCGAACCTCTCAAACTGTATAATATTGTTTGGTTTTAACCGTTTGCAAGTGTTTTCGGCAATTCCTTCTGCAATCGTTGCGTCAGGCATGACAACTTGGCAAGGAAAATCCTCACCAACCGGAATCCAGTGAATGAGCGGAGTCTTCAGTTTTCTCGCATCCTCATAGGATTCGCTGACGAAAGTTGCCTCTGCAGAGTACACATTTGCATTCTCGATTCGAACGTTGAACAGTTCCATAAGTCGCATAGTGCTTCCAACTTTTGAGGCATCTATATCTTTCTGTGAAACCCAAAAAATCGCCGATTTCTCATCACCCTTAGGTTTTATTGTATATTCTCGCACTCCTCGTTCCGGACGATCAGGATGCAAATGAAGCTTGATGGTGAACACTTTCGGAACTTGTTCTATCTTCAACTCTATCGGATTCTGGACAAAAAAGTATCTGTCGGAGGTCTGATCAAGGTTTTTACGATTGTAAGCATACAGATTCTCCCAACTCAAAATAAGATCTGAAGTCTTAGGTCCAATATCAACTATCATCTTCTTAATAGCGCCAGGCATTATTCCTCGCCTTCTCAAAGCCGCAAAAGTTGCCAAACGTGGATCATCCCAGCTTTTGTACAAACCATCTCTTAATCCTTGAACAATCTTTGACTTGCTCAGGGTGGCTCCAGTGATCTTGAGTCTACCGTAGTGAATAGCTTCTGGATATTTCCAACCCAAATACTTGTACATGAATTCTTGCCGAACCTGGTTTGTCAGGTGCTCTTTTCCTCTGATTATATGTGTTATGCCCATCAAATGGTCGTCTATACCGCAAGCGAGATTATACAGCGGTAGAACTCGATATTCAGTTCCAACTCTTGGATGTGGAAACTTTTCAATATCTATGACGCGAGCCGCTGGCCAATCTCGAACTGCCGGATTGGGGTGGTTCAAATCAGTTTTGACACGCATAACGGCTTCACCTTCCTTAACGTCACCTTCAAGCATACGTTTCCATCTGGACAGGTGCTCTTCTGGCGGTAAGTCACGGCATTCGCATGGTCTGTTGGCTAATATTTGTTCTCGGAAGTGTTCTGGCTGGCATGTGCAGACATAAGCATTACCGTCCTTCAAGAGTTTCTCGGCATATTCGTAATAGATTGGGATTCTGTCGCTTTGAATGTATTCTTCATCTGGTTTGCAATCAAGCCAAACCAAGTCTTCTCTGATTCGGTCGTAAAACTCTATGACAGGTCTCTTAGTCCTCGGATCTGTGTCCTCAAAACGAAGAACAAACTTGCCTTTGTACATTTGAGCATAGTCGTGATCCAAGACGATGGCTCTAGCTGAACCCAAATGCAATACACAGTCAGGATTAGGTGAAAATCTCGTGACAATTTGAGAATACTTATCTGCATTAGGTAAAGGTGGCAAACGTTTTTCTGCTTCAACCTTCTCTTTGACGAGAGCTTCAGGCCATTCCTTCTCAACTATGCGTTTCTGTTCGTCTGGTGAAAGATTGTTGACTTCCTTGAGGATTTCATTGATCAAAGCTGTTACTTCTTTAGCTTTAGCTCTCAACTCTGATTTTTCACCCAAGATTTTTCCAACAACTGGGCCAGTCTGTGCTTTACCATCATGTCTAACGGCATTCAGCAAGGCAATTTTCCTAACAAGTTCTCTAAGTTCAGTGTCTTGTTTGAGTGTCAGAAGCTTCACACTCTCTTGTTTTCTTAGTTTTTCCTTTCAATTAAAAATTGTGCAAAATCGTTCAGCTCTTTCGTCGCTTCAGAGGCAGGAAGAAGTCTTTCAGCCTCACGCCAGCTTTCTTGAACAATTCTCTTCGCGAAGTCTTGCACATACTTTATGGATCCATACTTCCGCATGATTGTAATGGCTTCATCTTTGAGTCTCTGATCTGAAGTGTGCATGTTAAGAATCTCAACAAGTCTTCTTCTGTCCTCAGCATTCGCGATTTGCAGAGTATGAATGACTACCATGCTTCGTTTTCCTTCTGTTATATCTTGCCCCAAACCGCCTTTCTTTTTCACAAAATCTGCACTCGTTAGATCAAGGATGTCATCTTGCATTTGAAAAGCTATTCCGATGCTTTCAGCGAAATACCCAAGTTTTTCAACAAGCTCCTCGTTTGCACCAGCCAAGACAGCAGCCATCTTGGCAGCCATTCGTGCCAAAGTTCCCGTCTTGTAAGCGCACATTTGCAAATAGTCTTTTTCACCTATCTCATCAGCATTTGCCAAACCTCTATGCCATGCTATATCCATTGCTTGACCAAGGCTTACATTGATCATCTCTTCCACGTAGATTTCGTATATTCTTCGGAGTTTGTCCACTGAAACTCTTTTTCTATTTTCTAATAGAGGCAGAAGTGGTAAGTAGTACATGGCGTTTCCAACGTTGATGGCGATGTCCACTCCGTAAATCTTGAACGTGCATGGTTTTCCTCTTCGAAGTTCAGATGCATCTTCTATGTCGTCTACCATTAACGTGCCATTATGAATTACTTCTGGAATTATGGCAAAATCAACGAATTCTTCGGGGTTTTTGCCGAGGACTTCGCAGATTAATAAGAACAGTGCTGGTCGCCAACGTTTTCCGCCTCTATCCAGAAACTCCCAGGCAGGTTCTGCAACGGCTTTGTTAAGAGTTTCCAAGTTATGCGCGTAACGTGGCGGATTAATTCTGAAAAGAACATCGTTTTTTGAGAAAACTCTGGGAATATATTTCTCTATAATCTTGTCTATTAGAATGGCTTTCTCTTCAAGAAATTTGTCAACATCCAAAAAATCTACTCTCCACTTCTCCGAGCATAGCTCTCTACGTCAAATCCTCTCAATCGTAACCATTCCGCTGTCTTACCCATCACAACAAGAGGCGCTTTCTTCAAGTTCTCTATGGATCCTGCGCCTACAAGAAACATGACATTCTTTAATTCTTCAATTAGAAGTGAAAGCACAGTCTTTGTTTCTTCCACACCTTTTACTGCCGCTGGCAAGACTGGCTGGGAAAGACTAGCCAAGCTGGCACCTAAGGCCAAAGACTTTGCCACTTCCACACCGTCACGTATTCCTCCAGACGCAATTACAGAAGTTTTCACAGTCTGAGAGACCTCAACTACGCTTGCAGCAGTAGGGATTCCCCAATCCCAGAAAACGTCGCCTAGTCTGCGTTGGAAACTGTTCTCATGACCTTTTGCGCGGTAATATTCAACTGCGGCCCAACTTGTTCCGCCTGCCCCGCTAATGTCTATACCTTTTATCCCTGCAGCTTCAAGCTTCCTTGCCTCATTTGCTCCTATGCCCGCGCCTGTTTCCTTCGCAAAGACAGGTAAATCCAATTCTCTTGCGATTTCACTTATCTTCTTGAGTATTCCTTTGAAGTTTGTTTGACCCTCCGGCTGTGCGGTTTCTTGAAGTGAATTCAAATGTATTGCGATTGCGTCTGCATCAATCATCTCTATGGCTTTCTTGACTTCTTCTATTCCGTAACCATTGATAAGTTGTACTCCACCAATGTTTGCAATAAGGAAGGCTGTGGGTGCTTTTTTTCTAGTGACTGCAAAGCTGTTTTCAAGAGTCTTATCTTCTATTGCAGCTCTCTGGCTTCCAACCCCCATTCCTAACCCAAGTTCTTCAATAGCCTCAGCTATGGTTGCGTTGATCTTTGCCGCTTTTGTTGTTCCGCCCGTTATCGCTCCAACCATGAGGGGCGCGGCTAACTTGTGGTGAAACAAGTTTATGGTTAAATCAATTTCTTGTTTGTCAATTTCTGGTAACGCTTTGTGTACAAAGAAGATATCTTCGAAACCAGTTGTGGTTTTTTTAGCTTGAACATTACGGCTCAAAGCAATTCTAATGTGATCTGCCTTACGCTTTCTTGTTTCCCCAGCCAAATCTATTCCTTCTCAACGAGGGTGCCATGGGCCGTTTCTCCTTTAAGGGCTTTGTAAACATAACTCGGCTTCGTGGCATTCACGATTATTACTGGTATGCCTTTTTCTATTACTGGTATAAGCTCAGTTACTTTGCCGAACATGCCACCCGTGACATCTGAAGCTGTTGACTTGCCAAACTTGCAATGAATTTGTTTCAACTCCTCCATTGTTAAGTGTTTCAACGTTTTTGCCGTTCTCTCAACTTTTGGATCAGCATCACACAAGCCATCGACGTCAACGCCCATTATTACGCGCTCTGCATTGAATTTCGTGGCAAGTACTGAGACAAGTTGGTCACCTGAAAGTATCGTGAAACCTAGTCTTGTGTCCAAAACAGCGTCTCCATATAGAACTGGCACCATACTCATTTTCAACAGCATCTTTACTGACGTGTCTACAAAACTCTGGATCCTGCCATTTTCTGTGGTAATACATGAAGAAGGCGTTACACTTACTGCTGGAACAGCGTGCCATATTAGTGAATCCATTACTAAACCGTTAAGTACAGTCATAACATGATGAGTTTCAGAAAAACCAATTCTCTGTGAATCCTCTTTCAAACCATCCTTTATTCCATATTTCTCTGCCGTCGGATGTCCGAAGCTTCCTCCGCCATGAACTACTATCACGCCCTTTCTGTTTGCTTTCTGTATTTCATCTGCTAGTCGATCTATAACCTGTGTCCGGGCTGCAAGTTCACCATTTTTATCTGTGATGACCGAACCGCCAATTTTCAAGATTGTAGGTCTAGGTTCGCTCAATTCTAACTCCTTCATCTGTTTTTCTAGCCATAAATGGGCTTCCACCTGCTCTCTGAATAGCTTCCGCTACATTTTGAAGTCTCTCGTTTCTAGTTAGTGCGATCATGCAGCCGCCGCCGCCAGCGCCAGTTAGTTTTGCACCGAGCGCTCCGGCTTTGCGTGCAGCATTCGTAAGACACTCCAGAGATTCGTCTGAAACTCCAATTCCATACAGCAACGCATGATTTATGTTCATTAACTCTCCTAATGTGTCTAGGTCATTCTCCTTAAGGGCATCTATGGCTCTCAGAACGATTTCGCGGGCTGCTCGCATGATCGGGTCCACAACTTGCGGATATTTCTCCTTCATCTCTCGCACTCTTGCAACTTGAGCACGAGTGGATCTTTTGACGCCTGTATCTCCGATCACTAGTGGAATATCCGTTTTGACTTCTAGAGGTTTGAATCCCGTATCCATCTGGAAAAGCAGTGTGCCGCCGAAAGTTGAAATTGCCGGGTCTACGCCCGAAGCTGTGCCATGTACAACTTTTTCGGATTCGAATGCTATACGCAAAATATCTTCTTTCGTCATATTGATCTTCAGAAGAGCACCCACTGCCGCTGTGACAGCTGCCGCTACAGACGCAGAAGAACCTAGCCCAGCTGCGACAGGAACGGTAGAGTTAATTTCAATGTCTAATCCCCCATTCTTCTGATGTTTCTCCAATACTTTCTCTACAGCCAACCTGATTGGTTCAAACTTCATTTTGGCTTCTCTTGCCTCGCCTTGTTCAACGAAGAATATTTGGTTTTCAAAATATCCTGCGAGATTCAAATTTATTGAACGCACGTGAAGACGGTGGTCATTGCGGTTTTCTGCTTTCGCGTAAGTCCTCTTGTCTATGGCTAGAACTATCGCTGGTTCACCGTAGACTACGAAATGTTCTCCGAAGAGTATTACTTTGGCGGGAGCTGAGGCAACGACTCCCATCATACACCACTATTTTGCGAAACTCACGGCGGCATATCCAACCACACTTGAATAGTCGCCAATTATATCTCCACTAGTCTTATAGCATAATAATTTTGCCTCTTTCACACCCAAAATCTTTGCCGTCACAATTAAAGCAGCTATTGGACCGTAACCACAGGCACTAACCCGATTAGCCTCAACAACTGAATAAAGCTTTTCCTCATCCAATTCTTCCACTGCTTCAAGAGCCAGCATGTCTTTTTTCGCTGCTCTTTCTTTAGGTTCGTAATGCGTCATGTCCGAAGAAGCTATGACCAACACATTTTTCCCAGCCAAAACTTTAGCCACGGCTTGTCCCGTCTCTCTAGCTGAGATCAAGTCTTGCATCAAAAAACAAACCGGCACAATTTTAAACCCTGAACCGTAAAGATACTGAAGAAAAGGAAGTTGAACTTCAATCGAATGTTCCAAGCGATGAGCTGAATCATCAACGTCAATTATGCCTGATTCTCGTACGATCTGATTTGCAGTTTCACCATCTACTTCAACATCGCCCAAAGGCGTACGCCAAACTCCATCATTCATTACCGCCAAACCACTGCCATAACCCGTGTGGTTAGGTCCAAAAATTACTGCAATATCCGGTTTTCCATCTAAGGCTAGCTTATAATAAGCGTGAGCTGCCACGGGACCCGAAAACATGTAGCCTGCATGAGGGCAGACTAGGCCAACAATGTGTCTTGATCCTGTCTTTGCGACTTTTGGAAGTTTTCCAGGTCCAAGTTCATGAAGAAAGCAATCTTCAACCTGCTTCTTTAACGATTTCGCTGTTCCTTCATAGAAGGCTCCGGCTTGCGTTGGAAGCCGAACCTTCGCCATTCCGTTAGATTTCCTCCTCTTCTTTCGTGATCTTGGCTTCGAAGTCGTCGATCGTCACAGGCAGGTCCTTGTCCGTTGGTAATTCGCCTCTTTCTCGCAGTACTTGTCTTGCTAGAAGCCAGTAGATAACTGCCAAGGCGCGTCTGCCCTTGTTGTTTGTCGGGATAACCAAATCTACTCCTGCAAATTCGTTATCTGTGCTGCATAAGGCGATCACTGGTATGCCCACGGCAGCCGCTTCTTTAACTGCTTGGAAATCTGCCCTCGGATCAGACACTATCAAGACTTCCGGTTCGATACGGTTGGGGTACAATGGGTTCGATAACAGTCCCGGAATAAAGCGTCCAATGACCGGAGTTGCTCCAGTTACTTCGCAGAATTTTCTCACTGGTTCTTGCGCGTAAAGTCTGCCCGCAGTTGCGGCAATTTTCGCTGGTTCAAATCGTGCGAGGAACTTGCCAGCTGCTCGAATGCGGTCATCAGTTTTCTTAACGTCCAGAACAAACAATCCGTCTGGTCTAACACGGTATATGAATTGTTCTATGTCGCCAGTCTTCATTCTTGTCCCTATGTGTATTCCTGAGGACAAGAGTGTTTCTCGCGGCATCAGAAGATTTTCTTCAGGAACAGTTATTGCCGTTTCTGTTTCAGTTTCGGTTATCTCAACTTTCTCCTCGGGCTTTTCTTCCTCTTTTTTTGCTTCGTTTTCTTTTATTTCTTCGTCTTCTGCCAAACTTTTATCCTCCTCAAAGTATCTGAAGGTCAGCCATTTTAGCTCTATCGCCTAAGAAATCTTCAATTCTTATTAGCTCGTTTATCTTTGCAATGCGTGCTCCTTCAACTACCCCCGTCTTGATTATGGGGCATTTGAAGGCTACTGCCAAGTGCGCTATATGCCAATCGCATGTGTCGCCTGAACGATGTGACATTACAGGCACATAACCGTTTCTTTTCGCAAGTTCTATAGTTTCCCAAGCGTCTGAGAGCGTACCTACTTGGTTCACTTTTATTATGACAGCATTGCCCGCATGCTTCTTTATCCCGTTACTTAATCTTTCATTGTTCGTAGTAAACAAGTCGTCGCCGCAAATCAGGCAGTTCTTCACTTTTTTGGTAAGTTCCGCAAAGCTTTCGAAATCTTCTTCATGAAAGGGATCTTCAACATAGGACAAATGATACTTCTTGATCAGACCAAAGATGAACTCTAATTGTTCACCTGAATCTCGCTTCTTCTGTTCTCTCTGATAATTGTAAGTTTTCTCTTTGCTATTCCACATGGAAGACGCTGCAACATCAACACCTAAGCCACATTCAAAGCCAAGTTCGCTGCCAGCTTCTTCGCACGCTTTAGTCAGCACGTCAAACGCCTCCGAATTTCCAATGTTGGCAACCCATGCTCCTTCATCGCTTTTTCCGCCGCTGAAAAGCTTATCTTTCTTTTTTAATATGACGCCAATCTTTGCGTGAATTTGGGTATTGACCGTTGAAGCTTCCAAGAATGATGGTGCTCCATATGGAAGAGTGAGGAATTCTTGAATATCTGGAGACTTTCCTTCAGTATGTTGCCCACCGCTTATGGTGTTCCCAAGTGGATATGGGAGTTCATGTGAAATGTGGCCGCCTAGGAATTGGAAGAGAAGAAGCCCATAAGAATTTGCAGCTGCTTCTGCACTGGCGAGTGAGATGGCGAAAGCAGTGTTTCCGCCTATGACTCTGAAATCCTTTGAGCCATCGATCTCGTGGAGTGTCTTGTCAATTTCCTCTTGAAAATCAGCGTTTAGTCCCACAAGTTCCTGAGCAACGTTTTCCTCCACTTTTTTTATCGCTTGATCAACTCCACCCTGAGGGTAATACGTCACTTCGGCTTTTCCTCGGCTTTTTCCAGCTGGAGCAGAGATTCTTCCGAAACCTGAAGTTGTTAGGACATCAACTTCTATTGTTTCTTCTCCTCGATTGTTGAAAACCTTCCTTGCAATAATGTCTTCGATGACTGTTGACATACTTTCTCTTAGCTTCCTCAGTAAAAGGTTCTTGCCTCTTTCCGTTTTGCAGCCTCTTCATGAAAACGTATGACTTCATCGATAATTTCCACATGTGCTAGCAACATGCGTCTGCAACAATAGCGTTTGATGCCCAAGCTGTCTAAAACTTCGCTTGTCTTCTCTCCAGCTTTAACTCTGCTGGTGAACTCTTCCCATTTGTCTCCGATCAATTTGCCGCATGTGAAACATCTTACCGGTACAATCATGCATTTTAGCCTCTCTTTATCTGTAGCTTTTTTGCTCCTTGGCTCGCGCTCCTGGTCCACCGAATTTCTTAGTTTCTTTTCTCCTCGCATCTCCAGCAATCATTGTTCTGTCATATTCTGCGAAAACCGTGCGTAGATGTGTACTTTTTGTCCACTTTAAAAGAGCGTTTGCAATCGCCATTCTTGCCGCTTCAGCTTGGCCTATGTATCCTCCGCCTGAGACTTTCACATCCATATCCAACTGCTTCCAAACGTCATCTCCAGCCTGCAAGAGCGGTTCCATAATTTTCTCACGCGCAATTTCAGGTTCATAAATCTCTATTGCCGCCCTATTGATTCGTACTCTTCCCATTCCAGATCTGACAACGGCTCGTGCAATGGCTGTTTTTCTTTTTCCACTAACAACTAAAACTTTTTTGGCTGGCATATTTATCCCCCTTTACTCCATCCTATCTCTTTCGCGAATTCGCCCAATGTAAAGTATGGGCATGTTAATTTTTTAGCCTGAGCATGTGTTAGAGTCTCCATTTTCTGGTCTTTCAACTCATCTGGTACCCCAATGAACACCTTAAGTCGTTTGTATGCCTGCTTCCCTTTGGGTTGCTTGTACGGAAGCATACCTCTAACGGTCTTTCTCGCTATTCTGTCTGGTCTTCTATAATGAATTGGTCCCCATCTTAGGTGTCCAACTTCGAGAAATGTCTTAGCTTCTATTATTTTGCTTCTCTTCTTCCCTGATATGACCGCTTTTTCAGCGTTTACGATTGTTACTGTTTCGCCGTTCATCAGTCTCTTGGCAATTATGCTTGACATTCTGCCCAGAATAAGTCCGTCCGCATCTATTATGATGAGCGGTCTGTTTGTTGCCTGCATTTCTTTCACCCGATTATTTTGACCTCTGATCCTTTTGGATTTTTCTTGATCAAATCGGAAAAGGATACACATTTGCCGTTCGCGGCGCTAATTTTTTCTTTTGCTTTTTCAGAAATTGCGAACGCCGCCACTGTTATTGGATGATCGATACCGCCTGAACCCAGCAGTTTGCCAGGGACAGCTACTGTTTCGTTTTTCTTTGTATGCCTGTTTATACGGCTCAGGTTTACAGCCGTACGTTTTCGTTCTGGTTTGGTTAGGCGTTCAGCGATGTCTTGCCAAATTCTAGCTTTGTTTTCTTTGCCTTGTTTTCTTAGGAAACGGGTAAGTGCTAGGAGTTCTGGGTTTGTTGCTTTAGTCTTGTTCACTCTTCTTCACCTTAATCTGAGTTTCTAGTTCTTTTAGGTGTCCATCTAGAATTTTGATGGCTTCCATCATTATTTTTTCTGGGGGAAGTGCTCCTGAGGATTCAAGACCAAATATGAATGCGTTTTTTTCCCAATCGGCTTTTATTGCCGATGGTTTTTGTGGGCATGTTTCGGCACAGTCTTGGCACAGAGTGCAGTTCATTAGGTCGTGGATTTCTATCTTTTTCTCGCTTTTGACGAGAACCTTCTTCGCGCAGATTTCCACACATCTTGCGCATGCATCACACTTTTTGTTGTCTATTTGTATTTTTGGGAAATATTTGTATGCGCACATTGAGACCGGTTGCCACTTGGCGTGGTTTTTTCCTTTTCCAAGTTTTGCATAGGCTTCAAGTCTTATTTTCTGCTCTTTGGCCAGTTTGGCTATGGGGATCCTTTCACTTACCGGTACTATACCGGAGTTTTCGGATTTTAAGTCACCTGAGTAAACTGTTCTTAGCCCTTCTTTTGTTTCCACGTCCAATGTAAGCGTGACCCGACAGAGGTTACATCCAAATTCGCTCTTGCATTGGCAATCTTCTGGCAGATTATAACTTTCCAGATCAGTTTTAAGGGGGACAAGTCCAAGCCTGTGGGCCACTATTTCATCTTGTAACACGGAAGAATTCTCAAGTATTACAACTTCATCTATAGCCATGGATGGAACTTCAGAAATTACTATCCTTCTCAACGCGTTCATAAACGGAACGTCAACTTCTTGAATGAGTAAACGCATGTTTTTGTCGTCTTTTTCTAGTAGTTCTACTTTCACTAATCTAGTCACTCCGTGATGGGTTAGGATAACCCAGTGTGCCGTTCAATAAAACATTGGTGCATTATTTCAATTTTTCTATTGGTACGACCACGATGCTAGTCTGCTAGACTCTTCTTCCTCTTCTGCCGCCAGGTCTTCGCGTTCCATCATGCGGGATCGGTGTAACTTCTTCAATGCGTTCTATGCGGAAACCCGTTCTTGCTAAGGCTCTTATGGCTGCTTGGGCTCCTGGACCTGGGGTTCTAGGTCTTGATCCTCCAGGGGCTCTAACTTTGATGTGTATGGCGGTTATTCCTTTGTCTCTGGCGACTTCTGCTGCTGCGCCAGCTGCTCGCATGGCTGCGTATGGTGAAGATTCCAGTCTGTCTGCTTTCACAAACATTCCGCCGGATGTTCTGGCTATTGTTTCAGCGCCTGAAATGTCAGTTATGTGGATTATGGTGTTGTTGTAGGAGCTGAAAATGTGGACGACGGCCCATTTTTCGTTTTTCTTGCTGCTCATTCTTCTCCCTCCGCTTGTGGGCTTTCAGTTTCTGGTTCTGCTGTGGGTGCGACGGCTATTGTTTGACGAAGAGGATGGTTTAAGTTTGCAAGTGGGCTTTTCGACACGTATGTAATTTGTTTTTCTTCCTCTTTCGTGACGAGGTAGCTTGGTACGGTTACTCGTTGGTTTCCAATAGTTATGTGCCCATGAGTTATCAGTTGGCGAGCTTGGTGTACCGTCTTAGCCAGTCCTTTGCGGAAAACGATTGTGTGTAACCTGCGTTCGAGTAGATCCTCTATGGTTAAGTCTAGAATATCGTCTAGAACCGCTGTTTCTTCGAGGATTCCAAGTTTCTTCAAGCGAGCCAGAAGTTCTTCCTCACTTTTCTTGCGAGTTTCAGCTGACACGCCTATTAGTGAGCGGGCTATGCCTCTGAAGTTTGATAGAGTTGTTTCATGTCGCCATAATTCATGTTTATTCCGTAGGCCGTATTGACCTAGGAGCTTCAATTCTTGTTGTAATGTGTCTGTTCGCCATGGGAAACGTGGCGTATTATACTTCTTTCTCTGTTTCTTCGGATCGCCCATGTTTACTCGCCCTCTTTGGTGGCTGGTCTAATGAAAAGCTTCTTCTTGACTCCCAGAGCTTTTCCTGCTCTTCCGGTTGTTTTGGTTCTCTGTCCGCGCACTTTCAGTCCGTAAGCGTGGCGGTATCCTTTCCATGATTTCATGGTTTTCATGTCTTCAATGTCCATTTTTGTTCTTAACAGCAGGTCTGCGCTAATCAGGTGCATGTCTTTCCCTGTTTCTAGGTCTTTTCTTCTGTTCAGCATCCATGTTGGCAGACCGTATCTTAACGGATCTTTGACTACTTCTTCTATTTTTTCGATGTCTGTTTCTGTTAGAAAACCAGCTCTCACGTCAGGGTTTATTCCCGCTTTTTTCAGTATTGCATGTGAGAGATTTTGGCTTATCCCCCTAATTTTCGCTATAGCGTATTGTATTTTTAGGGTGCCATCTACGTCTGTTCCAGTTATTCTGAGTATGTGGCGAAATTCTTCTGACATTTGTCGACATCCAAATATTGGTTGAAGCTAACTACGAAATAAGCCATATTTTATTTAAGTGTTACTAGCGGAAACTTTACTGTCCATGGGTATGAGTGGCAAGGACATTTTTGTTTCAACAATGAGCTGTTTCGTTTTTTGCTGTTCACTTGAACTGTTTAGAAGAAGCAGAAGTCTACAGTTCCATTTCTCCGAAGTTATCGCATGCTATCCCTATGTCTCGCATGTTTATTAGTTGATCATTGTTTATATCTGCGTTTGAATTCCAGCCGGGTTGTCCGAGCTTGGAGCCGAATGCATTGCAGATT
>CAYHEV010000013.1:10137-28973 GCA_964355725.1 uncultured Candidatus Bathyarchaeia archaeon | reverse complement strand
TCAGGTTTCTGTTGGCTCTTGCTCAAGTCTTCAAGTGAGCAGAATTGTGAAGGAACAAAAACGGCTTTCATACCCAAGTCTTGAGCGCCCTTTATGTCTTCAAGCGGGCTGTCTCCAACATAAACCGTCTCTTCCGTTACAACTCCTAGCCTCTTTAAAGTTTCTTCAAAGATTTTTGCGTGGGGTTTGCGCCAGCCTATTTCTTCAGAAACTGAAACGGCTTTGAAGAACCGGTTTATGGCTAATTTCTTGAGACTTGTATGTATCACTGGTGCGTAAGTGAAGTTTGAAATCAAACCTATTTTGTATTTGGCAGAGATTTCCTGTAGCATTTCTTTTGTGCACGGGTTAAGTTCAAGGGAATTTAAGTAGTCTTCAAAGAATATGTTAACGGCGGATATTATGCGAGTGTTTTCCGAGTTTGTTTTGAATCCAAGGTTGTTTAGAGCTTCTGAAATCCAAACGGCATTCGTCACTTCGACTAGTTGCTTGTAGCGAACAGCTTGGTACTTTTCATGGGCTTCGTTATATGCTTTCAAGAATGTCTGAGAGTCAACGTCGAAGCCCGAATTGACAATGGCTTTGTGAAGTTTCAGTTTCGAGCTTTCCATGTTGTAGTCTCTGACGCTTGCCAGTGTTCCAATGAAATCGTAGATCACTGCCTTGATGGGCGACAAAGTTATGAATCCTTCTTCTTTTTTGCATTACTGATTAGGTTTTGAAATTCGTATTCTCACATAATAAAACTTACGTATATGTTAAATAGTTAGCCATATTGGCGCTCTTATGTCTTTCAGAGAATACCTGCACGAGAAAGCAGAAGAGTCAAGACACAATGAAACTCTAGCTTACCTCATGTTCTTGGCAGGCACAATATTCTTCGTAGGCGGCATACTAGAAACTCTGAGTCTAACGAACCCGCCGAACTGGTTTCTAATTATCCCCTACCAAGAGATGCCCGTTCCAGGAGGAATCTTGGGTCTTGCACTAGTGATAAGTGGTATCTCTTTGGCCATTTTCGGAGTAATTGCTGGCGTCCTATATTCTCACACACGGGGCTGGTACTTGAATGAGCTGCAAAAGGCAAACTCCATGGAAGAAACAATGCTGGAAGAGAAATCATCCAAAAGCAAATCCAGAAAGATAAATGTGAAGACATAGCTTTTCGCAAGCGTCTCAAATTTCCCATAGTACTATTGCAGTTTTGCTTCCCCAAAACTTATTTTAGGATTGGATGATTTGCTATGGACGATTCGGTGAACCGCGTTTGGACGAGAAAACTGTTTCGGCACTTTCACTGATCACGCTTTCTGTTTTTGCCGTCGTTGCTCTCTTCATGGCCTCGTGTAGCTCAGCAGTTTCAGGCAGGTTCCTGTTAGCGTTGTTTCCGCTTCTAGTCATTTTGTTCGGTGTGGCTTTCATGCGGCAGAGCGGGTTGACGATGGCTTTTGTTGGCCTGTTCATTGCTATAATGTTGGCAATTTTCCAATTTGGCACCCCGTTTGAAGTTGCCTTGGGAGCTTCAGCGGTTGGCTTTGTGAAAAGCTTTGCTATATCCATTTCTGTTGCGGTGACCATGCTGATGATTTTTCTCATGAAAGAAGCAGGTGCTCTAGGAACAGTCTCGAAGGTCATCAAACAGCAAGTTGCCGGCGACGAGATTCGAGCACTATACATTGGAATTGGATTCGGCTCTTTTCTCACATCGCTTGGAGTGGTTACACCTGCCTTGTTTCCACCTCTACTCGTTACAATGGGTTTCACTCCCACCGCCGCCATTGCGATTGCCGTTCTTGGCTACGACCCTACAACAAGCTTTTCTCTACTTTCTGTTCCAATAACTTTACCAGCCCAAATTGGCGGCTTAAATCCGATAGAGTTTGCCTTCAAAATTGCCTTGTTTCTGCCAGTTGTTTCAACAGGATTTTCTTTCGCGATTCTCTGGCTGCTAGGCGGGAAACAGTCAATGCGAAAGGGCGCAGTTCCAGCAGCAGTCTGCGGGTTGACTTTGGGTTCTGCATGTTTGGGAACGGTCTCGCTTGATTATTTTAGCGGTGTAGAGTATGTTCCACTGCGGGTTGTCGGTGTAATAGCTGGATTGTGTGCGATGGGATCGCTTCTCGTCTATCAGAAACTGAAACCTTCAACAGAACGAAAGCAAAAAGACCCGGATTACCCAAAACGTAAGGAAGTTTTTCGAGCATTTTCTCCATGGATAATGCTTACAGTACTAGCAGCAGTCATTAGTATTCCGGACGTTAATCGCTGGCTTTCCAATCTACTAGGTGATCTGGAAACTGTGACGATTTATGCAAACCAAAGGGTTGATTTGGACTTTCTCAGTCAGATCTACACTTGGATATTTGTGGCTGTGCTATTATCTCTACTAACGCTTAAACCTACAAAAGCGCAAGTGAAGAATGCGTTCAATGTTTGGCTCAGGCGGTTTTGGGGGCCATTTCTGACCTTCGGCGTTTACTTCTCCATTTCTTTTGTTATGGCCTATTCTGCCATGGAAATCGCAGGTGGCAAGTTAGTGCAATCAGCGTCGTATAATATGCTTAATATGAATGTGATTCTGGGGGTGACCTTAGCTTCGGTTTTTGGAGCTGGCTACATTTTTGTAGCAGCCAGTCTAGGCCTGTTCGGGGCTATTGTCGGAGGTTCAGAAACCAGCTCAAACGTGCTTTTCCTGAAAATTCAGAAAACTGCTTCCGATAACATTGGACTTAACCAAGCAGAGTATATGACTGTTTATGGAAGCCATGCCGTAGCGGGTGGCATAGCAAGTTCAGTTACACCAGCCAAAATCAACAATGCGGTAGTCACGATTGATGCTGGTAAAAATACGGAATCGCTCATAATGCGGAAGCACCTAATTGTGGCTTTGCTGCTGACAATAGTAACTGGCATTCTGACAGGCATATTCGTTAACATTGGTATTTGACCTCCTGAAGACTTGTGTCCTTAGTGACATCTTTCCACATCATGCATAATGCATTAAGTCTGGCAATATCGTCAGGTAAGTGGTCAATTCCTCCGAATTCTTTCACCACCACTGACCCTATCCTATCCTTCAACTCTTGTTTTATAAATGGGTACGTCATTTCTTCTTCACCCCCAATGCTTTCACAATCATCTTCAACTATAATATCTGGCAATGCTCTCTCAGCTACATCCTTGTACTCCTCACCAGCTCTTCTGAAAAACAGTTCACCCTCCGGAAAACTGAACTTCCTAAGAACATTCCCTATTGTTTCAATTTCTTCCGGCGTTCTTCTTGAAGTCAAATACACGATAGTCGCTCCCTGCCTCTTCCAAGTCTCAATCTTGCTGACGCAATTTCCTATTGGAACTGAACCTGCAAAGTATCCAAGTCCAGGTGCAGCACCGGTCTTCTGAAGCTTTTCAAGCTCTTCTCTTGAAAGACCTGCCCAACTTCTAACCTGCTTCACGATTTCTTCTCTAGGAAGACCAATCCACCTTTTATTCGTCAGAATCGTTCCTTCAGTAAATATCATGATCTTCAAAGTGTCATCCGACTGCCTAATCTTAACAGATGGTTTTAACTATTTCCGACACTTTCTTGGCAAGTGTCGTCTTTGCAAGGCTGCTTGCATTGCCTATGGCTTCTTCCACTTCCGTGTCGAACGGGATTCCACCCAAGAACCTAACACCCGCATTCTTGATTTGCCGTTGAATAGCATTTGAATCGTCCATCTTCATGTTTTCAACAACTCCTATAACAGTTATCTTCAACTCTCTCAGCAAGTCTACAAGTTTTCGAACTGTTTCGAAGGCCAACTGTGAAGGCGTCGTCACAACAAGAAACTCGATGCGCTTGACCAATCGAATCAAATCCAAAGTTGCGTCTCCGATTCCCGGAGGCATGTCCAACACAAGAAAATCCAATTTCCCCCACAACGTAACTGAAAGTAGCTCAACCAAAGCGTTTGAAATGTCTGCACCACGCAGCGGTGCCGCAGACTCACCTGAATAATAGACAATTGACATGTACTCCAGACCCTGAACAACAGGCGGAACCAAACCTTTGTCCTCTTTAGGCTTCGCCCCTTCAATACCGAGAACAATGTGCGTTGAAGGACTTGTGAAATCCAAATCGAACAATCCTACCTTGTAGCCCTTCTTGGCCAGCGCAAGCGCTAATGTTGACGCCACCAAGCTTTTGCCTACACCGCCCTTACCGCTTGAAACGGCAATAATTCTGCCTATTCCACGTATTCTCTCTTCGATGATGCTTGTTCGGGGGTCAACCACAGCCTATTTCGCTCCTTTGATGCTTTCAAGCCAGATTCCACGTCCTTCAAGCACTTCAAAATCTGGACTGCCGCATTTTGGGCATCTCATGTACGTGTGAACAATTTCCGGAACAAAATGTACGGCTTCAGCCGAATCTTTATCTAGCTTATCCTTACTGAAAACCCACTTGTTTCCACAGACTCTGCACTGAAGTTTGGCTTTGACAGTATCGATTTTGAATTCCGCCTTCGTAAACTTGGTGGTCTTGAGCTGTGAACAAGCGAATTCCAGTATATCCAGTTCTACACCCTGCAACTCGCCAACTTTTATTTTCACTTCTGCAACTTCTTTCAATCCTTCCTTTTCAGCGATCTCTGAAGCCGCGGCGATCACTGCTTCAGCCAAAGCCCACTCATGCATAAGACAGTCAACCCTACGGTTTCCATCTCCTCAACAACATCGAGTTTCCAACAACAGTAATATCGCTCAAAATCATCGCGGTCGCGGCAAACTCTGGAATCACCAAAATACCGAACGCTGGATAAAGCACACCTGCAGCTAAAGGAATCATCAATGCGTTATAGAAGAACGCCCAAAACAAGTTTTGCTTGATCTTGCTCAAAGTCTTCTTGCTAAGTTTAATGCTAACTGCCACATCTCGTGGGTCGTTCCTAATCAAGACAATATCTCCCGCCTCAATCGCAACGTCAGTTCCACTTCCGATCGCAATGCCTACGTTAGCCTGCTTAATCGCAGGAGCATCATTTATCCCATCACCAACCATGGCAACAAAACGTCCATGATCCTGCAGCTTCCTGATCTCGTCAACTTTTCCAGCAGGAAGAACTTCGGCCAAGACTTCGTCAACCTCCAGCTGTTTTCCAACAGTTTCTGCGGTTCTTCGAGTGTCGCCTGACAACATGACAACTTTCAATCCAAGTTTATGCAACGTTTCAACAGCCTCTTTCGAGTGTTCCTTCAAAGTGTCAGAGACAGCCAGCAAACCAGCAGACATGCCATCAACAGCCACAATCAAAACAGTTTTGCCCTCATTCTCCAGCCTCTCAATTTCACTCTCAAACCTGTCAATCGAGACTTTGTTATTCTCCATCAACGGACGATTCCCAATCAAAATCTTCCTACGTTTATGTTTTGCAACCACGCCGAAACCAGGCAAAGCCTCAAAGGAACTAGGCTCTGGAACACTGATCCCTTCACTTTCGGCTCTTCTGATGATAGCTTCGCCTATGGGATGCTCCGACCTTTTCTCAGCGACAGCCGCAGTCTCCAAAATATCTTTCATATCGTCTGCAACAACATCTGCGACCTCCAAATTGCCCTTAGTCAAGGTGCCAGTCTTGTCAAAAACAACTGTGTCAATATTCTTTACCACTTCCAATACCGCATTGTTCTTTATGAGGATCCCATTCTCTGCGCCCCTGCCAACACCCAACATAATTGCAGCAGGTGTCGCAATGCCTAAAGCACAAGGACACGAAATCGCCAAAACAGAAACCGACGTCGTCAACGCCAACATCTCATCTCCCAAAACAAAATACCACACCAGAAAAGCACCCAGCGCAATCGCAACAACCACCGGAACAAAAACGTTAACAACGCGATCCGCAATTCGCTGAATTGGCGCTTCACTTGCCTGCACTTCACGAGCCAGCCGGACGATCTGCGCCAACATCGTCTCCGCCCCAACTTTCTCCGCCCTAAACTTTACCGCTCCCGTTTTGTTAATCGTTCCACTGAAAACCGTGTTCCCAACGTTCTTCTCAACGGGCACTGACTCTCCAGTAATCATGGACTCATCTATGAATGAATGCCCATCAACCACAACTCCATCAACTGGAATCCTGTTTCCGGGTCTCACAATGACAATGTCGCCAACTTCAACTTCTTCAGCACTGATTTCCTTTTCTTCCCTATCACGTTCAACGACGGCTGTTTTAGGCTGAAGTGCCATCAATTTCTTGATCGCATCGCCAGTCTTCTCAACAGCCATCTCCTCTAAAAGCATACCAAGTGTTATAGTGGTTATGACGACGGCAGCAGCCTCATAGAAAACCATACCAGCAACCATGCTGCCTGTTGAAACAAAAGTTGAATACACGGAATAGAAATAGGCCGTTGAAGCACTCAACGCCACAAGCACATTCATGTCAGCGAATCTGTTCCTGATAGAATTATATGCGCCTAGATAGAAGTGCCAACCCACAACAAACTGAACTGGCGTAGCCAAAGCAAACAACACATAGTTCTTCTCTGGAAAACTAGTGAGATACGTGATCAAAACAATTGGAATCGTCAAAACAAGTCCGACAAAGAAAAGCGTTAACTGCCGCTTGACTTCTTCTCGGCGCTTCTCAGCTGTGTCCTCCACACGTTCAACAGCCTCATAGCCACCACGCTTAACAGCCGCCTTAATCTTCTCAACATCAACTTTCTCAGCGTCAAACCGCACGAACGCTTCTTTTGTAGCAAAATTCACTCTAACCTCAATTACTCCATCAACTCTGTGCAAACCAGTCTCAATTCCCTGAGCGCACGCAGTGCAATGCATGCCGAGAATTTGAAGTGCAATTTTCTCCTCTTTCACCTCAAACACACCTCAAATCATGTAGGAGTCGCGTTTTCACGAGTAGCCAGAAGAATCTGTTCAAGAAACTTGTCCTCAGGATATGCTCCAACAAACTCCACTTTCTCGTTTATAACCACTTTCGGAACTCCCATGACCATATACTTCAAAGCCAACTGTGGAAACTCATTCGCATCAATAACATCCGCCCTAATCCAGCCGCTCTCGATCGCAAACTTCAGAGCCATAGCCGCAGCAACCGAGCAATGCGGACACGTAAGCGTCACAAGAACTTGAATGTGAATCGGAGTTTTGACTCCTTTAAGCGCCTCTTTCGCCGCGTCTGACAGATCAGTTCTGCCCCTTGAAACATTAATTATAGCCTCGGTGAGAGTTTGAAACTCATAACCAAAAGGGAACCCGTAAAACTTGACTTGATAATCTTTTTCACCTAGAAAAACCACGGCCGGAATCTTATCAACCGCATACTCCTTTGCTTTGTCGGCATTCGCCACAAAATCATAAACCTCAACCTTAATCTTGTCATTCAAAGTAGCCAATTCTTGAAGCAACTGTCTAGTTTCGGAACAGAACTTGCACTCAATCTCCTGAGTAAACACTAAAACCTTCACAGGTTTCTCCATTCTCTGAGCTAACTCGCTTCTCAAGTGTTCCTTATGCTCATCAGGAATCAAACCTGTACTCATTGTTATTCACTCCTTCAACTTCTCCAAAATGATAGCTGGGCAAATCCTCTTCACGCCATCCATAATCCCGATTTTCTCAGATATCAACTTTGTCAACTCTCTTCCATCTCTGGTCCAGATCTCCGTCATAATCATGTGATCCCCTGTCGTCGTGGCAACGCATTTTATCTCCTTAAAATCGCATAGACTTTGAGCAACCTCCAACAAACTTGCGGAATCAACTTCTATGCCCACGATGGCTATCGTCTTTATGCCCACCTGCGTATGGTCAATTTTAATCGTGAATTTTTTAATCGTACCTGTCTTCTGGAGAGCTGAGACCCTTTTTCTAACAGTTGCCTCGTTCAAATCTAGTTTCTGAGCTATCTTTGTGAAAGGTCTTCTGCCATCTTCCTCCAGCATTTCAAGTATTTTCGCGTCAACCTCATCAAGAGACGGCATGATTTATCTTTCCGATTTTCGTACTAATTGGTACTATTTTGGCATGTTTTTGGACGAAAAACATATAAGAAAGTCCGAAATAAAAATCTTTTGTCGCATAAAATGAAAAAGTGTTTAGAATGGCCACCAGATTTTCCTTACATATTCACTTCAAAGGTGAAACAACCTGTCAAAACTTACTGCTAATGCAAAATTGATAAAAGACATGAGACTAGCCGTTGACGATGGCAGAGGTCATGCCGTATGCCTAGACCTTCCACCTAACCAAGGGAACGATCTGGGACCAACAGCGCTTGAACTTTGCGTTATGAGTCATGTAGGGTGCTATGCAACCATTTTCCTCCTTACAGCAAGAAAGAGTCGCATATCAGTTAAAGATCTCGAAATCAAAACGGAATCCATCAAATCAGAAGAAGCAGGAACTATAACGGAAGAAGCATTCAACATCGCTGTAAAAACTGATGCTCCAAGAGACCGAATTCAGAGAATCCATAAACTAACATTGCTGGGTTGTCCTGTCGGAATACTTTTTGAAAAAGCAGGAGTCAAAACAACCTATAACCTGCGAACAGAAAAAGGATAGTGCCAACGCCGTTTTTTCCCCTTTTCCTATATATCAACAATCCTGCAAGTTTCTATGGGAATGGGCAAGTCTGGCTTGGGCAGCCGCCTGAATAGTCTGAAGCTGCAGAAACAAATTTTCCTTCTTTAGTCTTGATCTCTCCAATGTAGAGAACCTGTTCTGGCTTGCTTCCATATCTGAAAACGGTAACACCCTTACATTTCATTTTCCAAGCCAAATCATAAACTTCTCTCACATCTTCAACGGTGGCGTCAGATGGCAAGTTAACAGTCTTTGACACGGCATTGTCCGTGTACTTTTGAAAAGCGGCCTGTATTCTCACATGCCACTCAGGTTCAATGTCCAGAGCCGTAACAAAAAGCTTCTTGATGTCTTCTGGAACACCATTAACGTTCTGAACTGAACCCGTTCTAGCTATTTCTTCAAGAAGCTTGGCACTGTAGAATCCCTTTTCCTTCGCCATTGTCTCAAACAAAGGATTGGTTTCAAAAAGTCTCGTTCCGCTCAGTACATTTCTCATGAAAGAAACTGCAAATATGGGCTCAATTCCAGAAGAGCAGCCGGCTATTATGCTAATCGTTCCCGTGGGCGCTATAGTCGTTACCGTTGCGTTTCTCATTGCGCCATATCTGTCTTTCCATATACTCTTTTCAAAATTTGGAAACGACCCCCTTTCCTCCCCCAGTTCAACATCTTTCCTATGAGCTTCCTCCTCGATAAAATTCATGACCTTTTCACCCAAGGCCACAGCATCCTTAGAATCATATCGAACCCCGAGCTTGATGAGCATATCCGCAAAGCCCATGACACCTAAACCGACTTTCCTATTAGCCCATGTTATCTCTTCTGTCTCCTTCAAAGGGTATTTGTTTGCACTAACAACATTGTCAAGAAAATGCACGGAGTTTCTCACGGTCTCTTTAAGCTTTTCCCAGGCTATTTTTCCATCCTCGACAATTGTTGGAAGATTTATCGAACCTAAATTACAGGATTCATAGGGAAGCAGCGGCTGTTCACCGCAGGGATTCGTGGATTCCATTCTTCCGACTTCTGGCGTCGGATTATGCTTATTGACTTCATCGATGAACACGACTCCTGGATCTCCAGACATCCAAGCAGACTTCACCATTAGGTTCCAAACATCTTGAGCTTTGAGGTTTCTGACTTTTTCCTTATTTCTCGGGTTGATCAGGGAGTATTCACCATCTGCTTCAAGGGTTTTCATGAACTCGTCAGTAACGGCCACAGAGATGTTGAAGTTTGAGAGAAATCCGGTTTTCTGTTTGGAAGTTATGAACTCTAAAACGTCAGGGTGATCAACTCTCAGAATTCCCATCATGGCTCCTCTTCTTTTTCCGCCAGCCTTTATAACTTCCGTAGCCGCGTCAAAAACGCGCATAAAACTCACTGGACCGGAAGCAACTCCTTTAGTTGAGCCGACAATGTCTCCGTTTGGTCTTAGCTTGGAAAAATCGAAGCCAACTCCGCCGCCAGTCTGTTCTATGAGAGCCATGTTCTTTACGGTGGTGAAGATGCTTTCTAAAGAATCTCCAACAGGCAATACGAAGCAAGCAGATAACTGACCGATGCTTGTTCCCGCATTGAAAAGAGTTGGAGAATTGGGAATAAATTCCAATCTCGCCATCATTCCGTGGAAGGTTTTTTCGCTTTCCTTCGGGTCTCGGCCATATTCTACATCGACTTTAGATATGGCCTCTGCAATTCTCATAAACAGTTGAGCAGGTGACTCCTTGATTGCTCCTGTCTCATCTTTCAAAAGGTATCTTTGCTTCAAAACCTCAAGAGCATTGACCGTCAGTTTTGGCTCTAATATTCCAAGCTTCTCTCTTAACCCTCTTATTTCGTTCTTCTTTTTGCGATAATCCTGATATTCAGATGCAACCTTCTCGAAGCCATTTCTCCTTAAAGTGTCTATAACAAGATCTTGCGCATCCTCGACTGAAGGAATTGTGTCTCTGAATTTCTCTTCCAAAAGCCTGACTACTTTTCTCGTTATGTCTTCAGCCCTTTCGCCATCCTCAAGTTCAACAGCAATTAAGGCCTTGTGAATTGCATCTCTGATTCTGCCAGAATCAAAATCAACAATTCTCCCATCTCTTTTCCTAATTTTGGTCAGAACCATAATCCTCTACTCCCATTAAAACTTGCTTTAATTAGAATATAAATTTTCGAGAATCAGACTACGAAAACCGTATGTCACAAAAATCCATGGTGGATATGGTCATCTTAGTCTTTCTTTGCAAACTGATCTTTAGCAGCGCCGCAAATCGGACAAACCCAATCTTCAGGCAAGTCTTCAAAAGATGTCCCAGCATTCACACCATGCTCAGCGTCTCCCACTTCAGGATCGTAAATGTAGCCGCAGACTAAACATTCCCATTTTTCCAAGCCAATCACTCTTACCTTAGTAGCAAAATCTTGTTTAACTTATTTAAAGCATGTTGCGAAAATAACGAAAAAACATCCGTCTTTCTCTTTCAACCTTTAATAATTCACGTGCACATTTCATTTCAATTCTAGGCTTGTGAGAATATGCCAGAACTGCCTGAAATAACAGTAATTGCGAGGCAAATGGACAAAGAGATAACAGGAAAGTGCATTGCAGATATCGAGGCTAAACAGCCAAAGAATCTGAACATATCTGTATCAGAATTCACTAAAAAGGCCAAAGGAAAGACCGTTAACAAGGTTTCAAGTCATGGTAAATGGCTCTTCATAAAACTCGACCCTGCGCATTATCTTCTAGTAAATCTTGGAATGGGTGCAGAATTGACTTATTTCATGTCGAATCAAAAACTTCCAGAAAAGCACCAGTTTAAACTAGTCTTTTCTGATCAAACTGGTTTCACTATACATTTTTGGTGGTTCGGCTATATTCACCTAGTTTCAGAAAGAAACTTGCCTAGACACAAATTGACCGCTGCGCTTGGAATATCGCCAACCGACAAGGAATTCACACTGGATCGCTTTAAGAAACTATTAGCTGCTAGGAAAACATGGGTCAAAAGTTTCTTACTTGATCAGAAAAATATCGCAGGAATTGGCAACGTCTACGTTCAAGACATTCTTTTCAAAGCTAAACTGCATCCCAACCGAAAGATTTCTACTCTTTCTGAAGAAGAAATAAACAGACTGCACAAAGCAATCGTTGATGTGCTGAATGACAGCATTAGACTAGGCAGCGCAGCTTTTGAAAGTGATTTCTATGGACAAAGAGGGAAGTTCACCGCAAACAATTTTCTCGTAGGCTACAGAACTGGAAAACCTTGCCCAATATGTGGTGCGACGATAGAGAAAATCAGAACAGGAAGTACAGCTTCTTATGTCTGTCCAAAATGCCAGATATTAGAATAAACTCACCTATGGACATTGACAATGATCGATCGGCTAGCTTATTTTGTTTTCTTTTTCTTCTGCAGATATCGCTGAGCATGCTGCTGACAACAGAAAAGATATTCTTTTCCGTCAATCACCGTACTGTAAGCTGCAAGTTTGCAGCCTTCTGAAGGGATTTCTGTCTTGCAGAATTCGCATTGGATAAATTCCTTTTTCATTTTTTCGCCTCTTTTTGTTTTTTATAAAAATCTTCAATTGCAGCGTGCAATGCATCAGCAGCAAGGTTGGAACAATGCATCTTAACTGGCGGAAGACCGCCGAGCGAATCTGCTACACTTGCACAGGTCAGTTTCATAGCTTCTTCCAATGTTTTTCCTTTTGCTAATTCTGTTGTCATGCTACTCGTTGCTATCGCCGCGCCACAACCGAAAGTCTTGAACTTGATGTCAACGATGCGGTTGTCTTTGACTTTGATGTACATGGTCATCAGGTCTCCGCAAACTGGATTTCCGACAGTGCCCACCCCGTCAGCGTCTGGAATTTCACCCATGTTGCGTGGGTTTTTGAAGTGATTCATAACTTTCTCTGTGTACATTATTCAATCAACTCCTTTGGAGTCAACGGTGACATTGCTCTTAGTCGCTTCACTATATTAGGCATTATGCTTACCACATAATCAGTCTCCTCTTCAGTGTTTTGTTTGCCCAACGTAAACAAAAGTGAGCCATGGGCTTCCTCATGCTTAAGTCCAATGCCAATCAACACATGTGACGGCTCTAAAGTTTTTGCAGTGCATGCGGAACCTGAAGACGCGGCCACACCCAACATATCCAAGCTGAGCAGCATTGATTCGCCTTCGATGAAACTATATCTGACTGAAACGTGATTTGGCAGTCGCTTGGTTGGATGTCCATTCAGAAATGAGTATGGTGCAGCTGCAAGCAGACCTTTGATAAATCTATCTCTAAGTTTGACTAGTCGTTCGCTTTCAGTTTCCATTTCTTTCTTGGCTATTTCTGCTGCTTTTCCAAACCCCACGATATTTGGCAGATTCTCTGTCCCAGACCTTAAACCTCGCTCCTGTCCGCCACCATGCAATAATGGCTCAATTCGCACGCCGTCTTTTATGTAAAGTGCACCCATGCCTTTAGGTCCGTACATGTCATTTGAAGAGACTGTAAGCAGATCTATGCCTTCTTTTCTCACGTCTATGGGAACTTGGCCACTTGCGGCTGTAGCGTCCACGTGTAAATAAGTATTTTTGCTGTGAACTATTTGGCTGATCTCCCGTATTGACTGAATTGTTCCAATTTCACCGTTGGCGTACATGATTGAAACAAGAACTGTTTTATCTGTAACTTCCTTCTTCAGACTTTCAAGGTCTACAAAACCGTACTGGTCAACGGGAACGAAAACAGCTTCAAATCCCTTCGTGGTCAAATACTTGCATGGGTTGATGACCGACATGTGTTCGATGGCTGACGTCACGATGCGCGTTCCACGGTCTCTGTTCCGATAGGCCACACCTTTAATGGCCATATTGTTGCTTTCTGTCGCCCCCGAGGTGAAAATAATTGTTTCTTTTCTTTCGGCATTGATTAACTCCGCAATTTTCGCTCTTGCCTCTTCTAACCCCTTTCTTGTTTCTTGACCGAAAAGGTGCAGTGACGACGGGTTGCCATAAAACGAGCTCATGTAGGGGAGAATAGCTTCTGCTACACGAGGGTCAACAGGCTTGCCCGCAGTGTGATCCATATAGACGCGTTTTGGTGTTGACATTGTTTTTTCACTTAAAAGCAGAGAACTGCATCTGCTTCCAGCGCCAAATCATTGAGAGTTGCAGCACCAACTATGCTGGCTTTTGGTAGGAAGTCGCCTTTTGGAATTCCTAGTAGTCCGCAGCTTTGTTCACAAACAACGAGTTTCACTCCAGCCTTCACGGCTTGATCCATTACTTCCTTAAGTGACGGGAAGCTGCCCATCTTGACCTTTTCTGCTTCTCCTTTTTTGACTACCGTGACTCCTTTTATGACGAAGTATATCGTTGCGTCTACGTTCATCATCGCTGCTGTAGTTGCTAAGATGAATGGTGCATACGTACGTTCTGGGTTGTCAACGCCGCTTGTCTGAACATACAATATTTTCTTTTTTTCCGACATTCATTTACACCTCCATAACATTCATTTTATCTTTTTGATTAATATTCGAACGGTGTTTCCTTCCTTACTCGTACTTAAAACCTCTTGCCCCAAATGCTTCACAAGACTCTGTATATCTGGTCCTGCCGCTGGATCGTCTGCCAAAACTTCAAGAGTCTCTCCAATTTTCATTTCATCAAGTTCCATTCTTGTCTTGAAGACAGGTTCAGGACAGTATAAGCCAATGCAGTCCAATGTTTTATCCGGTTTGGCTTTCATAATTCCATCTCTAAGAAGGAGTGCGAAACAGGAAGGATAAAAAAGTTTTCTAGAATTCTGAACAGGCAAAAGCAATTGAAAAGTTGTAGACTGAGCTGGAAGCGACGAGAACAAAGAGGAGGTATCGTGTGGTTGATCTCTCCTGTTTCCTGCGTTTATCTGCTTAGGTGGAGATTTTTATGGCTTGCGTTGGACATTGAGTCTCGCATGCTAAGCATTTTATGCAATCTGGCTCTCTGACTGGATCTGACTTCTTTTCAGAGGCTGGGTGACTTGGAGCGTCTCCCCAATCAAACACGGTGACAGGGCAAACTTCAATGCAGATGCCGTCTCCAGTACAGACATCCCAATCGACAGCTACATCTGTCCCGTGGATACCAAGCTTCTTAGGAGGCTCGATTGGACCCCAAACGTTATGGCCATTATGTTGACTGGCAACTTGTCGATTCTTCTTAAAATCTGGATCTATCGGCAAAGCTTTCACCCATTGATAGTGAGAAATGGTTAGTAATATCAGTTTTTCTTCTTTGCAGTTAGGATACGAAAGTTTAAAAATAGCTTGAAAACAGAATAGTGAGCAGAAGAGGATTGGAAATGGAACAATCAAAGTTTTATGTTCTACCAAAACTGCCTTACGGGTACAAGGATTTAGAGCCATACATGTCTGAAACGCAGTTGACAATACACTATCAGAAACATCATCAAGCCTATGTTAACGGTGCAAATGCAATACTTGAGAAGTGGGACAAAGCGCGAAAAGAAGGCGCTGATCTGGACGTTAAAGCTTCTTTGAAGGAGTTCTCTTTTAACATTGGCGGAAATTTGCTGCACTCGCTGTTCTGGACTAGCTTGGCACCTGCTGGCAAAGGCGGTGGAAAACCCGGAGGAATGTTGGGCGATTGGCTGGAAAAGGAGTTCAGCAATTTCGAACGTTTCAAAAAAGAATTTACTCAAGCAGCAACTAGCGTGGAAGGCTCTGGATGGGCAGCGCTCACTAGATGCATGCAGACCAGCAGACCAATAATAATGCAAATAGAGAAGCACAACACTAACGTTTATCCAATGTTCAGGATTCTCATGGTCGTTGACGTGTTTGAGCATGCGTACTATCTTGACTACAAGAATGACAGAGCCAAGTATATGGAAGCATTCTGGAACATAGTGAACTGGGACGGAGTAAACAAAAGACTTCAAGAGATGCTGAAATAAACCTTACCTTCAGTTTTTCATCTTTAAAATCAAGATGTGGATTCAGTTTCTTAAAAGGTTGATCTTCTCCCGGGGTTTCCTTACTTCACCAGGAGAACTGAACGGTTTGCATAATGAAGCACGTGATCGCTTACGCTGCCCATAACGAAATTTCGCACGGCATTGTGACCTCTACCGCCCATGACTATCATGTCATAATCTCCCTTGTCTGCTGTTTGAATAATCACTTTGGCTGGATCGCCTTGTTCAAGTTTTTGATCTGTTTTCAGTCCTTTGACCAAATGTGCAGTCTTAGATAGTATGTTGGCTCCAATTTTCTTAGTCAATTCAGGTCTAAAACCAAAAAGACTTGATTCCTGAACATAGAGCAACGATATTTCAGCATCGAGGTTCTTAGCCAGTACTCCTGCGTGTTTGGCGGCGCTTTCTGCGTTCTTTGATCCGTCAACAGGAACAAGAATTTTCGATACCTGTTCCTTGCCTCCAGTTGAAACTAAAACTGAGGATTTAGCATGCCTTGATACTTTTCCAGCGATACTTCCTAAATGAGGAATCTGCTCCTTTTCGGCACTGCGTCCCATGGCTACCAGGCCATATTTCCCTTTTTCCACTTCATTTATGATACTATTAGCTGGATCTACGTGTTTCAGGAGTTTCTGATCTACTTCCACACCTTTTTTCCTGAAGAAAGCCACAGCTTCATCTAGGATTTCTTCCCCTTTTTGATGAGCCCAATTGGTAATCTCATCAGCGGTTTTTCTTCGCACAATTGCAGAAGGCTGGTTGGGCATCTGGGTTGGAATAATGCGTTCTCCCGTAATCACCGCAGCAGCGGCAAAATCTGTGTCCGCTCCTGGAAAATAGTCTTGCATCGCAGTGTGCATGAGCTCATGTGCTACTACATTAAGAACCGTTACTTTCGAGCCTAGTTTCCTAGCTATTAAAGCTGCAATTTCCTGAGCAGACAAAGAGGAAACTGAGCCGTCAGCAGGCACCAGAATTTTTTTGAAAATCTGTTTCTCTGGCATATAATTTTCTCCTATCTTTGGTTCTATTGTTATAGGAGTTTATTAGTCTTTTCAGAAACGCGATCTTTCTTCTGAGGTCGCGCATACACGCTGTAAATGTCATGATATAAATATATATCTACTCTCACAATTGCTAGCGAGAATGGTTTTCTATGGAAAGATACGATGTTATGGTGGTCGGAGCTGGTTCAGGAATGATTGTGGCTGCAAATGCCGTGGCCAACGGTCTGAAAACTGCCCTAGTCAAATCTGGTCCTCTCGGAGGAACATGCCTCAACAGAGGGTGTGTGCCCTCAAAAATGCTCATTTATCCAGCTGATCTTGTGAACATTATCAATGAGGGAAAGAAAGTAGGCGTAAAAGCTACTGTCAATTCAGTTGACTTCAAGAAAATAATGAACAGAATGCATGAACTTGTCAACGGAGACACTCAGCGAGAAGCCGAAGCGGTGAAAGCCGATCCGATGGTCACATGGTTCAATGAGGTCGGCGAGTTCATCTCCGATTACACGATGAAAATCGGAAATAATGTAGTGAGTGCGGAGAAAATCTTCATTGTTTCAGGAGCAAGACCTGACATTCCTCCAATCAAGGGAATTGACAAAGTGGACTATTTGACGAGCGACGCCGTGCTACAACTGGAAACTCTGCCTCGAAGCATGGTCATAATCGGTGGAGGATACATCGCTACCGAGTATGGACATTTCTTTTCAAGTCTAGGTACCAAAGTTGTGATAGTTCAGAGAAACCCGAGAGTTCTGGCTGATGAGGAGCCGGAGATTTCTGATTTGCTCAAAAAAGAACTGGAAAAGCGGATGGACATATTCACTAATTATGAAGCTGTTGAAGTTAAGGAGAATGAGGGAGTAAAGACTGTTGTGGCCAGGAATCGCGATGGTGGCAATCTTGAGGCTTTTCCAGCCGAGACATTGCTCATAGCTGCAGGACGCGTGCCGAATTCTGACATTCTAAAGCCTGAAAGAACTGGCGTGGAACTAGACAAGAGAGGATATGTTAAGGTAAACGAGTATCTTGAAACTCGACAGAAGAACATTTGGGCATTTGGCGACGCCATTGGCAAACAAATGTTTAAGCATGTAGCTAATTATGAAGCGGAAATCGCGTGGCATAATGCTCTTCATGATCACAAAGTGGAAGTGGACTATTCCGCAGCTCCTCATGCTGTCTTCACTCACCCACAAGTGGCCTCTGTAGGACTAAAGGAAGCGGAAGCAAAACAGCAGGGTCACAAAATTCTAGTAGGCAAAGCTTTTCACAAGGATACAGCTCAAGGGGCGGCAATGGGCGAACCAGAAGGATTTGTGAAAGTCATTGTAGAACAGGAAACAGGAAAAGTCTTAGGCGGACACATAATCGGCCCATTTGCAGCCATACTCATCCAAGAAATCATTAACGCAATGGTTTCTGAAGACAATACCTTCCTGCCTATTATCAGAGGACTACACATTCATCCTGCAATGACTGAAGTTGTTCAGAAAGCGTTTGGCAGTCTAAAGGAAGCTTGAAAGATTGACAACTCGTTCATATCATGCTAAATCGTTATATTACTCATATGCAATAGGTCAAACTGCAAGTTGGTATGTGAGACGATGAAAACAACAAAAGTTGAAGGCAAGAACAATCGACACAAAGTGCTCATTTACGCAATAAGCACCTGCGCTTGGTGCAAAATGATGAAGCAGTTCTTGAAAAATAACAGCATTGAATACGATTATGTTGACGTTGATCTTTGTACTGACGAAGATCACGAAGAAGTCAGAAAGGATATCTTGAACAGAGGTGGGGATCTTAGCTTTCCTACGTTAATCATAGACGATAAGGTTTTGATTACCGGATTCCGTAAGGACAAGATAAAAGAGGCTTTAAGCATTTGATAACTTCGGAAAAAGTTCGACAAAGAGCAGAGAGTGACGCAAAAACCTACGGTTACTATTTGAATCCTGACTCCAATTTTCTCCAAGATCTTCTCGAAGGACTAAAACGAAATGAAGAGCGATACAGCTATCCCTCATGTCCATGCAGACTTGCAACCGGGAAGCTTGAGATTGACAGAGACATAATCTGTCCATGTGACTATCGGGATCCAGACGTTGCAGAGTACGGAACGTGCTATTGTGCACTGTACGTCAGGAAGGACGTTTTCGAAGGGAAAACTCCCATACAACCAATCCCCGAGCGTAGACCACCAGAAAAGCAAGCTAGGACTTACGACGCCACCAAAGAGACTTC
>CAYHEV010000013.1:0-10037 GCA_964355725.1 uncultured Candidatus Bathyarchaeia archaeon | reverse complement strand
CCAAAGAGACTTCCGAAATAAGGAAGAAACTTTGGTACTGCAAACAATGTGGATACGTTGTCTTTCGCGAAGACCCACCCTACATTTGTCCCATCTGCAAAGCCAAAAGAGAAATGTTCGCAGAAATAGACATCTGCACAGAAGTGCAAGGGTAAGGCATCAAGTAACAGCTTTTTCTATTTTGTTACTCTTATTTCAATTTTCTTCCAATCTTTCTCTATTCCACGTAGAGAAGTCACTGCTCCCACGACAGTTCCACTCAAGATTTTCCCGACGAACTCGTTCATTTCTATTTCTGCACCGTCAACCAAAAGTTTGACATTCAATAGTATCCCCTCCAAAGCATGATATGTTCATGAAGGTAAAAGGTTTCTGCAAAATATTTAACAAAGAAAACCTATGAGAATACGGGCAGTTGGTAAATGAGAATTGAACCTGAATCTGATAGGAATAGTAGAGTGCGTACAATAATCGACTTGCTGGAAAAGCAGTATCCAAACGCAAAAACAGCTCTGAACTACTCTAACCCTTTGGAACTTTTGGTGGCCACTATTCTTTCTGCACAATGCACCGACAAGAGAGTTAACACCGTTACAGAGACGCTATTCAAAAAATACAAGACAGCAAAGGACTATGCTGACGCAGATCTGAGAGAGCTTGAAAAAGAAGTAAGATCGACTGGCTTTTACAGAAACAAGGCTAAGAACATCAAGAAATGTTGCCAACTTCTAGTTGACAGATTTGGCTCACAAGTTCCGAAAACAATGGAAGAAATGCTCGAGTTACCAGGCGTTGCCCGAAAAACTGCCAACGTTGTCCTGTCAAACGCATACGGCATTGTCGAAGGGATAGCTGTGGATACTCATGTCCGCAGAGTGGCTGAGAGATTAGGACTTACGAACAATAAGGATGCTGATGAGATTGAGAAAGATCTGATGCGTATAGTTCCAAAGGAAAAATGGATGTGGATAACCGATTTATTGATATTTCTCGGGAGACAAGTCTGTGTGGCAAGAAGACCCAAATGCAAAATATGCGCCCTGAATCGAATGTGTCCATCTGCCTTCACTTTCGACTAGAATCTGGCCTGATGGTTTTAATAGGTAACTTGAGGAGAGCATTCTTTAATGATGTTTCCAACTTCTTAGCTTGAGTGCAGAGACGTACTGTGAAAAGATTAAATATTTCCCAGTTCAACTGGAATACTGTTCAATAGGATGTTGAATTTGATGAAAAGCGAGTTTCTTAAAGACATTCTTTTGCCAATAGACGGATCAAATTCAAGTCTCATTGCGGAAGAAATCGCTTTGGCAATTGCCAAAAAAATCGACGTAAGAGTCACTGTTTTGCACGTTATACCTAACAGTCGATCATACATGGATCTGCTGGTGAACTACGATGTTCCGACAAGTATAGCCAACGAGATTCTTGGTAGTCTTGAACAACAGGCAGATAGAATAATAAGCTCTTCGAAGTCGCTGTTTGTCGACGAAGGGATTAGAATTGAAACAGAGATAGTATCAGAGACCGACGTAGCGGAAAGCATACTAAAGTTTTCAAACAATCGTTATGATTTAATCATTATTGGAGCTCATGGAGAAAACGAAAAGGGTCTCTATGCGCTCGGAAGTGTGGCCAAGAGAGTATTAATGCATTCTACCTGTCCAGTGTTGATTGCTAAGAATGCTTGCCATTTTGCCAAATTGCTTGTTTGTATTGATGGTTCAAATCATTCCTTCAAAACGCTGGATTATGCTGCTAAACTCGCCAAGAATATGGGTTCCAAAATCACTTTGCTGAATGTTCAAGAACGGCGACTAGGCGCTTCGTATTCCAAGGTTGCTAGAGAACTGGGTGAACGAATCTTTTTGAAGGCTTTAGGTACAGTTGGAGACATAGAACCAAAAACTGACAAGAAACTGGAATTTGGCGTTCCCTCAGACATTATAGTTGAAGTTGCACAAAAAGGGAACTATGATCTTATCGTTCTTGGGAAAAGAGGATTAGGAAACGTGAAACGATTTCTGCTTGGAAGCGTAAGCGACGACGTAGCAAACAACGCAAAATGTTCAGTAATGATAGCTCCAACAGAAGCATGAAATCTGAACAATGGAAAAGATTACAAGCATGAATAAACTGGTTGCTGTTTTCGGTTTTGCTGGCAGTCTGCGCCGGAACTCCTACAACAAAGCATTGTTAAATGCAGCTATGGAATTGTCACCGAAAGGTGCGAGACTTGAAATTTTTGACCTTGAAGGAATCCCTCCTTTCAATCAGGATCTTGAAACTCGGATGCCTGAAAGAGTCAAGGAATTTAAGGCAAGAATCAAAGCAGCAAACGCAATATTGATCGTAACGCCAGAGTACAATTACTCAATCCCTGGAGTTTTGAAAAATGCAATTGATTGGGCCTCAAGACCTTATGGCGACAATTCTTTTGGCGGTAAACCTGTTGCCATAATGAGTGCGTCTACAGGAATGCTGGGCGGCGCAAGAGCGCAATATCATCTGCGACAGACTCTTCTTGCGCTCAACATGTATCCTCTCAATAGACCTGAAGTTCTTGTTACATTTGCAAGCAAGAGAATTAGCGAAAAAGGCGAAGTGATTGACATGGAAACACGAAAGAAAATTGGCGAATTATTGGAGAATCTGGTCGAGTGGACTAAGAAACTGAAAGAGTGAGCCAAAGGCAATAGGATTGGATATTTCGAATTTTCTTCTCAGCCGTTGTTGACGTTCTTTTCGCCATGTCTTCCAAGAATTGGTCTCTTGCCTATAAGCTCTAGACTATGTAGCTTCTCAGGTCAGTGCTTTGTTTAATGCAGATTCTATGTTTGCCGAGCATTTCGTCAAGTGTCTTCTCTAAATCCTGTTCGGACATTGATCCGACAACTTGCCCTGTGGATCGGCCATTGCAGAAGAATACCAAGGTTGGTGTGCCCATAACTCCGAGGTTGCCTGCAATTTCCTGATTCGTTGGGCTCTCTAACACGTTCAGTTTCGCGAATTTCATTTTCCCACTGTATTTCTCAGCTACTTCGTCAAATATTGGGCTGAGTCTTATACACCAAGGGCACTGCTCATGCCAGAAGTAAACGACTGTCAATATGTTAGACTGTGAAACTTCTTTTTCCCAGTTGCCGAAGCTTACTTCTACCACATTTTCCATGTCTAATCCCGCCTTACGCGCATATTGTGCTGGATGCCGGAGATATTAAGCATTTTTTGAAACTGTGGTGTGTTCATCCTTTTCTTGCGTCTTGTTAGGATTCGCTGGATCAGATATGCCGAAATTACCACTAAAGCCACTGTTGTCGAGATGCTTGAAACGGCGACTATCCGGGGATCATCGCTTTCCAGAATGAACGCTACTGAAACTGCTGCTAGAAAAACACCGAAGTAGAGGCTTGCATTGCTTCTTGCGAACTCGATGAATTCTGTGCGTATGATTCTTGAATACCTAATTAATAGTATTAGAGTTGAGACAAAAGCTACAAATGTAATCACAAATGTATACGTGATTCCTGTCCAATAATCTCCGAAGGTTAGTAAAAGCCCCACTTCGTCTCCAATAAGACCACCTCCAGCACCGAAAAGAATTGCTGCAACTCGACTAACTCGTTCATCTTCAACGCTTATGCCCAGCCAACCGCCTATGGCAAGCATGGACAGACCATACCAGAAATGATGGATGTGGAATCCACCGCCAACTAAAACAGTTTTGGGGCTTAGGGTGGTGAATATTCTGGCGACTGCAAAAGATGCTATGAAACTTATCAGAGCCAACATTGAAAGGTTGGGCTTCGTCTTTATTTTTTCTCTCTGCTGCATTTTTGGTTCACGCTTCGGCCTTCAGAGATTCTTTGATGGTCGCCGTGGAACTTGAATAGGTTATCCGTCTTTGTTTGAAGGCTTATATATTTTCGCGAGGGTTCCTAGTTGGGGTTCATTTTTGCGATGAACGAAGATGTCTGTTGAATCCTAATCTGGCTACTCCTTGCGGTTCATATTGTGGCGAAATCAAGAATGAACAAACATGTTTCAAGCCGACATTTCGTTTTCGTGTGGGCATGACTTAATAGAAGAATATTAGGGCATCTTGCTCAAACTAACTTCGAAAGTGTGTTCTCGACCTCTGCGGTACACGGCAATTCTTATTTTTGTCCCAACTTTTCTGTTGTGGATTTCTCCTTGCAAGTCCTCAATGCTGTAGATTGGTGCATTGTCCATTCTCAAAATTATGTCTCCACCAATTATTCCCGCCTCTTGCGCTGGGCTTGCATCAACAACTTTGGTTATGAGAACTCCGTTTCCAACTGGCAAATCATAATAGCGGGCTATCTCTTCGGTGAGGCTGAGTCCTATTATTCCGAGCCAAGGTCTCGAAGAAGTTCCGCTTGTGATTAATTCCAAAGTGCAGTTTTTGGCCGTGTTAATTGGAATTGCAAATCCTATTCCTTGAGCATATGGAATTATTGCAGTGTTTATCGCAACGACCTTTCCTTCAAGGTCTACGAGTGGTCCGCCGCTGTTTCCGGGATTTATGGCGGCGTCCGTTTGAACAAGATTTTCCAGTAGTCCTCTTTGGGATTCTATCGTTCTGTTTGTCGCGCTGATTACCCCTGAAGTTACTGATGGGCCTCCTGTCAGTCCGAACGGATTTCCAATTGCGTAGACTCTTTGTCCAACTCTCAACTTGTTTGAGTCTCCGAGTTCTGCGGCTGTAAGACCTTCCTTTTTGGCTTTCACGACGGCTGTGTCATGTGTGGCGCAGGTTCCCACTATTTTTCCTTCTATTACTTCGCCGTTCCACAGTGTTACGGTTATTTTCTCTGCTCCTCCTACGACGTGATTGTTGGTCAATATGGATCCTTTTTGATCGACTATTGTTCCTGAGCCCATTCCTCCAACTGGGACTGCTTGATAAAACATGTTGTGGACAAGTTTGACTGTGCTTATGTTGACAACGCTTTTGCTTACGTTTTCAAGTGTGTCCAGAACAGCTTTTTCATCGAAAGATGACAATTTTTCACCTTCAGATGGTTCAGTTTTCACTTTAATAAGTGTTGACTTTTTCGATCTAAAGTCCTTGTTCCTTTTGTTTTGTGGTGGATTTTAGGTTGAGCAGAAGTTGCATTCTTCGACTTTGATGTTTTCATCTGTTTTTTGGCAGAACGGGCACATTAGGTTGTTTTTCCGTATGGTCGCGCAGATTTTGCAGAATAGTTTAAGAAATTCTGGTCTTTGGTACACGCCGTTGGAAATTAGTTCCGTCATGTCGTCTATTAACGGTCGTATTTCTTTCAAGTTGTCAATTCGTATCACGTATCCTCTTACCTTTCGGTTGTATTTGCTCACTGCTGATTGAGATATTCCTAGAATTTCGGCTACTTCATTCTGTTTTAGGTTTTGTTTTTCGAGAAGTTCTTTTGCTATCAGTGCTTTTACGGCTGGTATGACGGATTTTACGGCAACTTCACATGGAATTATCAAGGATTATTGCACCGTTGTTCTATTTTATGGGGGAAAAGTATATAAAGATGACGTATGTCATAAGATTATGACGTATGTCATGAGCAAAGGCTAGAGAATCGAACTAACAAACTTCAACTCCTTTCTCCTTCTTCTCCCCAAACCTCTCATGACATCCGTCAGAAGTGCTTAGCACAATGAAAACCCAAAGCAACCCGAACATACTGCCAAAGGCAGATGAGCAGATAAGTCTAGAAGACAAAGTTAAGAGGCTAGAGGAGACTTGTGAAAACTGCCACCCCTTAACACCAATTACATGTATCACAAACTGCAAAGTTTGGATGCTCAAAAACGAATTTAGGGAATTATCTGAAAAGATGAGAGACCCTAACTACATGAAAAACCTGCTAAACGCATTAAAGAACAAAAGGCGTTTCAAAATATTGGAAATCATTACCAAGGAAAAAAGCTCAATCAACAGGCTTCAAGAAAAACTGAGCGAACAAGGTTACAATCATAGCCAAGAAACTATAACCAAAGAGTACATCAAACCCCTTTTGAATGTTGGACTAGTTGAGGAAAGCCAGAACCATTACCGCGTCACATTGCTCGGAAGCAGACTTTGTGGGCTACTGGAAGATTTCCATGGCATTGAAGATATTTTCCCTCCTCATTCCGAATGTCATGAAGAAATAGTCCTAGGTGCTCTCTCGGATGGAGCAAAAAACTTCGAAGAGTTGAAGGCCACAGTTTCTGCAGGAAGTATCGCGCGTGTCCTAAATCGACTGCAAGTAGTTGGATTAGTCAGAGCGTCAGAGGAAAATGATTATGTGTTCTATTTCAAAACGAAGAGAGACTCTGATGGGCTAGACGTTTCACCCACTGAAAAGAGGGTCTACGCGAATATTTCTAATGAGGGAATTCCAGCTAAGAAAATAGCTGCGAAAACTGGAATTTCGTTGAGGAGAACCTACAAATACTTGCGGAAATTGAGAGGGAAGAAGTTGGTCTTTGCGAGGACAATTCCGAAATCTTACGGACTGACTGCCAACGGTGTTGAAATGGCAACAATGCTGAAGAGGGTGCACGACTCGGCGGTTGATACTCTAGCAGTAATGGTGCAACTCGTCAAAGATGTGGGAGTCAAAGGAATGCTAGTTCCGGACACTTATCAAATCGGAGGTGTAAAGAATGAGAAAGAACATGTTCCTCTGGCAACTCTGCGACGTTCTACGTGGAGCTGAGGCAAAGCTCAAGTTTTAATATTCAAAATTGGAAAAATCTGGTGATGGTGCTTGTTCCGAAGGTAGTGTTTTAGCCTCCGGGCGAGCCGTGGAATGGAACGTCTTTCCATAGTATGTCCCACCAGTCTGCTTCCGTTATTGTTTCGCCTTTGACGAGAATCTCCAAGATTTCTTTCAGAAGTTCATGGTGTCTCTTTTCATCAGCTAGAATTGCTGTTAGGAGAAGCTTCACTTTCTTGTCTTCGACGCTTGGTAGTATCTTGCTGATTTTCTCGATGAGTTCTGCTTCCATTTTTATGTGTTTTTCTACCAGGGCTTTTTGCTTGTCCAGATTCTCTTGGGTCAAAGCTTTGGAGACTGTTGTCAACAGGTTAACGGCTGAAGCGTACATTTCAGCGTGTTTCACAGAGTCCAGAGATATTCCTTTCAAAACGCCTTTGACAGCAGGGTTTCCAATATCTGGCAAGGATTTGTTCAATGATTCGACAATCGTGTTTTCGACTTTGATTTGGTCTCTAAGGAACTTCACCATTTCATCTTTTGGGTTCAAGGTTTTTCCTCCTACTTCAGAAAACATACTAAGCTTTGTGCATAAGGTTTTCGGCAATTCTTTTGCCAAGCGTTCTGCATTTTTCCAGTGCAGCCTCATCTGGCGCGTATTTAGTCAGGAGCGGCAGTTCAGTTATGTTCATTCCGAACTTGTTTTTCATGATTTCAATGGATAATTTTGGTGCTTCTCCGCTCCATCCATAGGAGCCAAATGCTGCTCCTATCTTGTCTTTCAGGTTAATGTTTTTCACGGCTACTTCTTCGAAGAAAGTCTTGAAACCGACTGGCATGTCGTGATGGTATGTTGGGATGCCTATTATTATGGCGTTGAATTCGCTTAGTGTTTCAGGCGGCACGTAATAGTTCAGCTCTGCTTCGACCCCTTGGACTGTTTTTATTCCATCTACTACGGCTTTGGCCATTTTTTCCGTGTTTCCGGTTCGACTGTAATATAGTACTAGGATTTTGGGCATACGGCATCGCTTCACAAGAGCAACAGATGCTCATTGAATATGAAGTTTTTGAGCTTGTGCTGAGAGAATCAATGTGATGGGAACAAAAGCATTCAGTGTGAGTTTTGCGGCGCAGCGGTTCAACGGGTCGTTAATGAAGTTTGGTCTGCGGAGCTGTTCAGCTTTTGTCTACTTGCAGTAAGCCTGCAAGTATTCGTGGATGTAACAAGAGTTAATTGTTTCTTTCGTCAAAGTTGTGATGTTGATAATATGTTCCGAGTGAAAGTGTCAGTGGCGCTGTTATTGGTTGTTCTGACAGCGTTTTTTGTTTTCCAATATCATAGTGTTTTTGTTACGGATTCTCTGCAGGCAACAGTGATGAATCAGATACGACTAATGAGTGTGGAGTACAATTCTTCTGATCCTTTGACGATCACCGGAACGCGCACCGGTGGATTTTTCGACTGCAATTTTACCATCGAGAATCTCGCTGAAAATTCAGTTGCTTTGCTGGAGATTAGATCAACATTCGCTAGAGAGAAAGATAATTCGCTTTACATAGTAGCTGAAGCTGCCTATTCTGGTGAAGAGAAAAACCTCGACGTAGGAAATACCACGTTCACCGTGAGAATGCATTACACAACAGTCACTGAACTTCCGTCTGACATGGTTACGACTCCAGTTTTCTTTGTCACGATATCAGTTAAATACGGATCAAGTACGCGGAATATTTCTGCGACAGTTTCAGGTTCAACAGTTTCAAACGAGGGCGGTGTGACTCGCACTGAAAGTGATCAGACATACTCCATGCTTTTCACGTATTCCACTCTGATTATGGGTACTTGGATCTTGGGAATAGGGGCGATGCTTACTGTAGAGTTCGTCAAAGTCGAGAAAACCGCGGCCAAAGTAGAGCGGCTTGCTGGAGCAAATTTCCTATTAATCGCCATGTTCATTTTCTTCATTCTTTTTATTCCCATGATGCCTTATCCGCCGCCATACCGAGCCTCAAGCTATATTCCAGCCAGCGGAGGAATTACAGGTCTTCAAAACATACTTACGATTTTTCTTGAATTGACCGCTGCATCGTGCATAGTAACCGCGAGTGGATTGTTTCTTAATCAACGATGGGCTAAGATTCTTTCATGGTTTACGTTCGCTCTATGTGCGCTATTCATTGTCAGCTTGGCAGTTCTTCACGATGTATTATTGCCAGTTTTCTTGACTGATCTGGGTAGGCTAGTGTTTTTTGCATCTCTTGTTATGGTGGCAATAACGACCTCGTTAGCAGTCTTCAGGTCAGTGAATCCTCACAATGTACGAGATGCCTCTCGATCAGATTCCAAATGATTCCGATCTAGCAGGGCATTACGTGGCATTGGCTGGGCAATCAAGCAACTAGAACAATCACTTTCCAACTAGCGTTTCTTTTCTTTTTGTGAAAGTATGTTCTCAGCGAGGGTTTTGAGAGTTAGAGATCTGTAGTGAACTTCTTCCTTGAGGTTTATTAGGAAGCTTTTGGTGGCAGCGTGTTCCAAGAATGGATATTCTCTTGTTCTTGAAGCAAGCTTGGTGTATGATGCGTAATCTGAAAAATGTAGTAGACGGCTGCTGCAAACACACCAGCAAAAGCGATGTCTATCGACACTGTCTGCAATAGCATTATGTCAACCACTATTGACACCCAGAAGACAAGATTAGACGAAATCAGTATTAAAGACTAGGCCATGAAGAGAATATCAAGTAGAAAAGAAGCTTAACTACAGCTTACTGTGTCAGTAACACAGAAACTTTGACGCTCAGAACGATGCCAGCAGAGTTATGCTGCTAGATGATGTGCTTTCAGCTTAGTGCTTTTTCCATGTGCATCTGTTCTGTTTTGAAACCCATCTTGTTGTAGAGTCCTATGGCATTCGTATTATTAGCAAATACCATGAGCCGAATTCTTGAATAGCCTTTTTCTCGACAATAGCTTTCAGCTTTCTCTAGAAGTATTTTTCCAATGCCCATCCCTCTGGATTCTTTCTTGACAAATATGTCATAGACATAGCCGTGCTTCAAGCCAGTCAGCATGTTGCTGCCTTCTCCAACCCACAAATATCCGATAAAAGCATGGCTTTTGTCTTCAGCTACAAATATTCTGTCAGTCTCTCTCTTAGAGAGTTTCTCGAACACTTCTAGGATATGTTTGGTCCACTTTTCCTTGTCTAGTTCTTTCCTCTCGCTTTCAGAAAGAGTTGTCCAAGCAGTCTCAACAGTGTACTTTCTAACTAGTTGAAGGTCTGTTTCCTTTGCCTCTCTAATAGTGACATCCATC
>CAYHEV010000012.1:0-30880 GCA_964355725.1 uncultured Candidatus Bathyarchaeia archaeon | reverse complement strand
ACGGATATTTCTGGCTACTTGGAAGAGCTGACGAAGTCTTGAAAGTCGCTGGTCACAGGATAGGCACAGTTGAGCTTGAAAGCGCGCTTGTGTCACATCCATCAGTTTCAGAAGCCGCAGTTATGGGCAAAGAAGACCCAGTAAAAGGCGAAGTGCCAGTGGCCTTCGTAACGTTGAGAAGCGGCTTCACCCCATCAGATGAACTTCGCGCAGATCTTGTGAAACATATCAGAAACACAATCGGCCCAATAGCTACGCCAGACGCAATTATAATTGTCAACAAACTACCTAAAACCCGCAGTGGAAAAATCATGCGAAGACTCTTGAAAGCAGTACTCGTCGGAGCAGCCTTAGGCGACGTTTCAACATTAGAAGACGAGGCTTCAGTCGAGGACATTAAAGCAACGTACGAAGACCTGAAGAAACAACTGGAAAAGAAGTAAACAAAACTTCTTCCTTTTTTCCTGATACGTTTCACACAAACAAGAATCTCGTTATCGTTTTCCAATTTGCACGATTGGCAAAGGCTGCCCTTAAGGGTAGAATCTTCTCGTTGTCCTCGGAAACGGTATTGAGTCAATAATGTTTTCCAAATCAAGCATCCATGTCAACAGTCTCTCCACACCCATACCGAAACCAACGTGTGGAACTGTACCATAACGCCGCAGATCCAAATACCAATCATAATCCTTCTCGTCCATGCTCATCTCCCTGATTCGCTTAATCAATATCTCCTTGTCGTCCTCTCTCGCACCACCTGTTGAGATTTCGCCTATCCTAGGAACCAACATGTCGGTTGACATCGCTACTTCTGGACGATCTCTGTAAGTCTTACAGTAAAACGCCTTTATCGCCGTCGGATAATCGTATATGAAGAAAGGCTTTCCAAACTCGTCAGCCAGAGCCTTCTCCTCCTCATAGCCCAAATCGTCGCCCCACTTTATCTTAGACTCCTTAGCAGTGAGCCTCTCAATCGCTTCAGTGTAGGTTATCTTCGGAAACGGTGTTTTGACGGAAGCCACCTTCAAAATATCTGCATTCAATTCCTCAAATTCTTTCTTACATCTCTCCAGAGTTCTTCTGCAAATGTGAGCCATGAGCTCCTCCTCAAAATGCATCAAATCTTTCATGTCAACAAAAGGCCACTCAGCCTCCATGTGCCAATATTCAGTCAAATGTCTAATCGTTCGGCTCTTCTCAGCACGGAAAGACGGCGCGATACAATAGACCCTCTCCAACGAATAAATCAAAATCTCCAGATAAAGCTGAGAACTCTGAGTCAAATACAAGTCTTGGTCAAAATACTTCAGACCAAAGAGTGTTGAACCGCCTTCCACCGCGGCTGAGATGAACATGGGCGGAGAAACCTCAATGAACTTTTGGCTCTTAAAAAATTCACGTGAAGACTCCAGCACTTCGCTACGGATTTTCATCACCAAATTCATTTTGCGGCTTCGAAGCCACAAATGTCGCATGTCCCGCAGAAACTCTTCACTTTTATCTTTGCTTATCGGAAAAAGTTCAGCTAAACCGATGATCGAAATCTTCTCAACAGAAATCTCGAACCCACCTGGCGCCCGTTTGTCCTGTTTGACCGTACCCTCCAACGACAGTGAGGACTCAATCGTTAGCTTCTTGGAATCAGCCCACGCCGGGCTCTCAGTCTTGACAGTACATTGAATTACACCTGTCGAATCGCGCACCACGAGAAAAATAGTTTGCTTTCCCTCTCTTTTACGGTAAACCCAGCCGCGAATGACAACCCTCTTGTCATTATAGCCTCCTTCCAAGACTTCGCTTATAGGTACAAAGGACACAATCATCAACCTTTCCTTTCATTATTGCTTTCAAACCTAAATGTCTGTTCACTTTTTAAAGATTTAAACTTCCTTGATAGGAGCTGTGCGGTATCTAAATCCTATTTGCTGTCAACCCATAATTCTTAAATCCCGGGTTAAAAGGAGTATCACCCAGATAGTGTTGTAAAAATCATGGAAAACAACTACAAACTGAAAGCATTGAAACTGTCAACAATCGCGATATCAAGTGTAGTTATCGTCGAATTATCTTTGGGCTTGATTGTGGGCAGTCTGGCAATAATAAGCGACGGCTTACACGCACTACTCGACGCTTCAACAACGTTTGTGCTACTCATTGCAACCCGAGCCTCTCTCAAACCGCCAGACGAGGAACACATGTATGGACATGAAAAATTCGAGTCAATAGGTGGACTAATAGGCGGAATTGCGCTAATTGGTGTAGCACTACTGATAATATATGAGGCCATCCTGAAAATAGTAAACAACCAGACCATCAACACTGAAATTCAATATATTGGCTTCATAGCAATAGGCTACACATTCTGCATAGACTTCTTCAGAGTAGGAACCCTCTTTGGAGGACGAAAAAGCGAAAGCACCACGCTAAGAGCAGGATTCTATCATGCAATTGCAGATCTGAGTTCGACAATCATTGCATTTCTGGGATTTGGACTGACCGTCTTGAATTTTAACTATGGCGATTCTCTGGCATCAATAGTTCTAGGGTGTTTGCTGTCTTACCTCAGCATCAAACTTGCTTGGAGCAGCGGAATGGAATTAAGCGACACCATATCAAAAGACGTAGCAGACAAAATCAAGAAGCAAATACTTAGGACAAAAGGCGTCAACAAATGCGAAGACCTAAAGATCAGAAAAGCAGGAGAAAAGACGTTTGTCCGTGCTACCGTGCAAGTTCCAGATTACATGAACCTTGAAGATTCTCATGATCTAGCCTCGAAGATTGAAGGAAGCATAAAGGCCTCTTTGGGAAATGCGGACGTCTCAATTCACATCGAACCTCACGAAGCAGAAATGCGAACAGAAAAACTTGTGGAAAAAATAGCGACAGAGGTTAGAGGTGTGAAAGAAACACATGAGATAACCACTGCTTATACAGATGGCAAACTCTACATAACATTGCATGCGCGCGTAGATCCGAAATTATCTATTCATGAAGCCCATGAAATAGCCGAGAAAATCGAGAACGAAATGATAGGAAGCATAAAGGACGTTGAAGATGTAACAGTACACATAGAACCATTCAAGTCTAAGAAACGGAAAGGCCACACAGTAAAAGAAGCGGAAATAAAAGAAATAGTCCACAAAACAGCCGAAAACTATCAAGAAGCTTTACGAATAAAGGGGATAGTGACTTACATCGCCGATAAGAAACGCTACATAAACATAGGCTGTGTTTTCACTAAGCAGATCTCAATAGAAAAAGCACATCAAATCGCATCACATATAGAAGAGAAAATAAAAGAACACTTCGCAGAAACAGTAGTCACCGTTCACACAGAACCAGCATGAACGCGTTTCTAGGTAGAACATTTTGTGAAAGCCTTGACGCTAGAAAAGGCTTTCCTGGAGGCTAGGAAATTGGCTCAAGCCAAATTGGCAATGAACGAGAATGCCGACGAATTTGTAGAAATTGGAAACACTGACTACTTCAAAAAATATGTTGCCGCAGCAAAACCATTAATGATCGTTCTCCCAGCACCCTCCACAAGAATTCAAGGGACGTACTCATGCAAATAGGTGTACAAGAAAAATCGTCGTCTTGATGTTCGAGAGGGCATCCAAATAATCCGCACCGCATCTGTGATAAGTTTGAGGCTAAGAGCCTATTCACCACATATTTCATATCAGCTTCTTAGTTAATCACTAGAAAAGCGGCTGTCATAAAAGGTCATATCCTTTGAGTTAACAGTATCATGTATGTATAGCAGATAAAAACCAGAAGAACATTGTCGAGAACTTCGCTAAACAAGAGCTCACCTTAATGAACCAACTACAAACGCCACCAATCCGAAAATGAACAATAAGAGAACGTGATTCTTGACTTTTCGAGCGTTTTCTCTCGAAAAATCTTTCAAAAGAGTGGCTGAGGAGGCAATAAGTCCAAAATCAGTTACGACTACGAAAGGAATGAACCAGAAGGAAACGATGCTCAGAAGCCATGGAATTGGACTTAACAAGACGGCAGCAACATAAAGGATGGAAGCAGAAACTGCCGCGCTTTTTTCTCCGTAGCGCACTGCTAGAGTTTTCACCTTTCGCGATTCATCGCCTTTGACGTCTACAATTCCTTTGGTTATCTCTCGGCCTGTGTTCGAAAGAAAAACCATAGAAGCAAAAAGCAAAACGTTCAATTCTATCGCGTTAGCAATTGCCACACTTCCATAGATGAACGGGATAGTAACGCATGTGCTGACAAGAAAATTGCCAAGAAGCCCACTACGCTTTCCAACAGTAGAATAAGCTACAAAAACCATCCAAGCGATTATAGCGACTGCAAAACATAAAAGATTCGTTAGATAGGCAACTGCAAAACCAACTAATGTGAGACCAGATGCGAAGACTAGGGCGTACTTAGGCTTGATTTTGCCGCTGGGAATTGGGCGGTTTGGTTCATTTATTGCGTCAATTTCCCGATCGTAGTAATCGTTTACAGACATAGAAGCAGCGGTCAACAGAAAGCCCGTAAGAAAACCGTAGACAAGATTAGACCAAAAAAAGCCTAGATCACTCGAGTTTGTCAGCGCCGCGCCCACTACGACGGCGAATCCCATCATTAAGCAGTTTAGAGGACGCATTAAACGCAAATAAGCCCCAAGTTTTCCCATTACCATTCGAACCTTGCAATACCATAAATCTTTACAAGTTATAAAATTCGCGTTTTCATTTCGAAAGTTTAATACGGTTCACATGAATAGAACATTACAAAGTTTGTTGGTGACAATTATTGCATGACAATTACGCGCCGGAAAAATTAAGAGTGATTATCCCAGTCGGCGGAAAGGCAAAACGATTACTGCCGCTCACGGCAGAAACAAGCAAGGCATGTATTCGCTTGCTAAATCGACCATTAATAGAGTTTTCACTGTTGTCTCTCGCGCGTCAGGGCATTCGCAACTTCATTTTCGGCGTGAAAGGCTACACAAATTATAGAGATCTACATGACTATTTTGAGTCTGGTTATGGATTCTCCACGATTTACGGCATAAAGCCTCGCATCCACGTGAAATATCAACCTAACGTAGAGGATCTGGGAAGCGCGGATTCTGCCAGAATAAGTATGGAGTACTACAATGTTAGAGATCCTGTCTTTGCCGTTCAGGGAGACAACATCTTCGATGTAAACGTGAAAGACATTGCAGAATTCCACCACAAGAAAGGTGCAGTCATGACTATAGCGTTGAGGGAAGTGGAAAAAGTTGAAGGCTACGGAATAGCTGACATAAACAAGGACAGAAAAATTGCCAGATTCGTTGAGAAACCATCACCAAAAGAAGCACCCTCAAATCTTGCAAACACAGGGTTATACGTTGTTTCACCAGAAATAAGGGAAATATTCAAAGAAAAAGGAGTAAAACAGCTAATCAAAGAGAACAATCGCTTAGATTTTGGCTTCGATTTTATTCCGTACTTGATCAAGACCGGTAGACCAGTGTACGGATATACGTTGAAGGGAAACTGGTATGATGTAGGCACTCCCAAACACTATTTGGAAGCCATGCACGATATGCTTAACGGCAGTTTCACATCATTGACAGATTTCGGCAGCAGAATAGGCGAAGATAAGCGAATATGGGTTCAAGGAGAAAGCTCTGAATCAATGAAGAGAAGAAAGGAAATCGTCGCAAAAATTAACCAAGGAAAAATCAAGATTGACGGCTCCGTGCTGATAGGAAGACACTGCAAAATAAGCGACGGCGCGCGAATAGTTAACTCCTGCATTGATAACTACACACAGATCGGCAAGGATGTCACAATAGAGAACTCGGCCATCATGGACAGAGTTATAATCGAGGAAAAAGCGAAAATACAAGAGAGCATTGTTGGAAGACATGTGACAGTTCTTTCAAGCCCCAAAAAACAAACGAAAATAGATTCAGTTTCAGTCATCGCAGATGACGTAACAATAGCAGCAGGCTGTAGATTGAAAGCGACGAAGATTTATCCACATCAATATGTCAGAGGAGAATTTGCAAACCAAACGTTAATGCCAGGCTGAAGATGAGCATTGATCTATCTGAAATTGAAAGAAAAACAGTTACGGTAAACCAGTATTTGGAAAGACTAGAACCACGGTTCCGAGAGGAATTCTCAGTAAATAAACAGACATATCAGCCGAAACTTGAAACAATAAAGCAACTTAAGAAGGTTGCAGATGAGTACGTAATAGTTGCTTTTTCAGCCGGATGGTGTAAAGACTGCAGCGTGGTTATCTCAATCTTGGCTCTTATTTCTGAAGCAACAGGACTGAGAGTTAGAATCTTTGGTGGACTCAAGAAAGATCCGTTAAGTCATACTAGAAAATGGAGGATCCCGCCTTCACCTCCAGAAGTTGAAACATTCAATGTCAACAGAATCCCCTTAATTGTACTTATTAACAAAGAAGGCAAAGAAATTGGCCGAGTGATCGAGAAGCCTACACGTCTGCCCACTTTAGAAGAAGAACTGCTTGAGATTGCCAAAGGCCAACAATAACTGTCTGCGAGGGCATCAGAACTGATTCAGAATTATGCTTTGAACCATTTGAACATTAAGTAGTTTATCTTTCCCCTTTCAATGTCAGGTACAGCGATAATGAATCTTTTCCTAACGGTTGTCGCAAGCCTGCCAGCCTTAACAATTTCGGTAGCCGTTACTTCAGAATTGGCTTTTTTTACCGAAACCATGTACGGCGCATGCTCCACGCCAGGTCCATACTTGTAGACTGCAAAATCACATCCGAACTTTATCCCAGGCGTTACAATCATGCCTTCCTCTCGCAGATCACGATAAACAGCGTATTTCTCCTCGAATTCTTCATACAGTTGCTTAGCCTTCTGCCGCAACTTTTGAAGAGTTATACTACGTTTTTCCTTTCCTTCATAGACAGTTATCTTCCCTTTTTCAGTTAGATACAAACCTTCCATCAGATCGAAGATCAGAGGAACATTGAATTCAGGAATCTTGGGCTTGGGAATTCCTAAGGGTTTTCCGTAATAACCCATTTTGTAAAGTTCAGAACCTTCAACTGGATCCCATACAACTAAGAAGTTTTCAAGGAATTCTACCTCAACTTTTTTGGGCATTGGAGTTTTTCGCCTTCTACATTATGAAAGATAGAATACGCACAGCGTCTGCGGCATCTTGCGCCTTGTCAGCTGAATCTTCCAACAGTTGCAGAACATCTCTCAAGAGAATTAAAGCTGGAAAATCAATTTTGCTGCTTAACAGTTTTATTTCCAACTCACGGTAGATTTCGTCAACCGCTCTTTCAGCTATTTCTACGTCTTTAGCCTTTTCCATTGTCTTAGTTGGACCGTAACTGAGAACCATCATTGTTTCTCTAAGCTTAACAACTGATTCAAATGAAGCCTCTGAAAGCTTCAACATATCCTTCTTTATGTCCCCCGGCACATTCCAGTTGTGTTGCATTATTTCGAAAAGGCGGAATGCTATACCTTCAGAGAAATCCGCAATCTCGCTTGTCAGATTTGTAAATCTCAAGAAGTCTTCTCTGCTGATCAAAATAGCCCCTATCTCGGCCAGTTCCTGCGAAACCAGACGTGTTGCATTGTCTACTTCATCTTCGCCGCTTTTGATTTCACTGAAGAGCTGTTTTGTTCGTTCCTTATCGTTTCTTGCGAAAGAATCAATCAGTTGAGGAACCTTTCTAGTCACTTCTAAGACCTTTCTAAGGTGATCTTGGCAAACGTTTAACGCTCTTCGTTTCACACGTTCCTCAGTTTCTGCTGGAAGCACCAAAGTTTTTCCCGCCCGCAAAACAGGCTTGTTTTTCTTATTACTATATAAATAGAAGTATTAAAAAAGGTAACGAAAAATCAACTTTCAAATAGGGTTGCCCAGATTCTCAAAATTGATTTTCCACCGGAAATATCTGTGCAAAAGGTCAGGCAAATTTTCAATTTGGGTTTTCACCTGTTTCCATGAGTCCCGGTCACGGATGGTTACCGTGTTATTCTTAAGCGTGTCATAGTCCACTGTTATGCCTAGAGGTATGCCGATTTCGTCTGCGCGAGCATATCGTCTACCAATAGAACCTGCCGCATCATATTCAACTACAAAACCTTCGTCGAGCAACATTTTATGCAGTTCCAGCGTTTTCTTCGGTATGCCATCCTTGCTTACAAGAGGATAAATGCCAATTTGCACTGGGGCAATGTCCCTAGGAAAACTCAATATGTTTCTGTCTTCCCTGACACGGTAAGCGTGCTCAAGAGCCACATAGAAAAGCCTGTCTGAACCGAAACTTGGCTCCACGACATGAGGAACAAAACGCTTTCCACGCTCCACAGTTTTCTGACTTACAACTTCTACGTGCTCGGGCAGAATCTTGTATTGCCCAAGCATACAGCAACCTTCCCTCTTTAGAGAAGCTTCGATTTTCTCAGGATTGACTTTGGAAAGCATTTCGGCAACTTTGTCAGCTTCTTTTTTGAAGGCAGGTCCAAGCTTGGCCATGATGGGTTTAATGACTAACTGTTCTTTTTCAACGGGTTTTTCATACTCTTTGAAAATCTGCATGTCGACGCCACTGCCTTTCATGTGGCTCGTCAAATCATAATCCGTTCTATAAGCATGCCCGGAAACTTCAACCCAGCCCCAACGCTCAACGTAGACCTCTTGGTCGAAGCTCTGAAGGGAATAGTGCGCTCTTTCCCATGGAAGCTTCTCAATGAAGCGTTGTCTTTCAGCAGGAACACCCAAGTTAGTCAATAGCTGTTTGGCGTAAGCCATGAAAACTGCTTGCCACTCCGCCTTGACTATTCCTTTTTCTAAAGCTTCTTTGATTGTGAGTTCAGTGATTTCTTCTGAACATCTTTGCCTATTTTCAGCCAGAAGAAAACGTAACGCTTCGTTTTCAACTTCCTTTAGCATATAGCAGTCGGGTTCATCTGGGTCGAAAAAGAATTCTAAATCTGCTATTGTAAATTCTCTTAATCTTATCAGTCCTTGTCTAGGCGAGATTTCGTTTCTTAGAGCGTGGCCGATCTGCAGAACGCCGAATGGAAGCTTCTCTCTTACCATTTCGTACAAACGGTTAAACTCCACGAATATTCCCTGTGCTGCTTCAGGTCTGCCATAACCCACTGCTCCAGCATAAGGACCTATTGTGGTCTCAAACATCGTCAGAAACTGTTTTGGCTCGTCAAATGAGCCCGTGCATTCTGGGCAGCTGACTCTGTGCTTTTGGAGCGTTGCCTGCAATTCCTTGAGGGTTAGTTTTTCAGCTTCTGCTTCGCTTATTTTCGCAGATTCTCTGAGCAGATGGTCTGCACGGAACCTTTTCTTGCACTTCAAGCACTCAACCATGGGCTCCTTGAAATGATTCACATGGCCTGAAGCCTCAAAAACTTCGGCCGGTGCAATTATGGGCGACTCTATCTCTAAGATACCGAGTTTGTTTACGAAAAGCGCTCGAAGTTTTTTTTCAATGTTCTGTTTCAGTTTTGCACCTAGGAAACCGTAGGTTACGAAACCACTTACGCCGCCATATATTTCATATGACTGCCAAAAAAAACCTCTACGGCGTGCTAACTCGTTGATTACCATGAACTTGTCAGGAGTTTCCGCTTCGCTGTTCAATTCTGCGCAGCCTCATCTAACTTGATTTTTCAAAGACTTTAAGACTTCCCTAATAATAAATCTTCAAGCTAGTTCTAGTCTGTCGCCTATAGGGTTTTTTCTAATTCTGAGAATTAGAAAAAGGCAGATGTGATGGCGAGAAAAACGCCTGCAGTTGATCAGAGGATTCCAACGATTTAAGCTCTGTATATGGCCAGAAGTGAATCGTTTATGTTATTGATGTCTCAACTGTCCGCCAGACTAAGTGTATGTGAAAGAACAATAGGCAGTTAGAAAGTATAAACTTCCCTGAAGAGCAAATGATCCATCAACGACCAACTCTCAAAATCTGGCTTCATCATACTTGATTCCATCGAGAAGGCGTAGCAATTTATAAATGGGATTAAAAACTAAGGGAATGACATTGAGGTGCTAACTGTGCCGAAAATAAAAGTCGCTCTAATTGGTGTCGGGAACTGTGCATCAGCCCTCGTTCAGGGCCTGCAATATTACGGCAACAGCAAAAAAACCGAAGATAGCGTTGGATTGCGTTATCTTGAGCTAGGGAGTTTACATCCAAGAGACATTCAAATCGTCACGGCGTTTGATGTTGACAACCGGAAAGTTGGAAAAGACCTAGCTGAAGCCATTTTCGCGCAGCCGAATAACACCCCAAAACTAATTGACGTCCCCTTGACTAATGTTATAGTGCATAAAGGTCCTGTCTTAGATGGCGTAGGCGAATACACAAAAGCTGTCATTCGGATCAACAGTGTACCTGAAACCAATGTTGTCAGAGCACTGAAAGAAACTGAAACTGAAATCGTGCTTAATTTACTCCCAAGTGGAGCCGTGGAAGCCTCTAGATACTATGCAGAACAGGCTTTAGCTGCTGGCTGCGCTTTCATAAATGGTACGCCGAACTTTATTGCAAGTGATGCAGCATGGAGCAGACGGTTCGAAGAGGTTGGGTTGCCTCTTGCTGGCGACGATCTAATCGACCAAGTTGGCGCCACAACGCTTCACAAGACACTGCTGAAGCTGCTTTCGATGAGTGGTGTGCGCATTATGGAGACTTATCAGCTTGATGTTGGTGGAGGCACAGAGTCTCTGGATACTTTGGAAAGAACAAGGGACATCAAGCGCGCCGTCAAGACGCAGTCTGTTGAGGCTGCTTTACCGTATAAGGCTGAAGTGGTGGCAGGTTCAACAGATTACGTGGATTTTCTGCAGAACAAACGCGACAGCTACTTCTGGATCAAGGGATTACACTTCTGCAATGTTCCCGTGCAAATAGATCTGAAACTCTCAACGGTAGATGCACCAAACGCAGGCTCCGTCCTATTCGACGTGATAAGAGCAGTGAAAATCTCTTTAGACAGAAAACTCAAAGGAGCAGTAATACCCATATGCGCTTATGCGTTCAAGCATCCGCCGCAAATGGTGTCACTTGAAACAGCAGAAAAAATGTTTACAGGTTTCATCACGGAAAAAGCTTGAGCTGCGATCATTTCTCTGCGATTTTTCGCAGTTCACGTATTACTCTATCTTTCATTCCACTCTGCCTAATCTTCTCCTTTAGCACGCTTATCGTTCTCACAGGTGTCGGATCGATCTCTCGTAGTACGGCTAAATACACGCTGGTGAAGTCTCCTGTACATATTATAGATGACATTTTTGCCATTCTGCTCTTGCCGATGCTTTGAATCTCGAAGGTCTTCACTGATTCTTTGCATATCAATTCTTTTGTAGTTTCGATTCTTTGACGTAGCCATCGTGGCTCATCATCATCTCGAATGAGGATTATTGAGAAATACTTTGCAAGTTCACCAACTGTTTCCCACCCAACAATTTCATTGTGGTTAAGCTCTGGGAAAGACTCCCATTTTGCAGGAACTTTACTGTTCTCATTAAGCTGTGTCTTGAAACGTTGCGCAACAGCGCGATAAAACCCAAACCCGTAAACCACCGGAATCGTCCCGCATATACTCGAAGCTAACATCTTCGAAAAGTTGTCGTTGAACCGCTTTTCAGGCGAGTTTGCATCAATAACTTGATTTAGGACTTTGACAGTTTCGGAAATTTCCTGTTCAACATCTGAGACCAGATCGATTTTCTCCAGCAATATTGGCAGGGGAATGAAGAGGTAAGGAAGAGTTACGCGGGGAACCATGCCGGAAGGAACGAGTAAATGTGGAATATTCAATTTGTTGGCAAACTCCTGCAGTGTTCCGCCGGAGCTTATGCAAATGATCATACATCGTCGTTCAATTGCATCCAGAAAAACGCTTAGAGATTCTTCAGTTTCTCCTGAATAACTCACAACGATCACTAACGTGTTCTTGTCAGCGTATGCGGGGAGCCTATACTCTCTGTTGACTTCAATCGGAACTGCGATTTTGTCTCTTGTCCAGTCTTTTAAAAGTTCGCCGCCAATACCGGAACCACCCATACCTGCAACAATGATTATCTTAGGTTCGGGATAATCAATTGAGACTGCTTGGGCTAGTCTCGCTGCTTCACCATAATGTTTTGGAGCGTCAACGCAGAAAGAGAGCATGTTGCTCTTATCAACTTGTTTAATTCTGGTAAGATTATCGAGAATAGTTGGTTTCAGCAATTCCAGCACACCCAAGTTTATTCCAATGTGAGTTTTATATTATGCTTTTAGCTTTTAAGCAAAAAGGTTCATAACTGCCGTCTCAGAGGAACAAGGCGGAAAACGGATTGAACGATAGAAAACTTTCGATAGCCATACCAGCCTCGGTTGTCTCTGATACTCCACACCTACGTGAGAAAACTTCCAAAATAGGCTTGATTGGAAGAGCAGCGGCAATTTTCAGAGTTGGGAAAATCATTATTTATCTAGACAACTCGAAAGTGAATCAAACACCTGATATGAATTTAATCGCAAAGTTGCTTGCTTATGTGGAGACTCCGCAATATCTTCGGAAGAAGATTTTCAAATTGGAGCCAGAACTACAGTATGCAGGCATACTTCCGCCGCTGCGAACGCCACATCACCCAATAAACCGCAGGATAGAAGGATTGAGAGTGGGTGAATACCGTGAAGGATTAATCGTATCCAAGACAAGCGAAGGCGCGCTTGTAGACATTGGTGTTGAACAGCCAGCATTAGCCTCAGATCTACAGTTGTCCGTGTCCAAACGCGTTACCGTAAAAATCGCCAAAATCGATAAGCGGGTCGAAGTAGAGCAGGTAAACCACGATGAGATACCAGAATACTGGGGTTACAGAGTCATCGTTGAAAATCATTCGTTCGTAGACATCGTGAAAAATGGAGATTTCGACTTAGTTATTGCTACATCCAAATACGGTGCTCCGTTTGCAGACACTGCTAAAGACATTGCTGGAAAATGGATGAAAGCAAACACTATTCTCATAGCTTTCGGAGCGCCAACGCATGGATTAAACGAAATTGCCAAAGTGGAAGGATTCCGTTTAAACGATGTGGCGGATTTCGCTGTAAACATTATTCCGAGACAAGGAACAGAAACTGTGAGAACTGAAGAAGCACTTATCGCTTCTTTAGCAATCTTGAATGTGCAGTTTTGCTCCCCTTAAGTTTAAATGTTTGACTTTGGTTATGTGCAAACATGTATTTCGACATAACCATGCCGATTACGCTTTTCATAGTTACTATCGTAGCCATGTTTCTGAGCAGAAGAGCTGAACACCAGCTGAAAGGTGTTGTTGAAGAGAAAGAGTTCAGAACCCGGGACGCCATTCTTCTGGTGGTCGCAATGAGCGTGACTATATCTCTTGTTGTTTTCGTTCCAGAGATTGCAATAATGACTGTGTTTCTCTTCGCTTACTCCATGCTACTTTTCATCTTCGCATATGTTTTTTCAGGTTTTCGAGAAACTAGAGCTAGGCTTTTTTCTTTTGTGTTTATTATGATTAGCCTTGTCGCGGGTACTGTCAGCTTATTTGGGTTTGGTTTGCGTGGCACCACGGTCTACGGGGCTGTAGCCTTTTACTGCATAGCCGGATTCGCAGTAATGACATTAGTGGACAGAGAGAAAACTGCAACAGGAGAAAGATGGGTTTTGGCAGTTTTGCCGCCGGCTCTATTCATAGGATTATACGCATTTTTCAGCAGAACACCACTCTGGTTTCCTTACTTACTGGATTTGTATGGACTGATTTTTGCAGTTCTGATAATCATTTACCTAGGCAGTCTATTCAGCTGGAAAACAACAATGGTTTTTGCTGGTCTCCTAACAGCGATGGACATAATACTTGTCTTATTCACGGGAACTATGGTTTCCGCGGCAAGACATGTTTCGGCTTTAAGGCTTCCAGTGTTGGTTTCATTACCTACCGTCCCAATAATCACGATTGAACAAGGAGGATTACTTTACATGTCTCTAGGTTTAGGTGATTTCTTCTTTGCAGGCTTGCTTGCCATACAGACTTTCAAAAAGTTTGGAAGGAACTCTGCGATTCTGTCAGTTATCACTATGTGCATGTCTTTCTTTGTTTTCGAAACGTTAATGCTCAATTACGAATGGAGCGCCTTTCCAGGAACCCTGATGATTATATGTGGATGGATACCGATAGCGCTTGCTGTGAGCCTAAAAAAGATGATTACTAGCTAGGAAAGGTTTTCCGCCTACTCCGCTGGTTACGATGTTGTTGCACCCAATTTCGTGAAGGCGATCAGTGATTACTCCAGAATTTTCCGAAAACGTGTTTATGAAGACAGATGGCCCAGTGTCCATCGAGTACCATGCTGAGATCCCTTCTTCCCTAAGGCGGATGATTTCCTTTAATATGCGAATCGTTTCCGGTTCCCAAAGCACCATATGCGACCTGCCAGTCATGGTTATCGCGTGAAGACTCAGCGTGTCCTCTTCAGCTACCTGTCCTATCGTGGCAACATCTCCGTTTTTGATGGCATCTCTCATTTTCTGAAGTAGATGATCAACGTTTCTCAACCTTGTCTTAAACAGTGGAGAACTGAGAACTTCAACGTGGGCTTCATCGGTTTTCACATCAGAACGTATGGGCACAATCACCATCCAGAAACGCATATTCTTGGGCACATCTAATTGCTCAGCATAGGACCTACCATCTTTATCAGCATACCAGATCGAGAAACCTCCTGCCAGACTTCTAGTGGAGGAACCAGCGCCTAGCCGCACAATCTCAGAAAGCGAAATCGCATCCAACTCAAGATCAAGAACTTTAGATACTGCCAGCCCTAAAGCCGCGAATCCCGAAGCAGAAAATCCCAAACCCTTACCATTCTTGAGACTATTTTCGGATACTATTTTGAGACTCCCAGAGAATTTCGCCAGTTTCTTCAGCTGGTCAAGAAGAATTTTGACCCTTTTATTGTCTTTTCCCGTTAACTCCTTCCCGTTAACGATTGTCACATCTTTTTTCAGCAAGTCCGATGTTTCGACTGTCGTTGTAGTAACCAATGCTTTGATGCAGACAGATATGCTGTCGTGAAAGGGAATACGCTGAACTGGCTTTTTTAGCCCATGATATTTTATCAATCCTTGTATTGGATGCGCCACAGCAGTGACCTTCAACCATAGTCGCCTCTAGCCAATAGGACAACAATCAGGAACTTCACTGATGACGTGTATAAAAATCGATGGAAAGAAAAAGTGTATTAACCGAATAGGGCTCCTAGTCCTTCGAGCGCTGCCTCTTCTTTTGCTTTTTCGTCTTCTTTCTTCTTCTTTTCTTCTCCCTTCGGTTTGGCTTCTGCTGCCGGAGCGGCTGCCGTTGGTGCTGCTGGCGTAGCCATCATTGTCGGAGCCGATTTGATTGCTTCGTCAATCTTGACCTCTGTCAAAGAAGCCACCAACGCTTTGGCGCGTACTGCATCGACGCTTATGCCTGCGGCTGTCAAAACTTGTGTTAGGTTTTCCTCGTTTATTTCTTTTCCTGCTTTGTGAAGGAGCATCGCAGCGTAAATGTATTCCATACCATTTCACCTCTTCATACCAGTATTTTAACTTTTTTCACTCCTTTCAGAGGGCACAGTCTTTTCCTCTAAGGAAGGCAATCTACTACTTAAGCTTGACATTTCTGCATGCGCCTTTCTAATCAAGTCTTCGATCGTTTCTCTATTTGGGATTTCTGCAGTCATTGCAAGTGCATACGCTTCTCTATGGGCAATTTGTAAAAGTGCCGCCATACTATCTGATGTTGGATACGCTACGCTAAGAGATAAGGAGAATGAATCTGCAAAAGCTCTTTCAACATTTTGTCTGGTGCCATCTATGTCCGGTTTAAGTTGCTCCTGAGTAATTATCAACCCATCGTCATACATAGCGTTCATCGCAAGTCCGGTTTCGACGGGTTTTATTCCAAGTTTCGACAAGACACTCGCAAGTCTTTCATTGATTACTTCGCCCTTTTTAACAACCAATGTATCCTTGTTAATCCAGACGCTTCCTGATTCAATTCTGGTGGGCAGACCAACAGCGTTTAACTGACTGATTATCGGACCAGGCGGCTGTCCCGTGTTTCCCGCCGGAACAGTCACGTCGAAAGCAGCTATGTCATTAGCCTTGGCTGTTGTTTTGACTTTTCCTCTCTCCAGAATGAGGGCTAGTTTGAACGGGTTCAAATCCGTGAACAGAAAAACGTTCGGTCCACTTAGGTGGTCTTCAAGCTTTTCCAATCCAGGTTTCTCTTTGCAGTTTTCAATGGCCATTTTTATCAGCGTGTTCTTCATGACGCGCATGTACACTTTGTCAACTAAGTTCTTCTTCAGCTCTTGCATTTGCATTGCTCGGACCTTCTGCAAGCTGGCGATTCCAATGGCCTTGTGCTGCTTTATCAACTGAGTTATCTGTTCAACTTCACCCATTTTTCGCTGCAAAACTTGTTCGGACGGCATCGGTCTTCCCTTTCCTATGACTTAACCTTTATCGGCGCACCCATAGCTGTCTTTATGTAAGCAAACTTCACGTTTTTCATTCCTTTCTTAAGTTTTCCATCCAGAACTCTAAAAACCGCCTGAATATTGTCGGCTATTTCCTCTTCCTTCATGTTTTCCATGCCTATGCGGCACTGCAAAATCGGTTGGTTGCGCAACCTAACGACGACTGTCTTCCTGTGCTTCGCTACTAAGGCGGCTATATCTGCTGTCGGTGGAACAGGTATAGGCATTTTTCCCCTCGGACCCAAAACAGGACCTAAAATTCTGCCCACCAGAGGCATCAAAGGCGCTTCAGCGATGAAAAAATCGTAGCTATTAGCCATTTTCCGTAAATCGCGTTTCTTGCCAGCTAACCCCTCAAGCTCGGCCCTTTCAACAAGGAGATCAGCATTTGCCTTTCTCGCTTTCAGAGCGAATTCTCCAGAGCCAATAACGCATATCTTGTTTGGTTTTTCAAGAGCATGAGGCAACTCTACAATTTCTTGGATTTTACCCTCAGGCGATTTCATGTCAATTTCCTGCAGTTTCAGAACAAGCTCTACTGACTGAGTGAATTTCCTCTTCTCAGATTTCTCCTTTGCCTGTCTAACTGCATCCAATATTGTTTTTTGGTCTAAGGGCATTTCCAAAGCCTCGTACCAATGAGGGAATAATACGCGATTATAAAAATATTCTCTTATGCTTCACTCTTACCGAATATTTCGCTGTATTTGCCTTCATCAATTTCTTTCTGCACTTCGCGTGGATCTCTGCCTTCAACGGTCACGCCCATACTAACACAGCCGCCCAAGATTTCCTTGACTGCATTCTTCAACGTTCTTGCCAAAAGCTCTGGACGCTTGATCTTGGCTATGCGCATCACTTGGTCAATAGTGAGGTTTCCAACTTTCTGCGAGTGCGGAGTTCCAGAACCTTTCTCAATCTTCAATTCACTAACAATCAAAGCTGATGCTGTGGGTGTTCCAACGGTAACCTCGAACTCCTTCGTTTCAGGGTCAACCACGACCTTCACTGGAACCTTCATTCCAGCATAATCCTTAGTGACCTCGTTGATCTTGTTCACAATCATCATTACGTTAACGCCTAGAGGACCTAAAGCTGGACCCAACGGTGGCCCAGCGTTTGCTTGTCCACCGTTCACAAGCAATTCGACAGTTTTCTTATCAACCATTCAAATTTCACCACTTATGTTTTTGCTTTTTCAACAAGCTTAACGTAATCAGAATTAACAGTTATTGGCAGAGTGAAAGTCGCTTCTAGTAACTCCAAGATAACTTCACCCTTAGCTTTATCAATACGCGTTATTTTTGCACGCATGCCCTTAAACGGTCCACCCGTAACTTCAACAATATCATTTTCGTTCAACTCTTCAATAACAGGTTTCCTGACAACGTATCTCTCAATCTCCGAAAAACTTACAATACCTGGAATCCTCGATCTTACATGTCTAATGCCTATAATGGCCTCTTCAACAAGATGTGGTCCCTCTGCCTCTATGAAGACGTATCCTTTCAACATCTCAGGCACAAGAATGGCCTTTATAGGTATTCCGTTCATCTCAACTTTCGCCGCAACAAGTCTAGCCACGTTTTTCTCTTGTCCAGTGGTCGTTTTAACTGCAAATATCTTTGTTGAAAATTCTTCACTTTTCTCCATGAAGTCTCTTCCTTCTAGGATCCCGCGGCGGCTCCCCCAGGTTGCAGAACAGAAGATAGTAGTTTAATTACGAATCCGATTAAGCCGACTGCGCTTATTCCCAATAAACATATTTTTATTGACAACCAAAGCTCTTCTCTTCCAGGTTTCACTGCCAGCTTCAGTGTTCTTCCCGCTTGAGCTAGGAACAATCTTAATCCCATGATCCATCGCACTCTCAACATTCCAATTTAATATAAACGTTACTGTAGGCTCTGATAGATAAACTAACCCATTTCTATTAACTTTTCCCCTTGCCAACTATCGAAGAGTAAACTTGATGTTAAACTTTCTCAAAAGGTATACCTAGTTTGTTAAGCGTTTCGACAAGAGGCATCTTGTCTTCTCCTTTTATCCCTTTCCAGTCCAGAACTGTGGATTCCACTTTTTCCAACGTCCTTTCTACACATTGTTTAAGAGTTGTCTGGCTTATGAAGGGAATGACGTATTTCGGAATCATATGTCCAAAAGCTATATCGCTCTCCAACGCCATCCGCGTGAACTTGCCATTGTAATGCGGGCCACCTACTCCAAGTACTGCTTTGGCAACCGAAGTACCGAATCTTACAACACCTTCCATGGCAGCGTGTGCTACAGCTTCAGCCGCTTTCAAATCGCTCCATTGTTTAGACGAGCTTCCCAGCTCAACAAACATTGTTGGTACGTCCAATGACGGACCATGATGAGTACCTTCATAAGAAACTTCATAGTTGAGATGCATTTCTTCTTTGAATTTCATCATGGTTTTCAGAGAGTCTCTCATTGTGTTTGCTGGAGAAATAGAGACTTTGTTTGTTATTCCGCCAAGTTCTGCCTCACCGAGGTTGCCTGGAGTATGTACTGACAGTGTCGGAGTACCACTAACGCTGCTATGTCTTGATATGAAAACGACAAGTTCCAGATTGTTGAAATGGAATGCCAAATTTTGTGCGTAAACAGATTCCTCATTCAAAGTCACAAATCTGACCGTCTTACCGCCAGTGTGAAATTCATAAGTTGGGTTTTCTTGGAAAGCGTTGCCGGTTTTTTCAAAAGAGTAGTGATCTAAGACCTCCCTAGCGATGTTCAGACTTGCGACATCTTTGTTTGAGGCAATCAGCAAAATCATTTCTCATACACTCTGATTTGTAGCAATTAATAGTCAAGTCAGTAATGAAGCTGTTGCTAATCATCTGGGAAGACAGAAAAATATTGTTCTCAGCATTTTGATTTCCAAGAATTATCAGGTAAAATGGTCGAAAGTTCCGTTCTGAATTCGCAAGTGTCTTCAGAAAAGCTTTATAATTCAAATAATTAGCGTTCTGTCTGGAAAGGTGAAAACATGCACTTAATCAACTTCAAAGATTTAACTGGTCAGCAACTTGCCGAAATAATCGATAGTGGCATTGAAATCAAGAAAAATCCAAGAAAATATCGTACCGTTTTGGACGGCAAGTCTTTAGCTTTGATTTTTCAGAAAACGTCTACAAGAACTAGGGTCTCCTTTGAAGTGGCTATGACACAGCTTGGTGGCCATGCTCTCTTCATAGACTGGAGAACCACGAACTTCACTATGGCAGACATTTCGGATGAGACGCAATATTTGTCACGAAATGTTGACGGCATAATGGCAAGGCTAGTGAGGAATGCTGATTTGCAGAAAATGACTAAAGCTTCACATGTTCCGATAATCAACGGATGCGATGAAAAATATCATCCAAGTCAAGCAATCGCTGATCTGATTACAGTGAAGGAAAAGAAAGGTAAATTGAAAGGAGCCAAACTTGTGTATATTGGCATACATAACAACGTCTGCAATTCACTCATTGAAGGATGTACAAAAACAGGAGTGAAAATAACTACTGTAACGCCCATATTCAATGAACCGACAAGAGATGAAGAACTTCTGAAAGAAGCCAAGAAAACTGGGCTTTGGGAAACCACATTGGATTCTAAGACAGCAGTGAAAGACGCAGATTTCGTTTACACCGACACTTGGGTCGACATGGAATTCTTCCTTGACCCGAAATCCGTGGCGGAAAAGGAGAAACGCCTCAAAACAATGATGCCATACCAAATAAACAAGGAACTGTTGGACAAAAGCAGCGCGCAAATCATGCATGACATGCCTATTCATCGAGGATACGAAATAACGACTGACGTTATAGAAAGCCCAAAATCAGTAATATATGAGCAAGCTGAAAACAGACTGTACTCAGCCAAAGCGATAATGCTTAAACTGCTGGAAAAAATAGAAATCAAAGATTCGCTCGAATCTAGCAGCTGACATCTTTCTTTAGTTTCATAACATGCTTTTGCAATAGGATCAGCTGTGAGTTACTCTCAGAGTTATAAAAAAAAGGCTATTTCAGAATCATTTGAACAAATTGCTCTGGGTTAAATTCTTCCAAGTCATCATACGCTTGTCCTGTGCCTATGAATAATATAGGCTTCTTTGTTACGTATGTTACGCTTAAGGATGAGCCGCCTTTAACGTCTGCGTCCACTTTAGTCAATATGGTCGCATCTATTCCGACACTTTTATGGAACTCTTCCGCCTGCATAACAGCATCGTTTCCTGTAAGCGAATCCACAGTCAAAACAGTCAGATCTGGATTCACGATGCGTTTGACTTTTTCAAGTTCGTTCATCAAGTTTCGGTTTGTCTGCATTCTTCCTGCTGTGTCTATTAAGACAATGTTTATTCCATGAGCCTTCGCATGGTTTATCGTGTCATAGGCTACAGCCGCGGGGTCTGCACCGTACTTGTGCTTGATCATTCGTAAACCCAAGCGTTTAGCGTGTTCTTCCAGCTGCTCAATCGAACCAGGTCGGTAAGTGTCACTGCAAGCAAGAACAACAGAATAGCCCTTCTTGGTGAAATAGTGGGCAACTTTGGCAATTGTGGTGGTTTTTCCTGTGCCATTTATGCCTACGAAAACCATAATGAAAGACTCGTTTTTGATGCGTTTTTGCTCAACTGCCTTAAGCAGGTCTATTTTGTTGTTTGTGAGAACCGTCTCCAAGAGCACTTCTCGGAGGTTTTTCATTACAATTTCTTTGCGGTCTTCGAGTCGTTTAACCTGAACTTTGTCCAGTCGTTTTTCCAGTTCATCGCATATACGATCTGCCACTGGAAAAGCAACATCATTTTCTACAAGGTTTACTTTAAAATCTGAAAGTATGGGATGAAGATTCTCGGCCTTTAGCTCTGTTGTGGTTACTTTGTTTACAAGTCCTTTAAGACCGGATTTCAGCTTCTCAAACATCTTCCGGAGCTTTCCCTTCTCTCAATTCAGCGGCCATATGCTCAAATCTTTCCCGATCTTCACCGATTTTTTGCGCAACTTGTTCAAACTGCTGAACGAGCAAGTTTCTGGTTTTCTCCAAGTCTTCCAAACGTTTCTTGACGACATCTTTTGTTTCAGGAAGTGTTTTCTCCACTGAAACACCTGCGCCTATTCCAACGATTATTCTGCTTGTGTCCTCAAGTTTTGCTCTGATGTAAGAGCTGCTCCCTATCGGGACGAGAATTTCCGAGTTTCCTTTTTCTTTTTCCAGAGTTTCCAGTGTCATGTTCGCGTAGGTTAGGTCTCTCAAAATAGCATTGATTACGTTCATTCTGGACCCTATAGTTTCAGCTGTCTGCTCAAGATAGCGAATTTCATAGCTTAGCTTTCGAAGCTCTTCTCCGCTATTGCTCGTCAACTTTTTCTTCTCCACCCAAAAGCTTCTTCAATAATGGATTCTCTATCTTATCAGCAGGCACTTCTTCAACGTTTGTTATTTTTATGTGAACCCGTTTTACACGGTGCTTGCTGCCTAATTCAGCATAAACTTTCTCCACAGCGTGTTCAGATTTGACTGCCACGAGTTCTTTGCTGAAAGAAGTTTTAAGATTAGGTTTCCGAATTTCACCTGTTACTCTGAAAACTTTCAACTTCTTCATCCTCTTGCACAACATCCAAGGCATTCCCAATTATAAACATCTCGGGCCCAGTCGTCATAGTTCCAACGACAGCCGCATGACTGTTGGCAATCAAACCAGTGCCAACATAAGGTATTCCGCAATTAACAGTGCCGACATCAACCGAAACCTTCAACACACTCTCCAGAAGTTTCCGCTCCGAATCTTTCAATAGAGGATGAGCCAGAACCCCTTTGTTTGTCGCAACTGCAAGCGATCCGACATAGGGTAAACCAGCAATTTCGCCTGGCACGGCTTCAACGTCTAGAGTTTCGCAGATTTTCTCGGTTTCTGATTCCTTCAATCGCGGGTCTACAATCGCGCCATGATCATTTGCTAAGACCATATTACCATACGCGTTTTTCTTGGTTTCCATGATCGTCATGTTTCCTTCAAAAACCCGTCTTATGGTCTCCATCTCTTCTTCTCTGACGGAGCTGGGAAGCAAAATCCCATGCGAGTTTGCACATGCAAGTGCACCGACGAGAATCGAACCGCCGATCGTTGAACGGATTAGCTCAGTTTTCAACCATTTCGCAACTCTGTCAGCTTTCTTGAACGGAACCCAGCCTGGAATTATGACTATTCCGTCAGTGGCAAGCGAATATACACCTAGGCAGGGGCTTCCAACGATGCTGGACAGGTAAATAGCCAAATATTAGTCGCCTTCAGCCAAATAAACTGTGACATTGCCTTCTTTGTCTTTTGCAGCCCTTACTCGAATGTTTCGAGGAGGTTTCTCTATGCCTCTACTCCACAATTTCTCGTTTACTTCGTTACTGACGATAAGTCTTGAAGGTTCTTCTTCCTCTTCGCCTTCTCCTTCTTCGCGTGCTCCCATTTTCATGTGGCGTGTTATGAATTGTTTAAGGATTCGCATTGCTTTCGGCGAGCGTCTATTTGCTGGCACAATCCAAGCTTTGCTGAGCGGGATGGTATAGATTCTTTCTTCAACTATTTCTTCTTCCTCTTTTTTCTCCTTGTGCTTTGGTTTAGCTTCTTCCTCAACTGGTGTAGGCGATTCTTCTTCAGCTGCGACCGTCTCTTCCTTCGGTTTCTCTCCTTCTTTTTCTTCTTCTTCTTCCTCTTCTTCCAGAAGTTCTTCGAGCTTTTCTTCGGTTTCTTCTGGCGCCTCAACAGTTTCCACTGGTTCTCCTTGCTTTTCCACAGTTTTCTGCTCTTTTTCTTCGGTTTCTTTCTTCATCAACATTTCCTCCCTAAGCCCTCAGTTTTCTTGATCGCCAATGTCTGCTCTTAGGTTGTGACCTGACCTTCCCTCCTGTTTTTGCTATGACCCATGATGGGACACCTTTCTTCTGCTTGCCTGCTTTTGCCAATCTCCGTTTTTTTGCAGTTGGCTTGTTTCGAGTCATGTTTATATCCTTCTTATTTTTGTCTCACGCCTACGCGTTTGTAGCTGAATCAGGATCTGTTTTAATTGCTCATCAGACAATGGTATAGACAGTCTTCCCTGCTGCGCCAGCTGAATCAATTGAAGCTCAAGCTGGTCCGTAAATTCAGGCTTAACCATTTTCAGGTTTGTAAGTCTCTGTCTGGCTTCAGGCGTCAATATGTTTCTCAGCAGCGTTTGCTTCTGTGCCTCCAATTGCTGCTGCACCTGTTGCCCTCTTTGCTCATCAGACAATTGTCTCTGCAAAGCTAGAAGCTTTTTTTTACGAAGCTCCTCTAGCTCGTCTTCTGACAAGTCACTCACCCTTCTGGTATTTCGCCAATTCAGGGATCTCTTTGACCAATTCCTTACTGAGCTCTTCAGCAAGACTTTGCAGAAGTTTCTTGCCTTCCAAGGTGACTCGTCTGCCGCGGGGTTTTGAAATTTCAATTAGACCTGCGGCTTCTAACTGTTGGAAGGCCTTTCGTATTACTGTGCCACCAGATTTGGCAGCATGTTCCGGCGTGCCGCCGGTGCCTTTGTTTCCTCCATACTCAGCTCTTAGCTGTTCCACGCCTATTGGTCCGTGAACGTAGGTTTTCCGTAGAAGAGAAGCGCATCGAATGTACCACCAGTCGGGGTCTTGTGGTTGTCTCTCGACGTGTGCCCCTGTCTTAACCAGAATTGCCCATGGGGGTGGAGTTACTTGATCCACGTTTTCTTTTAGGTACTTGGCTAGTTTTTCGATGAGTTGAGATGCTGGCACGTCATTAGGAGTTATCAAGATCGTTTGTCCTCTTGACTTTCGTTCAGTAAAATTATGAAGCCAAATATAAAGGCTTTCACTTTTTGTGAGGCTTGTAAAGCATGAACGTGTGACCTCTGGCTTCTACCAATGATGCTTCTGTTTGCTCAGCAATTTTTGAAGACATCTGCTTGGTTTCGTCGCCTGAAAGTGCTGTTTTCAAAATTTTGACTTTAACCATCTTGTTCTTGCCTAGTTGCTTCTTGATCTCTTGCAACACTTCTTCTGATACTCCGTTTTTCCCGATCTTCACTGTTGGTCTTTCATCGCGCAACTTGCGTTTTACGAAACGTTTCTTTCCAGCAGTCAATTCGTTCATGGTTTCGGTTTCTCCCTCTTCAGCCTCAGCATTATCCTTGTTTGCTTGCCGCAGTTCAGACAAGTAATTGTCACGTGAGGCTCTCTCTGTTGTTTTATCCGCACACGACAGTTGACGCCGGGCAAAATAAAGCTTTTACAATGTCGGCAAATTTCGCGTCTATACTTCTTTGGTAAACGAATCCGAGCAGCCATAGCTATTTTCCGGGCTATGTTTACGTGTCGCTGTGCCAGTGCAGGGTTTTCATGGATAGTTTCCTCTGCGAGACTGAAAAGTGTTTGAATACGTTGCATTGCTATGTTTTTGGTAAGCGAATCCATTTCTTCACACTTTGCTATTCAGCAGCTTATATGGTGTGTTGCTCTGACTTAAGTGCAATGGTAAACCATTCGCCATCACTTAATCGTTCATCGTGAGGAAATGCGGATTAGGGCAATAATTTGAACACCGAGTCGGTCAACATCTCAGCAGGTTTACCGATCAAATCGTAACCTCGAGTTCCCAGATATTTCTTCAAGTAAAACTGAATCATTCCCTTCACGATGACAAATCTGAGTTTGGCTTCAGAAAGAGGAGAGCAAAATAGTAATTTGTGTTTCACTGGGCGCGGATTCTTGGGTTCTTCCCAATCTCCCGAAATCAGCGTGTCTTTGACTCTTTCGTAGAGAGGTGTGTCTGGAATAGGATAGGGCATGGTAAAGGACAAGTAATCCAATGGAAGCGAAGAAGCAAACGTAACCGTGTCAAGAAGTATCCAGATAAGAGATGGCAAATCAGAACTTGAGAGTCAAAATTCAATAGGTTCCGTCATCTCGTTTATCATAGTGGACAAAAGTATTTTATCTTGTCACTTTGAGAATTAGAGCATCGAGATTTTGGAGATGAGTTCAAGATGGGACTTGTCAAAATAGCTTCCACGCGAGACTTGAAGTCGGGCGAAGTGATGAGCACCGAAACTGGCGGCAAGGAGATCGTTATGGCCAACTTGGATGGGAAATTTTACGCTATTGGAAACCGGTGCACCCACATGAGTTGCATGCTTTCAGACGGCTCAGTCAAAGATGGAAACGTTCGCTGTCCATGTCACGGTTCGATTTTCGATCTTAAGACGGGCAATGTTGTAAAAGGACCTGCAAAGAAACCGGAGCCAGTTTTCCAGTTGAAGGTGAAAGGAGACCAAGTCTTTGTTGATATTTAGCTAGTAATAATTGGAACACTTGGAAGTGTATGGGCGACCAAGTGAAACAAAAATAAAAGAAAGTGGCGGCGTTAGCCGTTTTTCTTGTTTCGCGTTGTTTCCTACTTTTTGCTGAGTGTTATTTCCATCGTCGAAACCATTCGTGACCTGGTTTCGCCCTCTCTCGGCGGCATCTCTGCGGTTCCCAGTGTTACTTTGTCTATTTTTAGGTCTTTCAGGAATCGGTTTCTGGTTATTTCAGCCACGTCGACGGCTGTGGTTATCGCTTGTCCTCGTGCTTTCAATGTTATCTCTTTGGCGTTGCTTGCAGAGAAGCTGGTGATGACTGCTAGCACGTAGCTCATGGGGGGTTTGCTTCCGATGAAAATTACATCCGAATTTTCTGTCATTTTTTCACTCCTTCTTCTTTTGTTTAGTTATTGCGTGTAACGTTGCTGCTTCTGTTCTTCTGTCAGCGACAGAACGTTACTGCAGACTAATTTGCAGTCTTCCTTATAAACACAATTAGGGTTGGTGGAACTAGAACGTTTGCTAACATTACCTGATAATGGAACTGGCCAGCATAATGTAGCGCGGGAAATCCAAACGAAAGGTTTATGGAAGATTCTTGTTTACTTCACAAACTTCATTGGATGCCTCTTGAACCTCTTCTTGCAAGTTACGCTGCAGAAGTGAAACGTTTCGCCTTCATAGGTGATTTTGAATTTAGATGTCCTATCATCTAGAATTGCGCCGCAAACCGGATCTGTAGGCATTATCTTGTTCTTGACCTCACATTATATTGAACGTTAGTATGTTCTCTGCCTATTTATCGTTAATGGTAAAAGAAAAAAAGAAAAAGATTGTTAACTAAGGATATATGTTAGCTTGTTAGCTTAATATCTCCTTGGGGGTCTTCGTTTTGCATAACATTCTCGGCAGTATACTGGTCTGCTTCCGTCTGGTTTGAATGGAACGTCGCATTCCTTTCCGCATTCAGCACAAACTGCCTTATGCATTTCTCTTCCGGCCATTTTCTATTTCAACTCCTATACTATTTAGTGCAAAAACAGCTTTTTGCACACTCTTCATATTTCACAACACCGTATTAAACTTATTCATATCCGAATGTCAATTTCATGACTGTTATGGTTAGATGACGGATATTTGAGCCGCAACTATGAAGCGCTGGACCTCAGATTGTTATGAGCAAAGCTGTTAAGCATCACCAAAGAGTTGCAATTAATAGAAAATGCGGGAATTGTTAATTTGAGAGACAAAAAGGAAGAGTACGTTTGGAACGGGAAAAAGGGGAAGTAAAGAGCCGCCGCGGGCAGTCTAGAAGGTTATGTTCCAGATTCCAGATCCGATGGCCCAAATTCCAAATCCAATAATGCCTAATAGTAGTGCTATAGCTATGAATATGATTACTGCCGCTATGCTGATTGCCAGTGCTTTTAGCCATCCGCAGTCAAAGAAGTGTTTTACCAAAGCTAGCCAAACGATCAGTTGGATGATGGATGCTATTATGCCTGTGAAAACATATGAAAAGAGTGTGCCAAACAGTGTTCCTACTAGGATTATCCAAATGGCATCTGTGAATTTCGCTTTTTCTTTTCCGACAAGCGCTCTTCCAGCAAGCCAAAGGAACGGCGAAAGTATAATCGTAGGCACGATGACGTTCATGACTATGCTTATGAGCAGCGTGTCCAGATTGATTGCCAAACTTCCGTATTTCCTCCGATTTTGTTTGCCGTGATATCATCAGAATATCTTTATAATACTTGTGCAACTGCAAAACCGCCACAATGGTCAAGCAAGTTTATGAATCAACAGAAACTAAGTTGGGGTTTGCCTGCGAATCAGAAACTTGGCTTTTCTGAAGATCGAAACAGAGTCTAAAACTTATTCTCTAGACAATAAAACAAGTTGCCTGTACTTGGTGCAGGGGGTGGGATTTGAACCCACGTAGGCCTGCGCCAGAGGATCTTAAGTCCTCCCCCTTGTCTTAGGCTTGGTCTGGCCCGCCTATTTAGACCTGGCTCGGGTACCCCTGCACCAATTACACTAGTTGACATTACTGTACAGTTTAAGTTTTTTGCAGAATGATGCACTAAGTCAAAATGCGCGCGAACTATCCGTACAGGAAAAAACCTCAGACTGAGACTTAAGGAGCTCAGATCTTACCATGCGTCATTCATGGTGAGACACAACATAATAAGTGAAGAAGCAAACCTGCTACAAGATAGAGTACCCAAATCTGTTTTTGCTAGGCATCACCTCAAAGAGAATCCAATTAGAACTCAAGACAGAACACTAGAAACAATCAAGTGAGTTCTATCCAAGATATCTGATGCACGTAGAAAAACTGAGAATGAAGGCATTAGGTCTTTGATTGCAGTTTCTTTTCTCTTTTCTGCATTTCATTATAGAGATATTCCCACCATTCCCAGATTTGGGCGCGACCGAATTGCTTTCTCTCACCTTCTACTATAGGTTTCATCCTTTCCCATGAAATCTTGATTGGCGAGCTGAAGAGGTCGTCAACCACAGCGATGCTTATGAGTTTCTTATGTAGAAGTACACCAACTCCTTCAAAGAACCAGCCGATCTCATTTATGTCTGACAAGCCAAACTTATCCTGATATGTGCTGAAGTCCTTACATTCCCTAGTTGTGATTTTTTCCCATGCTTCTCTCATTTCCTTGCCGCCAAAAGTTGTATACAATCTGATGACCAAGTCTGTCTGTCTTGCTTTAGTCTGATGCCGAATTTGAAGACAGTAATAGATAATTCCTGCCACTACACTTGCAGAAGCAACAGCTATCGAAACAGTCTGTATGTCAACCACTATTAACACCTGAAAGACTAGAATAGGTGAAATCAGTATTAAAAACTAAATCATAGTGACTACTTTCAAAACTGCACAGGAATGGCACAAGCAATAGGAACTGAAAACCTCGATTTACTAGGTGGCGTCAATGATTGCTTGAAGGCAGGAATGTGAATCTCAGAGTTGTAGAAAAAGAGGATTTGCCATTAATTCTTGAGTGGTTTAACAGTCTTGAATTTGCTGGCAGACTTAACCGACAGAGTTTTCACAAATGGATCGTTGCGTGAGTGGTCTCAACCGAGCAGAATATTCAACGAACTATATCGATGCTTGAAAACCGGCGGCGAATATTTAATCAGTGACGTGCGTCGTGACATGAATCCCTTCATGAAGTTGTTCTTGAAACTGATTACTAAACCAAAAGAAGTAAGGCCATGCCTCGTATCATCCATAAACGCTTCTTACACAGTTCCAGAGATACAGTCGATCCTACCAAAAACGGACTTGAAATCATCCAAAGTGAAAAAGACAACGATGGGCTTCACAATAACCGGGGAAAAAGCTACGACATAGTAGCTCCCGAGTGTGTGCGCAAACAGACTGCGCTGGGCCAGTGGCGGTTTAATTCCTTTATCCTCACTGCAGTCTGAGCGCTTTTGCCACGCGCTTGCCGAGTTCGGGATCAGCTTTCTTGAGGTTTGCTACCATGCGCTGCTGAATCGGCTTGTCTGCTTTTCCCAAAGAGTCAGCTATATTGTCAACCAAGTGTTCCTGGTCCACTTTGCTTAGCGAACGGTAGCGTTCGCCTGCCTGCTGGAAGTCGTTGGTGAGGCTAATCTTCTGTCGCATCACTTTCCCTTTGATATTGTAGTCTTCAGTCTGCGTGGCTGACGCTTCATGTGGCATTCCGCCTGTCAGAGTGTTAGGCTCGTAGTTGACTGCCCCTCCGCCGTAAGGCCCATACTGCATGGCACCGTCGCGCTGATTGTTATTGACAGGTACCTGCGGCCGATTGATTGGCAATTGAAGATAATTAGCACCCAACCGATGTCTCTGTGTATCTGCATAAGAGAAGATTCTTCCCTGCAAGAGTTTATCAGCAGAGAAATCGATGCCTAGAACAACAGAAGCTGGGCAGAAAGCAACTTGCTCCGTTTCAGCAAAGAAGTTCTCAGGGTTGTGATTCAGTATCATCTTGCCCACGGGCATGAGGGGGAACTTGTCTTCAGGCCACGTTTTTGTGGCATCAAGCGGGTCGAAGCCCTGCTTCAACTCATCCGCAATCTCCATAATCTGGACGTACAGTCCGTATTCTACCGTCTTTCCTGAGACGATGGTTTCGTACAAGTCGCGGGTCGCAATGTCGGGATCTTCACCTGCTAGGCGAGTGGCCTCGTGCCTGTCGATTGTCTCTAATCCTGCCTTGGGCTTCCAATGATACTTAACATAGACTGCCTTACCTTCGGCGTTGACCCACTTGTAGGTGTTGACGCCGAAACCTTCCATTTTCCTGTAACTCTTGACTGTTCCCCTGTCCGAAAAGAGCCACGTGATCATGTGAGTGGATTCAGGAGTCAGCGAGATGAAATCCCAGAACCGACTGTTTGCTGACGAGCTTGTAGGGAAACCAGTGTCAGGGGCAGGCTTGAAAGCATGCACCATATCTGGGAATTTGACGGCATCTCGGATGAAGAAGACCGGCAGATTGTTGCCTACCAGATCGTAGTTTCCGTCTTTGGTGTAGAACTTGACGGCAAAACCTCTTGGATCGCGAGCCGTATCGGCAGATCCTCGTGCACCCACCACCGTAGAGAAACGGACGAAGACGTTTGTCTTTTTCTTCGGGTCTTGGAGGAATTTCGCGCAAGTGTACTTTGCCATGCTCTTGTGCACTTGGAAGTAGCCGTGCGCACCAGCACCTTTAGCGTGAACCACACGCTCCGGAATGCGCTCACGATCGAAGTGCGCGAGCTTCTCGATAAGATGCACATCCTGCAGCAGAACAGGTCCACGTTCGCCGACGGTGAGTGAATTCTGGTTGTCAGTAACTGGAACTCCCTGATTTGTTGTTAGATGTTTTTCCTTCATAAATCGTAACGTCTCCTTCTCTATGATATCATGTCATAATCCCAAGCTTTATTTAAGAATTGTTATTATCTAATAATCG
>CAYHEV010000011.1:0-30899 GCA_964355725.1 uncultured Candidatus Bathyarchaeia archaeon | reverse complement strand
TGTAGGACACCACCTTGAAGTCCGGCTTGCCATCGAACGTGACCGTGATCGACGCCTCTAGGTCGCAGACCTGCGCCTGCGCGCCGAACGCTGCCGCCATCGTCAGTACAGCGAGTGCTGATCGCATATCACTCTCCTATCAGGTTCTTGATGCGGTCGCGCGCGTCCTCGAACGCTGCTACCGCGGTGTCCAGTTGCGCCTGCGTCATCTTGACCGCTCCCCCGAACAGCATCGACTCCCACTCGAAATACTCGCGGCAGGCGCGGCGTAGTTCGGTAAGCGGACAGTCGCACGACGCGCTCACTCCTCAGCCTCAGCACGCGGCCACGCCCAGCCCTTGAGCGCTCGCGCCAGATCCTCCACCGCAAGGCGGCTGACGCGTAACTTGCGGATCGCGAAGTCGTAGTGCGCTCGTTGGTCATAGACATGCGGCCCGCCGCTGCGCTTGGCCTTCTTCGTAGCCTCCGCCCCGCGACGCGAAGCCCCGTTGTCCTCGGCGCCCCGGTCGCGATTGAAGGCCACGGCTCACAAGCCCTCGGTGTAGACCGCGTCAGCACGCTGCGCTCGGTTGATGCTGTCGAGCGCCTCCTCCGCCGCATCGAACGAGTCGCGTGACTGCGCGATCACCTTGCCGTGCTCGTCACGTACCTGCCAGACGACGCGTTCTCCGTCTTCCGGCGCGGGCACGATGAAGTAGCTGGTGCCGTTCATCACGCAATCCGCAGGATCGCCGTCGCTGCCGCAGCGGCCGGCAGTTGGATCGTGAACGTGCCGCCGACGACAGGCTTGTCGACGCCGAAGTCGAGCACGCAGCACGACTTGTTCGCTGCCGTGGTGCTGGTGTTGTAGATCATCGCTGCCGCCGCGGTAAACGTCGCCGTGGTCCACGACGGGTCTACCGACCAGTCGGTGATCGCAGTCGTGCCGTCTGCTGTCGGGGTGACGTTCTGGCCGGCCGTCCACGCGAAGCCGCCCGCCGAGTAGCCGGTGCCGCTGGCCTCGTCCGAGTTGCCGGTGATGTTGCTGTAGTTGGTCGACGCCGCGCCGTACGTGCCGGTCATGCTGTTCTTGATGAGCGCGCACTTGAAGACGCCGCCCGAGGTCGTCGTGTGGTTGTGCTCGCCCTTCATCAACTCGACCTTGTACGACGTGCACATTGCGGTGGTGGCTGCCATGATCTATCTCCTACGTGGTTTGGATGCTGACGCCACCCGCTGACCCGACGACGGGCGGCGTCGATGCCACATCGTCCGTGAGGTTTGCAGACCCGTTCGCGCCCGGACCGTGGTCGCAGACGACGAGTTGGTCCTGCCGGAAGAAAGTGCCGTCCGCGGCGATGTCCGCCTTGCGGAAGTGCTTGATGTCGAGCGTGGCCTTGGTGATGATCGCCGCGCCGCTGTTCGATTGGTCGGGACGCGCGATGTCGATGACCATGACTTCGGTGTCGTCGGGAACTTCAATTTCAATCTTCACTGTCACCCTCCTCGGTGGCGTCGGGGTTGGCGGCACCATCGGGCGGTGCCTCCTCATTCGGCGTCGCTTCCGGCGCCGATTCCTGCTCTGGTGCCATGCCGCTGTACATGGCCTGCTCAATCATGATGCGTTCGAACTCCGCCGCGGGGTCGAAGTCTTCGCTCAGCACGCGGCGCCGCTTCAACTCGTACCACAGCGTCGGCAGGCTGATCTTGGACAGTGTCGATAGCGAGGTCAGTTCGCCCACGGTGCCTTGCGGCGGCGGTTCCGCGAACTCGTCGTAGACCTCGGCACTACCACCACTCATCAACCCGAGGTAATCCGCGGTCATCTGCAGCGCCTGCTCGATAGCATCTTCCAGCGCGTGGGCGACAGCCTTCAGCGCGGCGTTGCTCTCGGCGCTGTCGATGGCTGCCGCGGTGGCGGTCACCTGCCCCGCCTGCTCGACCCGGATCTGCATGCCCGCGTGCGTCATGCGCTGCTCGATGGCCTGCAGGTCCTGCAGCCCCGCGTTGATCGCCGCGCCACTCGGTTCAATGTACTGCGCAGTCGCGCCCGCGGGCAGGCGCAACACCTTGTTCGGTCCGACCACGATCTCCGTGGTCTGCTCATCGACGCCCGCCACCGACAGCATGGCGAAGCGCGAGAAGGTGAGTGCGTAGCGCTGCTCGCTCGACGAGATCCAGTGCTCGCGGTTCAGTTCAGCGAGCGAGCGCAGCGGCGGCTCACCTTCGAAGTACGCGGTGCGGTTGGTGTAGACCGGGACCAGCGGGATGTAGTTCAGCGTCGACGCGCCCGCGGACTCGAGCACGTAGTGGTCGGTGCGCGATGACGGGTCCTGCGTGCGCCGCCACACCTCCCACGACCCCGGCTCCAGCACGCGCACGCGCTGCACCGTCTCCTCGCCGTACTCGCCCTTGGGCTCCTGCGTCTCCTCGGTGATGCGCACCTGCGTCAACATCTGCTGCCCGTTGACGCTCTCGGTGCGCCAGCCGATCACCTGCGAGGCGAGCACCGCGGTCCAGTAGGGACGTGAACCCTGCGCGCGCTGGTCGCCCAGCGTCGCAGCTTGACTGAGTGAGGGCGCGTCGACGAGGATGTAGCTGATGCCGTCGACGAAGGCCTCCTTCATCATGTCGTAAACGAAGGGCGTCAGTGCGCGGCCTTGGCCGTCGATGTTCTCCGCGAGCGCCTGCAGTTCCGGGGCCACATCATCATTGAGCACGACCGCCTCGGCGAACAGCTTGCCCGCCTGCGCGCCCACTGTCTGCTCAAAGCCGTTGTACAGCGTCGCGCTCTCCAGCCGCATCTTGTAGGACTCGGCGCTCTCGGCAGCGTGGCGCGGCAGGAACTGCTCGCCCGCAGCGCGCATGGCCTCGGTGCCGCCCATCAGCGCGCGGGGCAGCGCCCGCAGCGCATCGAGCGAGCGGTAGCGGGCGGTCGGGCGCGAGACCTCGTTGCCCATCGCCGCGAACGCCGCCGACTCCGCCGCGGTCACCGCGCGTCGCGTGGTGCGCTTGTCGTAGGGAGCCTTCTGCAGTTCGGTCGAGGTGGGCATGGTGGTTCAGCGGCCCTTTGGTTTGAAAGCACGCACTGCGTTACCGCCCAAACTGAACTTGCTGGCCTCGTAAGCACTCTTGCGCGCTGCATCGCCCTTGAATCCGGCTGCCCGCGCGAAACGCAAGCTGTGCGCAAAGTGCTCCCGCACGGTCTGCACGCGACGAGTAATGTCACGGTTACCGGTATAGACCTTATCGAGTGAGGGTGAGTTGGGAGTCGGTTTTCCCTTACGCAAAGAGTTGACGTGCGCCACGTACTCACTAGCTTTAGCGTAGTTTCGCTTCACCACCGAGTTCTTTGCGTGCGCGCGCCGCGCTTCCAGCGCCGCTGCTCGTGCTGCATCGGACCAGGCCATGTCAACCTCCGAACTTGCTCTTGCGAGCGCCGTCACGAGCCAACCCAAAGGACCGCCCGCTCGAGTAGCGTTGTGCTAATGTTTTCGACCCACCGTGCGACGAAGAGAAGAACCGAACTGCTCCGCCTTTGTTCTTCGCGTAGAAGCCTTCGCCTTGGTATGGATGGTGCGCAGGTAGGACCGAACCTTTTTGCATACGCGCAGAGGCTTCCTCTGCCTTGAGACTCTTAGGCCAACCACCTTTGGGCGCACTGACGGTCAAGCTAGTAGCGTAAACTTTCCTCGGCTTCGCGTTGCGCCTGCGTGCCTCCGCTGCTGCGGCTCTTGCTGCATCTGACCAAGCCATCTCAGTGCGCTCCATACATGTCGTGTTGCGTGGCGGTCGACCGCACCAACGGGAACTCCTTGGCGATGTAGTAGCCCACGGCGTCGCTGAGGTGGGTCAGCTTCGCGTCGACCTTCTTGTCGATCTCGCCCGAGCCACCCTCCAGCAGCCGCACGCCCTCAAAGTCGCGCACGGTGTTAGGGGCCCGTCGCGGGTCGACCATGAGGTGAATGAGCCCATCGCCGCTCAGCAGGCGCGTGTTGACCGCGTTGATGCGGGCGCGTTCGGAAGGGTTGGAGGGCGGCACGCGGTAACTGATCTGCTGCCCGAAGCCTGCCAACTCCTCCTTGATGAGATCCCAGTCGCTGCCCGCGACCTTGGCGGATCCCCTGCTGCCACCGGTCGCGTCGCCATAACAGACGATGCGCCCGTCATGGTCCTTCCAGTCCTCGACGAGTTTCCTGCAGACCGCTCTAGTGTTACTGTTACGCGGTATGTGCACCTCGCCGATGACGCCGGTACCGTACTCGCCCGAGGGCAGGTCTTGCTCCTGGCAGATCACCGCGATGCCTGGGTCCACGTTGAAGTCGAAGCAAAACGCAACCGGGGCCTTCGGGTCGTAGAGCAGCGCAGCGCAGTGCGTGCGGTCGTCGAACGGGTAGTAGGCGCGGCCGACGAAGTTGACAAAGCTCGCCTCGTACTCCTGCTGAAACACCAACGGGTCGAGCTGGCGCTTGGCGGCTGCGATCTCCTCGGGCGGTAGGATGTCCGCACTGGGCCAGGAGAAGGCTGCCCACTCCGGGTCGATGCCCGACGACGCGTACTTGTAGAGGTCGTAGTAGTGGTTGCGCCCCTCGGGCACGCCGATCAACCAGCACCAACCGCGCCTATCGCTGAGCGCGGGGCGCACGTTCTCGGGCCAGGCGCCCGACTTCATGTTGGCGTACTCGTCGAGCACGCCGCCATCCCACGGGCGCCCCTCGATACGCTCTGGGCGGTCCATGCCGATCACCGACAACTGCGCCCCAGTAACAAACGTCAGCGTCAGGTGGGACTCGGAAGGCGCCTCAGCGAGCAGTTCACGGGGCACCATCGACTTGAAGTCGTCCCAGTAGATAGCGCGCGCCTGGTCGCGGGTAGGCGCAGCAGCGAAGTAACGCGCCTCCTCGAGCGGCGGGTCATAGCAGGCAGCGACGACCTTGCGTTTCGCCAGTTCCGTCTTGCCTGAGCGGCGCCCCGCGGGCACTACGTTGAACCGGGCGGTGCTGCGCCAGAGGCGCACCTGCTCCGGGTGCGACCGTAGTGGGTATACGCGCCTAGGGACCGGTGGTAGCACCGAGCGCCCCGAGCTGTTCGCGAATCGCCAAGGCGATCTCCGCCGGTGACGCTGACTGGAACCCGCCCGAACCAATGATCTCGGTGGGTTGCTTGCGGTGCAGGTACGGGGCTGCGTACTTCGCTGCGGCGAGGCGTAGCGGCACTTCGTTACGCTCATCCCGCATCACTTCCAACAGGTAGTCGAGAGGCGAGGTCTTGTGCGAGGCGACTATGCGTTGCATCTTCAGTAACGCCCTCTTCGCGTTACTCATCGTCCCCTTCGCCTTGCCCCGAGGGTTACCACGCTTCCGCTTCGGTGGTGCTGCGTTCGAGGCAACTGCAGCCCCCGACTCGATGGTCGGCGTAACAGGCGCCAGGATGGTTAACGACTTACTCACCACGACGTAACAGTTCCGTTGAATTTCACGTTCACCAACGCTTTGCGTTCGTTACCACCTAAGGGGGACTTCCGCCATGGGGTGGAGCATAGCGCGGTACCCTGCCAACTCGCAAGGTCTTCCCGCTGCCGGGTCGCTGCGCCTCACCCCACGCGGAACCCACTTGGGACGGTGCTCCGAATGCGCGCGTACCCTTGTCCCATCACTCGCCACACCCCGCTGGCCGGTTGGGATCCCGCTGCAGGGGATGCTCCCCGTAGCGACCCCTCTTAGGGGAGCGCAGGGAGAGCACCTCCCAGCGCGGGAAACCGTCCCAACCTTGCCAAATCACGCGGCTGTGCGGCGAGGACCGCTGCGCTTGGGACGCGGGTACGTCGTGCGCTGGCGCCGCATTCGAGCGCACCCTCCCAAGTGGGGTCCTTTTCGATGGGGTCACCGACTCATCCCATACAGGAAGTCCTGACGTCGATTCGCCCGCACTGCGATTTTCTACGCACTCCTGACCACTTATCGTAACGCATTTTGCATTTTTGCTGCACTGCGATTCGCGAAATCGCTTGTCGCTCTTCGCGACCGACATCGAAGCGCCGCGCGGTGTGCAGGGATAGTGCGGAGGTTGGTATGGTTGGTAAATTTTTGTCGTGAACCAAATCCCAACCGCACTGCAGCATTACGACACAATGACACGCGGCGTAGCCTATTGCTCGCATGCTGCGCAGGGCCTGACTGGTGCTTACGTGCGGTATTCCGCGTATTTCAGAAGCGGCCCCTTTCGCGCACTACGGCGCTGCTTTCTCGTTTGCATGGGTACGACGTACACGCAACATGGTCGCGCTGCTCAGATGGTGCGCGGGATGGTGCAGGGGCCGCGTCCCATACCGCGCACCGCGCTGCGTTGCGGGTGCTCGATGATGCGCTGAGCGTGCCGCGCACCGCGGTATGCTGCACGCTCGGATTTATGCCTTTTGCATGGCTGCAGGGTGCGCGATTATGCTAAAGGCATATACCCGAGTGCAGCGTAGGGGTTTTAGAACGCAGCAAAATCGACCCAGGCGCGGCGCTGCGAGCGTTCCAGGGGTCATGACGGCTGGAACGATTCGAAAACCGCGCCTAAGCAGGATTTACAGGGGTTCTGAGCGTTCGGGGGATCCCCCTAGAGCGCGAGGGGCGCACGCGGGGTGCGCTGCGCTCTAGGGGTGCTGCGGGAGGGTCTAGCGCACGCTGCTGAGCAGCAGCGCGAGCAGCGCGAGCAGCGCAGCAGCGACGAGCGCGCCGCGGTAGCGCGGGCGGTCGAAGTAGCCTAGCGGCAAGCGGCTGTTACGAGGGGCGTGTTGCCAGTGCTCCTGGTAGTGGGGTGGTGCGTTACTGATCTTCGGTCTCATGGTCGGGCTCCTATCAGGGTTGGGCGAGCAGCAGCGCGGCCTGCCGTGCCACTCTGCTCGCAGTGACCGCGTCGATGCCTTGATCGAGCAGCGCGTCATGCGCAAGCACGAACGCCTCATCGTAGATGCGATCAGCGCTGTCGGTCTCTCCGTCGCACACATCGCCCAGGTGACGCTCGATGGCGCCGCGTGCGATCTCCAGGTAACGCTCCATGCGGTTCATTGCAGACTCCTCTTATCCTCTGCCTCGAGCATCGCCTCGCGCTCACGCGCGGACTGCAGCGCAGCGCTGGCCATGGCGAGCCAGGTTTCGTCGGTCAATTTGTCAGCGCCAACGGTGAGCGCGCACCAAGCCGCGGCAACCAGCATGCCATGCATGCGCGCGGCAACAGTTTCAGGCGGCTCGTCGTCAGTCCTCGGGATGACGATGCTCAGCGCTTTGCTATACGCCTCCAAAAACGCTTTCACTTGGCTCATCGCTTCACCTTTCCGGGGTTGCGCTGCGCCCAGTCACGCGCAGCAGCTTCCATCGCACAGACCGCGCGCTCGTCGCGCGCAGTCATCCAGGGTTTGCTGCAGGGCGCCTCGCGATACAGGGTCACGCGTTGCGCCTGCAGGCTCTGCCGCTCATGATGCAGCAGGTATAGCGTCACCGCAGCCCACGCCGCGAAGGCGAGGGTCAGGGCGACCGTCCAGCGGAAGATGCGGTTCCTCATGACCGGCCCCTCGCCAGCGCCGCGCGCAGGTCAGCATAGTGCTCGACGCCAAAGGTCTCCGCCGGGCTGAAGCTGCGTGCGCCGCCGAACGCGACCAACGTACTCTCATCCCCGAACAGCCAGCGCTGCGTCACCTCATAATGCGCGCCCAGCACCGCGAAGCCGCGCACGTGAATCATGGGGTCGATGCCGACCTCCATGATGAGGCGCATGTTCACCGCCTCGGGCACGATGACGACCCGACCCAGTGCTGCGACTGGGATCGTACCCATATGCGCGCAGGTGCCCAGCGCCTTCAGGCTCTCCATGTAAGCATACTGATGGGCGCGGCTGCGGTAGTAGAGCGTGCGCCGCTTCAGGTCGCCGTTCCTGACGTGGTCGGGCTCCTGATCCGAGCGCTCGCGCATCACCTGCTCGACCGCGTCCTCATCCGCGACCAGGCGCCCTTCGACGAGGCGCGCGTTGACCTCGATCAGCGCCAGGTCGCCATCGATCTCCGCCGCGCTCTGCGCGAAGTAGAGCGCGTAGGCGCTGGTCAGGTAGACCGCCTTCGGGTTGCTGCCGACGGTGTGCTGCCAGTTGTTCGTGCCCTTGCCGCCGCGCGGGCGCAGCCCGACCTTCGCAATGTCGGGCAGCGCAGTAGCGCGGGTGCCGTGTGCCAGTAGGTGCTTGCTTGCCATGGTGCTCTCCTTTCAGTCGTGGTAGCCGCACGCGTACGCGTAGCCTGCGGCGTAGCTGCGGTGGTAGCGGTCGGGGTTGATGAGCGACCCGACTTCGCCAAAGACCCGCGCGGCGAAGCGCGGGTTGGTGCGCCGCTCGACCTCGCGCAAGAACTGCGCCGGGGTGCTCCCCGCCGCCTCGAGCAGCGCAGCGACGCGCCGGTACATGCCCTTCTCGACCAGCAGCGCGCAGTCATAGGCCCCATAGTGCTGCGTCATGGGGTCGTCGTAGAAGTCTTCGACTGCACGCAGTTCGCGCTCGATCCGCGAGCACAGTTCGCTGAAGTTCATGGTCGTCATAGTACGCCTCCCTTCATCGTCGGGTCCTTGAGCAGGCGGTCCATGAGGATGCCTGCGGCTTCGATGCGCGGCGTCACCTGGCGCTTGACATCGGCATGGTGCACCGGGTCGCGCGCGCAGGCGGCGCTCTGCATCGCCTCGTACTCAGCATGCATGTAGTAGCGCAGCGCGCGGCGGATCAGGTCGACCTCGCCCGAGGCCAGCGGCACCAGCATGCGCAGCCTGCCATCACTCGTCTTCATCTTCATCCTCCTCGTCATTGAACTCGTCGTCATCGAAGGCAGCCTTCGGCGCGTAGGGGTCTTCGTTGTAGCTCGCGGCCCCATCGGAAGCGAGCCAGAGCACAGTGCCCTCGCGTCCCTTCGCTGCGCTGTTGCGTTGCAGCGAGATCGCGTCGACGCTCCCGACCAGCGGCCAGGAGGGTTGGTAGGCGAAGCGCACCAAGCAGTCGTCCGCAGCTTCTTCACCCATCTCGTCGCGGATGTCGACCAGGCGCTCGATCAATTCGTTGAGGTTGTGCAGCATTGCGTTCTCCTTTCAGTTGGGGGCGCTTCTCGATGAGCGCCCCCGGGTTGCTTTGCTTCAGTCGAGCAGCGAGCAGGTCTCGCCGAATGGCGCGGCCCGCGCGATGCGCGGATTGACCCACAGCGTCGGGATGTGCGACCACTGCCACATCTTCGAGTCGTCGAAGTTATCCTGGTCGGTCAGATAGACGACGCATGCGACCTCGCCGCCCTGATCGATCATCTCCTGCACCCGCTCAAAGACCGGCGAGAAGAAAGTGCCGCCGCCGCCCGGGACCTTGTCATCGAACTGCGGGCATGCGTCGAACTCATCGACCCGGCGCACCTTGGTATCGCAGTACATGACGGTCGCGTGCTGCAACTGCATCTCGTCGAACACGGCCTGCACGACGCCCGCGAACTGCGCGATTTCCACCGCGCTGAGCGACGCTGAGGTGTCGAGCGCGAAGACCAGCGACTGAAAGCCGACGCCGCCGCGGCTCGGCATATAGATATCCGAGAAGCGGCGGTTGCGGCGCGACCAGTCCTCATACTGCTGCACGCGCTGGCTGACGAAGCGAGCGAGCGCTTCGTAGAAGCCGCGTTTGGGCATCATCACCTCCCGCATCGCGCGCTCCATCGCCTCGCTGCCCTCATCGCCTGCCACTGCTGCCGCGCTGAGCGCTTCCGCCCACTCGCGCGCCAGCGCGCCATCGCTCGACTCGTCGTGCTGCTCTTCTTCGCTGCCCTCACCCGACTCGCTGCTCGGGCCCTGCTCCTCTCCTTGGTCGGCTTCTTCATCACCGGCGCCTTCTTCAGCGTCGCCCTCTTCTTCTTCGCTGCCCTCACCCGACTCGCTGCTCGGGCCCTGCTCCTCTCCTTGGTCGGCTTCTTCATCACCGGCGCCTTCTTCAGCGTCGCCCTCTTCTTCATCACCCGCCTCACCCGGGGCGATGACATCGCCATGCTCAGATCCGGGGCCCAGCGGCTCAGGCTGCGCTTCTTCATCTTCGCCCTTGCCTTCTTGCTTCGGGCTCTCGGTCGACTCGCCCTGCTGCGACCCGCCCTGCTGCTGCGACTCGCTCTCCTTGTCGCCCTCGCCTTCAGCCTCGCACTGGAGCCCGGGCTGCTCTTGCTGCTCGTCCTGCTCCTGCGGCTGCTCCTGCTGCTGCTGCTCCTGCGGCTGCTGCTCCTTCGCTGCCTTCTCAGCGCTGAACAGCGCGTAGATCGCGTCAGCGCTCATGCGCTCGTACTTCGGGTCGCAAAGCGCATCGGCGGGCACCGTCAAGCGCGGGTCGCGCTTCAGGATCAGGTTGACCGCGTGGTCGCAGGCCTGATTCCAGAGATCGCGGTCGCTCTTGTCGCGCGTCCGGAACGGGTGCCCGAGCGCGCAGTGGGTGATCTCGTGCGCGTAGATGAACTCGAGATCCGCGACCGTGCGCTTGATGACGAAGGGCGCGTTGTAGCCCAACGAGCGCCCGTCGACGTACATCGTCTTCGCCCGGGGGCACTGCTTCGTCTTGAGGCGCATCATCAGCGCCGCGTACATCGGGTGCTTCATCATGACCTGAGCCCGCGCCTTCTCCATCAGCATCGCGGCGCGTTGTTCGACCTCGCTGATCGACAGCTTGCTGAGCGTTTGCATTACTTGCTCCCCTTCAGCTTGGCGATGGCGTCGAGCATCTTACCCGCCTTCGCGCTGGTCTGCTTCCGAACCGCCGGGTCATCGCGCAGCGCGTCGACCGAGACGGTAGCCATTTCCTTCTGCAGGTCGCGGCCCAACTGCGTGAGACGCGGGTCCTTCAGGATGTTGAGCTTCGGCAGGAGCGTCAGCACCTCCTTGAGCCCGTCGAACATGCGACCCTGCAGCCGCGCGTCCGCATCGTCCATGCGCTCCTTCGCGCCGCGCAACTCCTCGGCGATGCGGTCATAGACCTCGCTCACCGCCCCGACGATCTGCCCATGCATGCGCTGCTCGATCTCGACGCGGATCTCTTCGGCCTGCTCCTTGCTCAGCTTCAACCGCATGTCGTGCGTGCGCGGCAGCGTATCGATGGCGAGCCCGAAGCGGAAGTAGCCCCTGATGTCCTCGGCGCTGGGATAATCCTCAGCACGCCAGAGGCCGCGCAGGTTGCGCTTCTCTTCTTCGACGAGCAGCGGGAACTTCGCGACGAACGCCTCGACCGCCTTGAAGAAGTCAGCTTCGAACTTCGTCATGTGCTCCTTGTACTCGCGATACACCTCGACGCTGAGCACGCGCTGCCCCGACTCGCCCCAAGGCAGCGTCATCGTCTTGTGGTAGCGACGCGCGTCAGAAGTGACCCGGTTGATCTCAGCGAGGTGCTCACGCTTCATCAAGCGCTTCGTGAACGACCCGATCTCGCCCGTCGCTTCCTTCGCGTTGCGGATCTCGTTGACGACCTGCTCGTCCGCGCCGCTGCCATACCAGCGCCCGATACTGAAGCGCACCAGCAACGCGCGCTCGCTGAGCGACGACTCCTGCTCGGCGGTCTGCGCGACCTGCGCCTGCTCCTTGGTCTTCATCTCGAGTTCGAGCGCCTCGTCGATGGCGGGGAGCATGATGCCCGACAGCTTCTTCGTCTTCGCGTTCATGGTCTGTTCTCCTTTCGCGGCCGCTGTCACAGCGAGCCTTCGTTGCGCTTGCACAGGTCGATGTAGGCGGCGCTCTTCATCAGCGCCTTGTTGCGCTTCTCGATGGCATACATCGCCACCATATTGAACTCGCGAGGCAGCCGCTCGACGTAGGTCAGCGCAGCGCTCAGCGTCGCCCTGCTCGCATTCACGCAGAGCGCCTGCGTCAGCGCGTAGACGCACGCGGGATCGTTCGGGAGCGGAGCGCCCTTCGGATTCGCGTAGACCTCGTCGATGCTGACCAGCTCATGCATGACCTGCAGGAAGCCGCTGAACTCGGTGCCGCGAATCTTGCCGACGGCACCGCTGAAGTACTCGGCGCGAAGCTCAGGCGCGATGGCGGTCATCATCGACCCATCCGCATCGAGCCGCTTCAACAGATCCGAGCAGAGTTCCCACGACCGCGGCGAAGCGAACGCGGGGTCCTTGCTCTTCGGATCGAATTCAAGCAACGCGCCCGCGCGGTACTTGATGTAGCCGTACGTGCGGTAGTCGATGTCGTGCTCTTCCGCCCAGGCCAGCCAATCCTCAACGCTCAATTCGAAGTCGATGTGCCAGAACCGGTTGTTGAGATGCTGCGGCATGGGGCTCGTGCCCGCGTTGTCTTGCATGCGGTTACCCGCAGCCATGATGCGCCAGCCGCTGGGCAAGCGGTACTCGCCGATGCGCCGCTCCAGCACCAGCATCGCGGCGACGTTCTTCGTGTCGGTCCGCGCTTGCGGCAACTCGTCGAGGAAGATGATGCCTTCGCCCTTCGTCGGCAACTCAGCCGGGGGCGCCCAGGACGTCAAGCCCTTCTGCTGCACCGGGGTACCGCGCATATCGACCGGGTCCATCAGCGTCAAGCGCCAGTCGAGCACGGGGACGTTGACCGAGGCCGCGAACTGATGCACGACGGCCGACTTGCCGACGCCCGGGGGACCCCACAGCATGATGGGGCGGTTCAGCGCGTACGAGGCGGGGAGGGCGCTGTGGATGATGTGATTGGCACGCATTGCATTCTCCTTTCAGGTGGGTCAACGCGACGAAACGCGGAGCGTCTCGACGATGCTGCTCTTGTAGAAGTCGGGGTACTGTGCCTTCGGGAACGCGGCGCTCAGCTTCGCGCTGTCGAGCGTGCAGCGCTCGGCGATGCTGAGCGTCACCGCGAAGAGGTCGCCCTCCGCGCGGCTTTCGCCTGTCTCGATCAACGCGCACTTGATCTGCTCCTTGATGCCCTTGGCCTCGGCCTCGAGCGTCGCGATGGCGGCATTCAATTCGCCGAGGCGATCAATCATGCGGCGACCTTCGATGTGCGTCGGGCTCGTTGCGGTGCTGGTCCTCATGATTCATTCTCCTTTCGGTTGCGGCTAGTGCACGTACTTCAGCAAGGCGGAGCGCGCGGGCTGCGTGCGCTCGTACTGGTGCTGCTGACGCTTTAGGTTGCGAAGCTGCGCGAGTTCAAGCGCAGACAGCGCGTGCCGCGCGGCCTTGTGCTGCAACGCAGCGGTCGCATACATCGAGAGCGCGTATGCTCTGCGGGTCATGGTTGCTCCTTAGATGAGGTCGAAGAAGACCGAAGGCACCTCGATGCTGCGCTGATTGTCGGTCAGCTTCAGCCAGCCTTCGCCGTTGCGCCAGAATTCCTTCATGACCACGAAGCGGTCACCGTGCTTCACCGCCTGGTTGTCAGACGCGAGGCATGCGGGGACGTCGCGGTAGCAAGTCGCGGTCATGTTGCGGGTGCTGGTCTTGCTCGTCATGGCATTTTCCTTTCGGTTCGCTTACCGGGATGGCAAGCGCTCCTGCGCACTCGAGCGCTCTGCTCGGTCGAATGCGCAGTGACGATGTCATCTGCTGCTTTTGCGAAGCGCTGTGCACGCGCGCTGGTAAGGCGCACGCGGGGGAGCGTTTCTGTACCCAAGCCGCCAATCGATGCATCGTTGATGTCGATCAGCAGGGCAGCACTCGCTTTCAAGTCTCTGGCTTCGCATTGCTTAGGGGATGCCCGGAGGCGATAGTAGCAACGCTCAGCTACGCGGCTTGGTATCCGCGCTGCGCTGGGAAGGGGCTTTCACCTCAGGCAAACCGCTGGCCGCTTTTTCTTGCTGCTGATCTGAGCTAGCTTGTAGCGCCTCTTCGCGCTATCGGGGCTGGTGCTTTCGGTTGCATCGGGCTGAGCTTGCCTGGCGATGCTGAGCAGCTACTCGCGCTGCTGCTCCCTTGTGCTGACCCGTTCGCTTGATCTGATCGTCTTGCTGCTCTCGCTTCGCTCTTCTTTCGGTGCTGCTGAGACCCAATAATAATGGAATCAAGCACTTAGGTGGTAGCTTTTTAGTAACATGCTGATTTTTAAGGGAAAAGCGCTTGCCCCGGTGCATATATGAATAGCCTCCCGCCCCGCGCGCGCTGCTCATGCTGCGAAGCGCTCGCGCTCGACGACGACGCTGCGCATGCGTGCATCGAAGCGTGCGAGCACCTCGTCGGGCTGCGGGCTGACGCGCGCCAGCACGAGCGCTGCGGGCGCGTCGAAGGGCACACGCTCAGCAGGCACGCCACGACCCGCATACCAACGCACCGCATGAAAGCGAGCACCGCCCGCGTACTCGACGCAGACGAACTGCCTCGCGCTCAGTGCGCGCCCGAACTGATCCTCGAGGTGGTACGCTGCGACCATCAGGCGCTTCCCCGGTTGCTTGCGCGAAGGCACGACGAAGTAGCTGATCTTGTGCACGCGCGCCTCGAACGTCTCGCCACTCAACATCGGGTCACGGTGCGATGCATCGAAGAAGGTCGGTGCCTTGCGGGCGGTGCGCTTCGCGTTGGTGCGCTTCAACTTCGCGGCCTCTTGCGCCTCGGGCAGTCGCATGTCGCGCGTCTCGATGACCACGCCCGCTCCGCCCAGGCGTTCCAGGTTACCGACGAAGTCGAGCAGCAGGCAGTTCTCCTTGCCCACCGCGAGTCGCATGCCGCGCCCCAGGATCTGTTGCCAGAGGACCTGACTCATCGTCGGTCGCATGCTGATGATGCAGTCCAGCGCCGGGGCATCGAAGCCTGTGGTCAGCACGCCGACATTGACCAGCGCCCGGATCTCGCCGTTGCGGAAGCGCTCAATGCGCTCGGAGCGCTGTTCGCTTTCGGTCTCGCCCAGGATCATCTCCGCGTTGATGCGCTGCGCGCGTAGCTCGTTGATGATCTCGTTGGCGTGCTTGATGCCCGCGGCGAAGACCAACCACGACTTGCGCTTACGCGCCAGCTGGCAGGCTTGCGCGACCGCGTCGCTCAGCGACAGCGTCCGCATCACCGCCTCCTGCGCCTCCTCAGCCACGAACTCACCGCCGCGCTTGGCGACCCCATCGAGGTCGGCCTGCTGCTCGGTGATGATCCCGGTCAGCGGCAGCAGGTAGCCCTGCTCGATCAGTTCTGCAGCTTCGACTTGGTGTGCGACCGTATCGAACCAAGCGCCTTCGCCCTCGACCAGTGAGCCGCTGTCGAGCCGCATCGGCGTCGCGGTGAAGCCGACCCGGGTCGCTGCGCTGAAGTGCTCAAAGACCTGCGCGTACATGGCTTCGCTCTTGCGCGGGCACAGGTGCGCTTCATCGATCAGCACCAAGCGACGGGGGTAGTGGAAGTCGTCGAGGTTGCGGTAGACGCTCTGCACCGACCCGAACACCACCTGCGTGCCCAGTTTCTTCTCCTTCAGCTTCGCCGAGTAGAAGGACTGCGTCAGTTCAGGCGCCAGGTTGCGCAGCGCTGCGGCATCCTGCTCGAGGAGTTCTGCGACATGTGACAGCACAAGCACCCGCTCGTCGCGCTGCTTCAGTAGCTCAGCGAGCACCAGTGACTTGCCCGCGCCCGTAGGCAGCACGCAGAGCGGGTGGGCGCCTGCATTGATCGCGCGGTTCAGTAAGTAGACCGACTGGGCCTGGTAGGGGCGTAGTTGCAGTTGCATGCAAACCTCGTGGGTTAGTTATCACTTTCAAGCCGAGGCGTCCTTTTCTTGCATCCGCTCGGCGTAGGTATTATGCTTCGCGCTTCGCATCGCAGCAATGCAGGTAGAAAGGAGAACGCAATGGCAGTCGTCTTCGTTACGCAGGACAATCCGAAACTTGGATTCGCGCCTGCACTCGCTTACGGCGAGAAACTGGCCGCGGTGTTCCCTCCGGGGCAGGTAGTGCTCTCCCCGCAGACCGCACTCAACCACGCACGCCGAGTCCTGCAGGATATGACCGCAGATGACTGGCTCGTGCTGTCGGGCGATCCCGTGGTCATCGGTATCTGTTGGGCAGTCGTCGCTGAGTACCTCGGCAAGGTGCGCGCGCTGAAGTGGGACGCGCGCGAGCTTTGCTACGTTCCGGTCGAGGTCAATATGGTCGACCGGGTTTCGCACTCGTAGTCGAAAGGAGAATGTAGCATGGCAAAGAAAGAAGCACCTGCGGTCGAAGCGCCCGAAACCGACGCGCCAGTCTCGCCTCTTGCGAAGGTTCGCAGTGCCATCGAGCACAAGCCGCCGCGCATCTTCATCTACGGGACGCACGGCATCGGTAAGACGACGTTCGCTGCGCGCGCCCCGAGCCCGATCCTGATCTGCACCGAAGAGGGCGCAGAAGAGATCGAGGTTGCGCGGTTCCCGCGCGCACAGAGCAGCGACGATGTGCTCAGCTACTTGCGCGCGCTGTACAAGGAGTCGCACGACTACCGCACGGTGGTCATCGACAGCGCTGACTGGCTCGAGGACATCGTGCAGCGTGAGGTGCGCGACACGCACAAGCCCAGTGACCTCAGCTACGGCAAGGATGCGCAGTTCGCAGCGCAACGCGTCAGCGAAGTCCTCGTCGCGCTCAACTTCTTGCGCGACAAACGCGGCATGACCGCGGTCATCGTTGCGCACTCAGAGATCAAGCGCTTCGACTCGCCGATGACCGAGCCCTACGACCGCTTCCAGCCCAAGCTGCAGCGCAACGTCAACGCGCTGTTCCAGGAATGGGCAGATGCGGTGCTCTTCGCGACCTACGACGTCGCGGTGAAGAGCGAGGAGGTCGGGTTCAGCAAGGAGGTGCGCCGGGGCATCAGTAGCGGCGAGCGCATCGTCTATACCGAGGAGCGCCCTGCCTTCCTCGCCAAGAACCGGTACTCGATGCCGGAGGAGTTGCCGCTGAACTTCGATGCGGTCGCGCAGCACATCCCCTACTACAACCAGCAAGGAAAGGAGAAGTAACGATGGCCAAGGTCACCTGGAACCAAGACGAGTACGACGAGAGCGCACCGCGCAACTTCGAACCGTTGCCGAAGGGCCTCTACCCGTGCGTCATCGCCAAGAGCGACGAGAAGCAGACCAAGGCGGGCACGGGCTCGTACTTCGAGTTCGAGTTCGAAGTCGTCAAGGGTGAGCACAAGGGGCGCAAGCTGTGGGCGCGCCTGAACATCAACAACCCGAGCGAGATGGCGCAGAAGATCGGTCGCGAGCAGTTCAAGGCCCTGTGCGCCTCTGCGGGCAAGCCTGGCGCGAAGACGACCGAAGCACTGCATGGCAAGTTCGTCGCGTGCTACGTCAGCATCGAGCAGGGCACGAACGGCCCGCTGAACCGCGTCGACGGCTTCGCGACTCCTGAAGCATACCGCGAGGGCAGCGCGCCTGAGACCGCGCCGAAGACCAAGCCCGCTGCGCCGCCCGCGGGGCCGGCCAAGAATGAGCCGAAGGAAGAGATCGACGACGACATTCCATTCATTCGCAACTCTTGCATGTTTGAAGAGGTGTCAGCACGTGAGCGTCGCCTGCGCCGCTACCGGTAAGCAGTGCTTCAAGTGCTTGTCGGTCAAGCCTTTGAGCAGCTTTTACGCTCACCCCCAAATGGCCGATGGGCACTTTTTAATTTTGACCGGTGAGGGGCGAGCCGGCTAACTCGCCTCGTAGTAGTTCGTAATAGGAGAGTAGTATGGACCGCATTCGTAGGTTCGGTGGTCAAGAGATGTGGGGCAAGCCTGCGCTCGCCAAGTTATTCCTTCAAGGTGCCTTGCTGCAGTTTGCGGGGGAGGAGGTCGAGGAGGAGCAGAAGTGGTCGGTCACCGAAAAGGTCACCCCTTTCATGGCGCGACACGGCTACAGCGCAGCGCACGTGCACCAGTTGCTCAGAGAAAACGAAGAGGCATCCTCGGGCGTCTTCTACGACCCTCGTCCGGGGCAGTCGATCGTTGCTCTACGGCCTCGTGCACAGATCATTTCCTACCTGCTCCGGGTCGCTCAGGACTCGCGCTCACCGATGCGCGCGCAGTTGGCAAGCGAGTTCATCGACTACAGTTACCAGGCGACTGAAGACTCGAGCAACCGCTGGATTCCTGCTCCTGACTTCTGGGTAAGGTAGACGTTAGCGCCCGCCGGTGCTGCCTGTGGTGAGCCCGGCGGGCTTTTTGCATGCAAGAAAGGAGACCGAGATGTCTGAGCAACCTGCAGTCAATGAGCGACAAGGCTACTTGGGTGGTAGCGATGCTGCGGTGATCCTGGGCGTGTCGCCCTGGAAGTCGCGCATGCAACTCTGCGCTGAGAAGAAGGGCGTAACGGGCTTTGAGCTTCCGCCCGACAAGTCCGCACTCTTCTTCTTCGGCAACGTGATGGAAGAGCCGATCGGCTTGGGCGTGGAGCGTTTCTTCACTCTGAAGTTGAAACGCGCACTGAACAAGGACGGTACGCAACGCTTCTTTCGCAGCAAGAAACACGCGTTCATGGGCGGGCACATCGACTTTCTCGAGGACGCCGACGAGCCCTCCTTCTTCGTCGAGTGCAAGAACGTCCGGTTCCCGAGTAACGAGTGGGGCCCGATGCGCGACGCGCCGGTGCAGGACGATGCATCGGAGTTGGTCCCGCGTCACTATCTCGCGCAGTGCCGGCACTACCTTGCACTGGTGCAGATGCAGTACTGCTACCTCGCGGCATTGTTTGGGGGCTGCGAGCTACGTCTCTACCGTATCAACCGTGACGATGATGCGGAGCGGGTACTCGTCATGGCCGAGCGCGACTTCTGGGACCGCTATGTAGTAGGGGATGACCTGCCCGAATCTCGCACCGGTGCAGATTATGAGGCTGCGTTCAAGATCACCAAGGTGGTGCATGCAAAGCGGACGATCGTCTGCAGTGAAGCAGTAGCGACGGAACTCGCTGAACTCGCCGAGATTCGCAAGAAGGTCAAGAACCTCGAGGAGCGCGCGAGCGTGATTCGTGATGCGATGGTCCTGCTTGCAACCGGGAGCCCCGCGAACTTCGTCGACGAAGAAGGCAACAAGCTCGGGAACCTGCAAGCGAGCGTTAGACAAAGTCCCGACGTCGCGGCCTTCAAGCGCGAAGAGCCTGACGCCTTTGCGCGCTACTCGAAGTACGTCAAGACCAACGCCTACTTCATCCTCAGATCATCGGGCAGCGCAGAAGGAGAGCCATGAGCCGAGGAATCATCGCAATCGACCCCGGACTTCGCGGGGCGATTGCACTGTTGATCGATGGGGAGTACGGCGCAGTGCACGACATGCCCATCGAAGAGAAGAAGTCAGGGCGCAACCAGGTCAGCGTGCCTTTGCTGATCCCGCTACTCGAGGACCTCGCATCGAGAGCCGAGCGCACCTACTGCATAATCGAGCAGGTTAGCGCGATGCCTGGGCAGGGGGTGTCGAGTATGTTCAGTCTCGGCGACTCGTTCGGTACTGCGCGCGCTATCGCCTGCCAGGTTGCGCACCAGATTGGCTACGCATCACCCACCGTCTGGAAAAAGCAGATGGGGCTAACAAAAAGCAAAGGGTACTCACTGACTCTCGCACGCCGCTACTTCCCCGCCGCCGCAAAAGAACTCGCGCTCGCCAAGCACGAAGGCCGAGCCGAGGCGCTCCTTCTTGCGAAGTATGGTGGGGGGATAGGGTGGTGAAAGCCGAAGACGAAGAAGAAGTCGAAGTCTTTGAGGTCGCGCAGGGAGCGCATGTAGGCATCACCAAACCAGAGGACGGGTTCCAACCAAGGAACCCGGTTCAATGGGAGAAGTTCGTCAACCTCGTTACGGCCTTCACGGTCAGCGACAGCAAGGTAGGCGAGTACGTCTGCAGGCCGATGGGCGGCGATGGCTGCCGCTCAGACGCCAATGCGCTACCCTGGCCGCTACTCCCGCTCGACCTCGATGAGTTGCTGCCCGAGGACCTCTCAGAACTCGAGCGCTGGTGCAAGGAGCAAGGCCTCGACCTGGTCCTGGCGACCACCTTCTCACATACCACCGAAAGCCCCCGGGTGCGGCTGTGGGTGCACTGCTCGCGTGCCTTCAGTGCGACCGAGCACCTGTTCCTGTTTCGTTCATTCAGTCAGGGTACCTTCTTCCCCTTCAAGCTCGACCCTGCAACCGCGAAACCCTCGCAACCGATCTACCTGCCGCGCTGCCCGCCTTCACGTGAGCACCTAGCCTTCGCCAAGTACTACAAAGGCAAGCGTCTCGATGTCGACGCAGTGCTGAAAGGCTTTCGCGCAGAGATGCGTGAGGTCGAAGAGCGCAACAAGAAAGGCCGGTTCGTCGAGGGCAAAGGCGCGCGAGCGCCGGGCGGCACTGTCGACTGCTTCAACAAGCACTTCGACCTGACCAGTTTACTCGAGGCGCACGGGTACAAGCGCCGCACGCGCAACCGCTTCATTGCGCCGGGATCAAAGTCAGGGCGCGCTGCGGTCGTGGTACATGAGTGGGGGCTGACCTCCTTCCATGAACCTTCGCACGACCTGCTCGCGGTACGCACCACCTTCGGCACGCCTCGGGTGCTTGACCCGTTCGCGGTCTTCGCGGTACTCGAGCACGACGACGACTTCATCCCCGCATGGAAGGCTGCAGCGCGCCTGGTCAGAGAGCGTGGGTGGGAGGTCATCGAGAACGAGACGCAGAAGGAGTTTGTCGAGGGCTTTCTGATCCAAGGGGCGAAGGATGCTATCGCGAGCATGTCGCCCCGCGAGATGCTGGTCGAGAACCTCCTCGAGAAAGGCACGGTAGTGCTGGTCACTGGGCAGTCGAACTCAGGCAAGACGACCATCCTCCAGTACCTGCTGCTCTGCATCAGTCAGGGACTCAAGTTCGGCCCGCACCGCACCGTGCAAGGCCGCGTGCTCTGGATCGCAGGCGAGGACTCGTACAACGCGCGTATTCGCATCGCTGCGATGTGCACCGAGTACGGGGTGCCCATCGACTCACTCAACGACTCCTACTTCATCCTTGCAAACGCGATAAAGGTTCTCAACCGCGCCTCCATGGAGGCCTTCCATGCTGCGGTCGACAAGTACATCCTGCAAGTCTCGCCTCACCACCCGCCTAGCGTCGTGGTGCTTGATTCCAAGTCGATGTGTTGGGGCGGTGAGGACGAGAACAGCAACGATGAGAACTCGCTGTTCGTCCAGGAACTTGGCGAGCACTTCACTTCGCGCTACGGGGCCTCAGTGATCGTCACGCACCACCTGACGAAGAGCAAGGAGAAGGAGGAGCAGACCGCGCGCGGTGCCTCGGCGCTCATCAACAACATCGACCACGAGTGGCGCTTTGAAATGCGTCTGACCTCGATGGTCTCGATCATGGAACCCGGGAGTAAGCTGCGCATCGCGCGTTGGGAGCCTATGCGCTTCCAGGTCAAGGTGGTCGAGCTTCAGGAGAGCGACTACCCGAACTTGAAGAACTCGCAGGGTAACATGCCTAGCATTAGCGTGGCTGAGGTCACCAACAAGTACGGCGTCTCGTCGAAGAAGCAGCAAGAGGATGCCGACTATGCGGCGATACTGAAGGTGCTACCAGGCATCGATGTGAAGGCACGCCGTTCGCTCAATCTCGCCATCGCTCGAGGCCTGGGCAAAGTGTCTGAGGGAGTCCCCAAGCCCAGTGCCGATGCTGCGAAGGACTGGGTGCGGGTTCGGATCAAGAAAATGCAGGAGCAGAAGTTGCTCGATGAGCAGTGCGAGGTTACCGACGCGGGTAGACAGTTCCTTGAGCAGTACGAGGCTGACCAGGCTTCGCCTGTTGCGGGCGCCGAAGTTGCGCCCGACGAAGAATCCTAGTCCCTCTTTCCTTGCCTCTTTCCCTCACTCAAGGCAAAATCAGGCATCGGTGAATGCAGTAACGAAAGGAGAGCAGAGTGAGAAAGAAGAGAGGACAAGAGGCGCAGGAAGCCCCATTCGCGGTTCCAAGTGTCTGGTGCAACCGGGGTTACCTGGTGCTTGTCTACGACTACGACGGTTATGGCGAAGTCTCGTACTTCACCTCGACCGACGGGGAGGGTCACTCGCAGGTAGAGGACTTCGTGACCCGTTACAGCGCTCGCCCCGAGTTGAACCCGGTGCACCTGGCGCTGAGTTTGGTGGCGCGTGCCCATGAGGGCCTTGCCAAGATGCGAATCAAGACCGAAAGGAGACTGGTAGCCATGATGACCCACGAAGAACTGTCGAAGTTGAGCGAACGCCGACTCGCTGAAGTCTACCGCTCAGTGATGGGCAGCGGACCGCAGCGTATCGGCGCCGACCAGGCGCAAGCCAAAATCCAGGAGATGGTTACGCACATGAACGAGCAAGTCGAGAAGAAGGAAGTTGCGAAGGTCGCGGGAGACGCCAAGAAGGCCGCGAAGAAGACCGCGCCGAAGGAAAAGGCGCCCAAGGCTGCGAAGAAGGCGGCTGCGCCGAAGGAGAAGCCCGCCAAGGCCCCGAAGGCCCCGAAGGCCCCGAAGGCACCGAAGGCACCGAAGGAAAAGGCGCCTCGCGCGCCGAAGGCACCGAAGGACCCTACTCAACCCTACCGGGTGGGCTCGATGAAGGCCGAGGCTTACAAGCTCTGGCTGAAAAACCCCGACGACACGCCCAAGGTCGCTTCGCAGATCGAAGCACTGGGCGCGAAGACGACGACCGCACGGGGTTGGATCTCAGCCTTCCGCCGCATCAAGCAGTAGTCCTTGAGAGGAGAAGGAGGGCGCGGTTCGCTGCGCCCTCCCCCACGCCATGTTCGGAAAGAACCAGATCCTCAAGGTCGAGCGTCGTACCGATGGGGCGCTCGACGTGCACTCAGTCTTCTACACGATCCAGGGCGAGGGGCCTGAAGCTGGGCGCCCTGCGGTCTTCGTACGCTTGCATGGTTGCTCGCTCGCTTGCTCCTGGTGCGACACCGAGTTCGAGGCAGTACGCAACATACTCTCGCCTGCTGAGTTGATCGACTGGATCAAGTCGCGACATCCCGACGGTCACCTAGTATGGCCCTGGCCGCTGGTCGTGCTGACCGGAGGCGAGCCAATGCGCCAGAATCTGGCGCCCTTCATCTCGGCGGTCACCCGCGAAGGATACGAGGTGCAGATAGAGACCGCGGGTATTCACTGGCAGCCCGCGCTCCGGCACTTCATCGACGAGTCCAAACTTTCGATTGTCTGCTCGCCCAAGGTACGAGTGCTCGCTGAGATCGCGGAGTACGCGCGAGCATTCAAGTACATCGTTGCGCATGACGACATCATTGATGAGAGTACCGGGTTGCCCAAGTTCGCTGTCTCTCAGCAAGGCAACCCTAACCCGTCGCTCATGTTCCTTCCGAAGAGCCGACTGACGCGTATCTATGTGCAGCCTCGAGACGACCAGGAGCCTGAGGCGAACCGACTGAACCTCAACCACGCGGTCGCGCTTTCGATGCGCAAGGGCTACCGACTCAGTCTGCAGCAGCACAAGATCCTCAACCTGCCATGACCACCAAGTTCTACCAGACCAACAATGCGCACTGGTTCCCGCTCAAGCGCCCGAACGGCAAAGCAGGAAGCGAGCGCATGACTCTCTACTCGATGATCGAAAAACGCCCAGGCATTACCAGCGATGATCTGCAGGAGCAGTGGCCATTCGCCAGCAGTCTGCGCTCGCGCCTCGTCGAGCTTGCCGATCAGAAGTGCCTCCGCGCTGAGCGCGCCTTCGATCTCTTCAAGGACGTCGTATGAGAATGTGGAACGTCGACCCCAAGTACATGTGCACCAAGCACCTGCTTGGTGAGCATGTCGAGATGCACATGTTCGTGGGTCACATCAAAGCAGGCAAGGCGCTTGGGCGCTACGCGAGCGAGGGTTTGGTTGATTCTTCGCTGATTCAAGCAAGGCACGACGAGCTTATGGTTGAGATGAAGCGTCGAGGTATGAACCATAAGTCGCCAATGCGCTACCGCGACCAGCTTAGCGAAGGCGAGGTTAGCGTCGATGCTTCACTCGCTGAGTTGCGGCGCCGCTGTAACCGCTGCTCCTTCTGACATGCTTTCCAATCGCAAACCCAACTCGAAGGGCCCAGGCAGCGCCCTTCAACCACCAAGGAACAGAATGCCGGCCACCATCATCACCGCAGAGCGGTACCATGACTTCTCATGCGGGCACCGCGTCTTCGGGCACGAGTCGAAGTGCGCGCACCTGCATGGGCACAACTACCGGGTGACCTTCACCCTTCGCGCAGACCTCGACAAGGTCGGTCGCGTGCTCGACTTCGGCATCATCAAGTCGCTGCTCTGCGAATGGCTCGAGGAGTGCTGGGATCACCAGTTCTTGCTCTGGGAGGAAGACGACCTCAGTACGGCGCTCGCTGATCTCGACCCTGACGGCGTCGTGCTGGTGCCATTCAACCCGACCGCAGAGAACATGGCCGCATACCTCCTCGAGGTTGTTGCACCTGCGCAACTGCGCAACCATCCAGGCGTCAGCATCACGCAGGTTAAGGTCGAAGAAACTCGCAAGTGCAGCGCGAGCGCGCGCCGAGTAGGAGGCTTCGAGTGAGCTACGAACTCGTCAAGGCGATGCTGCGCCAGATCGGTGAGGACCCCGACCGCGAAGGCCTGCTCGACACCCCGCGTCGTGTCACCCGTGCTTGGGGCGAGTGGTTCAGCGGCTACGGCAAGAACCCTGCAGACATCATGCGCACCTTCGAGGATGGCGCGGAGAACTGCAACGAGATGGTGGTCCTCGAGGCAATACCGGTGCAGTCGCATTGCGAGCACCACATCGCACCCTTCGTCGGCACCGCGATCGTCGGTTACATTCCTGCCGGTCGCATCATCGGCCTCAGCAAGATCCCGCGACTGGTCGATGTCTTCGCCAAGCGCCTGCAGGTGCAGGAACGCCTGACCAACCAGATTGCGGACGCGATGATGAAGTACCTGGAGCCGAAGGGCGTCGGGGTCATCATTCGTGCCGAGCACTTCTGCATGGCGACGCGGGGCGTGCACAAGCCCGGGGTCTTCACCACCACCAGTGCGCTGCGCGGCATCTTCATGGAGTCCGCGGTGCGTGCTGAGTTCCTTGCGCTGCGCGGCTGATGCATCTGGTCGGTCACCTGCTGAGCGCGGTTCCCTTCGCGCTGCTGGGCATGCCTGGTAGTGCGGTGGGTGCGCTGCTGCCTGACGTTACCTGGATCGCAAACGAGTTGCGGTTCAGGCGTAGCGGCGTCAAGCGCTGGGCGGATTGGATCCCGACCCTTGACCCGAAGTACATCATGCCCTACCGCTTCGCGCACTCGTTCTTTGCGCCGCTGCTGCTCGCGCTCTTGCCCTACGACCTTACGCGCGAGGTCGCCCTCGGTTGGGCGCTGCACCTGCTGCTCGACCTGCCCACGCACTGGGGCGTGATGCGTCAGCAGCCCTTCTATCCGCTCAGCAAATGGAGATGGCCGTGGACCTTCAAGAACTAGCCTTACTGCGCGGCACCTGCGCGGTGCTCTTCTCGGGAGGCTGGGATAGCACCTACTGCCTCATCCGTGCGCTGAATACCGAGCGCGATGTGGTCGCGGTCTTCTTCGACTACGGTCAACCTTACCTGCGCCAGGAGCAGAAGTCAGCACAGGCAATCGCGCAGCGACTTCAGGTGAGGAAGAAGGAGGTGACGTTTTGGCCGCGCCTTGCCAATGACAGCGGAGCCTTCGAAGCACGCAACGCGGTGCTGCTGTCGCTGGTCGCTGCTGCGCGCCCGCGCTGCATCTACTTCGGCTCGCGCAACCTGCTGCCGCTCATGGACCGCTACGGTGACAGCAACTGGTTGTTCGCGAGGCGCGCTTCGCGCGTCTTCGGGCTGCCAATCAAGACGCCCTGCACGGGCAGGACCAAACACAGCATCATCAGGCGCGTAGTCAAATCGGTTTCCGAAGACTTGATCTACTCGACCGAGAAAGGGTATACGCGGTGAAGTACTTTCTTTCCGGGGCATCAGGCATTCGACCTGAGCTGGTGCCTGATGTCGCTGCGCTGATCGACTACCGCCTGCTGTCGATGCATGAGGCGTTCAAGGGCAACACCAAGGTCTGGACGCAGGTCTCGCACCACCCGAAGTCGGCGATGAAGGAGGTCATGCTCGACTCGGGCGCCTTCACCGCCTTCACCAAGGGGAAGAAGGTGCTTCTCGACAACCTCATCGCGGTCTACGATGACACGATTCGCAAGCTCGACACCAAACGCATCGAGGAGGTCTGGCTCATTAACCTCGACGTGATCCCGGGCGAGTGGGGGCGCCCCGCGACGCCAAAGGAGATGGACCAGGCGCTCGAGGACAGCGACAAGAATTTCAAGGTCCTGAAGAAGCGGTTTGGCGACCGCGTGCTGCCCGTCTTTCACCAGACCGAGCCCTCCTCCCGACTGGACGAGGTTATCAAGCAAAACTGGTTCATTGCGATGGGCTTCAGGCAGGACTTCGCAGAGAGCGCCCGCATCAACTCTGCCGAAAACGCACTCGAGCGCGCGCATGCGAAGGGTGCGCAGGTGCACGGTCTCGCGACGACCGGCTACGAGATGCTGCGGCGCGCGCCTTTCGACACCGTCGACTCCGCGACCTGGCTCTACGTCGCGGCCATGGGCGGCATCACCTACGTCGATGAGGTGGGCAGTCTGCTCAGTCTTTCGATCAGTGACCGCTCGCCTTCGTTGCGAGATGACCGCGGGCACTACCGTACCTTGTTCCCGCTCGCGCGCGAGTTCCTCGACAGGCGCTTCGCAGAGGCCGGGGTCACGCTGCCGCAACTCGAGTCCGACCTGTCGTACCGCATTCTCTTCTGCGCGCACCAGATGCGCGAGTGGATGACCCACCACTACCGCCGCCCCGAGCGAATCATCGCTGAGAAAGGACTGTTCCCCATATGAGTTCTCTCCTTCACCGCAGCCTGCAACTGACCTCGATGGTCTGTGAGCGAGGCGCAGCGCTGCAGCAATTCAAGCACATCGCCTTTGTCGATGGCGTCGTGCGAGCGTTCAATGGCCTGGTGCACCTGCAGGCGAAGAGCGGGCTGGAGCACGAGGAGCCGTTCGCGGTGAGCTTCGACCGCCTTGCTGCAGCGCTTCGCGCGGTACAAGGCGAGGACTTCGAAGTGCTGCTGAAACCCGAGTTCTTGGTGCTGAAACGGGGTCGCTTAACTGTTCGGGTGCGCAAGCTTTCAGCGGAGGGGACCTACCATGCTGCTATCAAGCCGCCCCCGCGCGCAGAGCGCCTCGCAGCCACCGGATTCCTACGGGCGCTGAGCGCTGTGGCACCCTTCGTCAGCGCAGATGCTTCGCGCCCATGGTCGGTTTCTGCGCTCGCGCGGGGCAACTACCTCTACGCGACCAACAACCTCGCGCTGGTGCGGTTCCCGATCAATGACTGGGGCACCGAGTTCAAGATCCCTGGCCAGGCGGTTCCGCTGCTCACGGAACTCAAGGAGATCGACTGGCTGTCGAAGCAAGAGAACTCCATCGTCATCGGCTGCGGCGAGGCGCTGCTCTCATTCCCCGAGGCCTCAGGTGACTGGCCCGACCTGGCGCCCTTCTTCAAAGGCATGCCGAAGAAGCTGCCCGAGGTCGACCCCGAACTGCTCGACGCTGCGAAGACGACCGAGAAGTTCGCCGACCGCTTCATCTCGTTGAAGGATACCAGTCTCGAGTCGAAGGTCGCGACCATCGAGAGCGAGTACGAGGTCGAGCTTCGCAACGGCAAGGGCATGTACAATGCGCGGCTCTTCTCGCTGGTCGCAGAGCACGCGACGCACATCGACTTCAGCACCTATCCGAAACCGGTCTTCTTCCGCGCAGAGGAAATGGAAGGGTTGATGATCGGCGTGGCGCCAGGGGAGGCGTAGTTCAGTGCACTTTGACGACTCGGGGCTCTTCTGGGTCCCCGAAATCTACAAGAAGGCCGAGCGGGTCAAAGCAACTGACCCGGGGCCCCGCGTTCTCCCGCCGGTTCCCGCAACCGGTTGGGAGCCGCGCGAGGACTTCCCCGACCTCAGCGCAGCGACCGTCATCGCCTTCGACACCGAGACCTTCGACCCCGACCTGCGGGAGAAGGGCCCCGGCGTGCGCAGAGGCGCGCATGTAGTCGGGGTCTCGGTCGCGGTCGAGGGCTTCGCGCGTTACTACCCCATTGCGCACAGCATGGGAGGCAACCTCGACCGCACCAAGGTCCTCGCCTGGTTGCGCGAGCAACTGGGGCGCGCAGCGCAGCCCAAGATCGGCGCCAACCTGCTCTATGACCTGGACTTCCTCAGTGCCGAGGGCGTCGAGGTCAAGGGCGACCTGTACGATGTGCAGTACGCCGACCCATTGCTCTACGAGTACCACGCAAGCTACTCGCTCGAGGCCATCGCGCAGCGGCTCCTCAACGAGCACAAGGAGACCTCGCTACTCTACCAGTGGTGCGCAGATGCATATGGCGGCGAGCCTGACGGCAAGCAACGAGGAAACATCTGGCGCGCCCCGGTCGAGTTGGTCGGACCCTACGCCGAGGCCGATGCGCTGCTGCCGCTGCGCATCTTCCGTGAGCAGTGGAAGCAACTGCGGTCGAAGGGGCTGCTCGATGTGCTGCGCATGGAGTGCAGGCTGATCCCGCTCCTGCTGAAACTCAGGCAGCGCGGAGTGACGCTCGACCTGCAGCGCGTGCAAGAGGTCGATGACGAACTGAGCGGGCACATCGATCTCTTGGCGAAAGACGTGGGCATCAACGTCTACGCGGCGGAGGAGATCGCAGCACTGTGCAAGAAGGAGAGCATCGACTTCCCGCTGACTGAGAAGACGCAAAAGCCCTCGTTCACCAAGGAGTGGCTGAAGGACCACGCGCACCCCGCGCTGCGCAAGGTCTCAGAACTGCGCAAGATGTACAAGCTGCGCGACACCTTCGTGCGCAGCGCACTACTGGGCAACCAGATCAACGGACGAGTGCACTGCGAGTTCAACCCGCTACGCAGCGACGACTACGGTACCGTCAGTGGTCGGTTCAGCAGTTCGCACCCGAACCTGCAGCAGATCCCCGCGCGCGACAAGTACTGGGGGCCGAGGCTACGCTCCTGCTTCATCCCCGACGAGCGCGAGTTGGTCTGGATGAAGAACGACTTGTCGCAGATCGAGTTTCGGTTGGGCGTGCACTTCGGGGTGGGCGAAGGCGTTGAGGAGGTGAGGCGCCGCTACCGCGAGGACAAGCGCACCGACTTCTACAACGTGGTAGTCGAATTGACCGGGCTGCCGCGGCAGGAGTCAAAGTCGCTGTCGCTGGGCACTCTCTACGGCATGGGGCTGCCCAAGTTCGCGCGCATGATCGGGCGCAGCCTCGAGGACGCGCGTGCGATCTTCATGCAGTATAATGAACGCCTGCCCTTCATGCGCGAGACCTACCATGCGTTCGGGCGCGAGGCGAAGGAGGTCGGCTTCGTGCGTACCATCGGCGGGCGCATCTGTAACCTCGACCAAGGCTTCGACCACAAGGCGCTGAATCGCAAGCTGCAGGGCTCGTGCGCGGACTGGATGAAGCGCTCGATGTTACGAGCCTACCAGGCAGGGCTCTTCGACGAACTCAACCTCTACCTGACCGTGCACGATGAACTTGATACCGGGGTGCCCAGGACCGCAGCAGGACTTGAAGCTGCGCGCGAGTTGCATCAAACTATGACTCATGCGTACGCTCTCAACATCCCAGTGCTTGCGGGAACTGACCTCGGTCCTAACTGGGGTACGCTGACCGAGTTCGACATGGAGGAACTTTCCCTTGAACGACTACAAGGACTCTGAAATGAAGCGCAAGACGGTTACCAAAAGCCCATTCGCGTGCATCGACGGCCCGCTGCAAGGCAAGACGCTGTTCCTGCAGCCCGATGGCTGCACCGCGATCTTCACCATCAACGGTCAGTGCGGGCGCTACAGGCAAGGGCTGTGGGAGCGGCACGAGAATGCAGCATGAGAAGAAGTGCGGTACTTGCCGCTGGCACTTCGATCTCTATGGCACTAACGAGTCTGAAGGCGTCGCGAACTGCTTAGCACTGCGCTGGCCTGAGGTCGCCGCAGTGCTATCGACCAAGGACGCAACCTGCCTTCTCCCCGAGCAGTACATGCCGAAGGGAGAAGGATTTCCAGTACCGAAAGGAGACAGTAATGACCAAGTATGACAAGCAACCACAAACGCTAAGGCGCTTCCGGCTCTTCGATGGGCGCACCTCGCGCCCCATCCCGCACCGCTACTACCGGTGGCACAAGAACGCCCACGAGGGCACCGCCGCGGTGATGGTCTGGGCGAAGGTGGGCGAGACCATCGAGATCGTCGACATCAGTAAGGGTCGGCTGCTCGCGCAGTACACCCGCGAGCGCACCGGCATCCGTATTCACCGCGAGAAGGAGGACCGTCAATGACCCCGCTCGACGGCTTCATGTTCGGCGTGGGCTTTGCCGTGGCGGTGCTGCTGATCGCGGTCATCGTGGCCGTAGCGTTCGCGCTGGTAGGCGCGCTGCTGCCCGACAAGTGGAAGCGCATCCTATGAGCGACATTCGCTGGAGCAGTGAGCAGTTCGTTGCGCACGGCGAGGTGGTCTATTGGGTGATGCCTCGTCGCCTGTCGAAGATGCGTGGACGCCGCGGCAGGGTCATGCGACTGCTGTGGCGCATCAGGCACCCGTCGCGGCTGCACTTGCTGGAGGAGCAGAAATGACGTGGCACATCTGGATGGCATTTTGGATCGGCCTGATGGCCGGTGGATTCCTCGGCATCGTGCTTATGTCCCTGATGGCGATGTCGAGCAAGCAGGACGATTGGAAGGACAGCCAATGAGTGACGAACTGCTGGACACTGCCGAACGCGCCGAGCGTGCGGAGGCCGAGCGGGACAGTCTGCGCTGCCCGAACTGCGACAAGCTGCGGCTTGAGCTTGGCGAGCAACGTCAACGCGCCGAGCGCGCGGAGGCCGAGCGGGATGCGCTGCGCATTGACAACGCCAAGACGGGCGAACGCGAA
>CAYHEV010000010.1:0-31353 GCA_964355725.1 uncultured Candidatus Bathyarchaeia archaeon | reverse complement strand
CAAGCCTCCGGACATCTTTAGAATGGAAGAAAGCCGGAGAACCGGGGTTCAAATCCCCGCGGGCCCGCCACATTTTATGTTTGAAACCTGTCTCAGATCTCCCTTAAGAGTATAATCTTTTCAGAATTATGTCACTTGCTATCCACTTTCCATGATTTTTACATGAGGCTTCATTTTATTTTGAATGTTTCAGGTTCATCTTTCTTTAATATGGCCTTCAGTGCATCAGAATCAAGCTCATCTACAAGGCGGGTTATTTCTTTTCTAGCGGAATTCAAGTGTTTCTGGAGTATTTCTTTATCTTTGTATACGATTCCTGCGAGTGGGCAGATCTTGTCCATTTTTATGTACAATTCAATTTTCCCTGTCGTCCTATTTGTGTCGAAGGTTATTGGGCCAGATACGCAGGTCTCTGGCTTCACAGAATGAATTATGCATTTTCTTGTCTTCATATCATGGAAAACGCAATAGCCTTGTGTATTCTCCTTCGGAAAAACGTATTCTTCTTGAACAAACGCGTTCGCAATGGGTAACTTTTCCCTCTTCAAATACTCTTCAATGATTTTTCTCCTCTCTATAGTAATAGGCGGTCTGGTGCCAAAACAACAACTGTATTCCGTCTTGCACTTGCTGCATACGTCGAAGAAGATGCTCTGTCTTTTTTCTTCGCCCTTGTTTGTCATGGAAAGCTTCATCTTCATTTCAGAAATATGGTTCATTGTTCACAAGACTTTTTATAAGTTTCGAGTAAACGCTCATCACTGCCTCTACAAAATCCGTTTTCTGGCTCTTGTTCTTGATCCTTCTACGCATAACTTCAGACAGGCTTCCATGTTTCATCCTCTTCTGTATTACCGGTAGATACTTTTGTTCTTCTTCAGTTGCATTTTTCCAAGCGACTCGCAGGAAATATCCACAGATTTGGCGGCCAGTTTGACCGTGCGAATTCTGAATCTTCGCGTCTGATCCATCTTTTATAATCTTGTTGTAGTCTTCCACTAGAAGGCTATGAGGCGGTGACTGCGTATTTTCTTTCATTAGTCCCCTTAGCAGTGCCCTGATAAAACAGCTTAAAGCCACATCTGACTTGACACATTCTTGCTCATCCATCACTCGTATTTCAACGGCTCTTCTGTCAAACCGGAAAATAATCCCTCGACTGTTGACCCACTCTTTGTTCAGAATAAGACCGCCAGCGCCAGCATCTGCCATGTCTAAAGAGTATTTCTCAATGACTTCCTTTCGATATTGACTGAACGAGGAGACGTATTCTGGAATTACGTCGCCAGCCACTGAAGACACTTCCTTTTGATTCTGCACGTAAAAATGCAACCTATTGTCCACGTTTTTTCCGAATTTGCCTTCATAAATAGGCGACGAAGCGGTGATAGCTGGCAAATATGCACAAATTTGGCCAAGCAGATTGTGCAACAAAACTCCACTTTTCTCATTCGCGTAAGGCAGGTTCAGTTGGAAACTTTGTATATTAAGCCATCCGTGCCGTTTGAGGTTGAACACTTTGCTGTAGGCTTCGTAAATCTGTCTATGCCGATGGGGCCATACAGCCGTTTCTTCAAGCTTTAGGAGTGGGTGCATGCCTGTGCCAAGAAGATTCGCGCGGTATTTGCGTTGCAGAAAATCGTGCATGGTCATTACTGCTTCTTGCATGGTTTCTTCGAAGTCAACAGGCGATGTGAAAGGACTGTTGGGTTTGATTTCCATAACGTGCAGTTGTAATTCTTTTCCGAACGTGAAATGGGGTTGTTCTACGAAGTTGACGATGCGACCGTGAAAATCCTTCATAATCTTGTCTACAATCGGTAAGGCTTTCAGTTCATTGCTTACTATGGAGAATTCGTGTTCTGGACCTAGCATTTCAAGAGTCTTGTACGTATCCTTTCCTCTTCCGTTAAAGGACATGCCTAAAAATTGCATATAAACGTGCAGTTAATTTTAAATACATAAGTCGCAATACCGAACCTTTCAGTCATCTGGTGTCACATGGGTGCTGGTTGTCTCAAACATAGACTTAACAACAAACACGCCAAAAATGAAACCGACGACATTCCTCAAATCAACCATTAAAGGCTTTACTCTCAACCTGAACAATGACTACCGCTATCTTAAAACAGGATACTACGTCTCCATACACGCTGAAGTTTTAGGCAACACCGTGATTCCCTCAAGCGAAAACATTATCGCCGCCAACAGAACACCCATCTTGCTGCTCAAAGCCTCAAAAGTGGGAATCCCAACCCTACCTTACCTCGTAACCAGTTCGGTAAAACAAATACTCAGTCAAACTACCTTCCCATTAATCGTTTTCGCTGTAAACCCGTTCTCATATGACGGCTATAAAATAGCGAAGAACAGAAGCGCACTCTACAGAGCCGCCAAAAGTCTGGGTATGAACTACAAGTTCGCTGTTTGTGTGCAACCGCTTAAAGGTGAAATGATATCGCTTAAATCCATCTTTGGAAGATGCGAGTTAAAGGGAGAAGTGACAAGAATTTCAGAGAAGGTTTATGAGACATTCAAGATTCCAATTTGCAAACTGCACGTTCAAATCATCGAAGGCAAAGCATACTTGTGTGGACTTCAGCCCCTAAAGAAGGAAGAGATACTCTCATCAGATTTAGAAGTCATTTTGGAAGAGATTTCTCGCATGTCCAGTAAAGGTGAAGCTCTCGTTGGCTAGGATAGCCTGTTTCGTTGAGAAATATAATTTTTCAGATCCAAGAGAGGAAAAAGCACTCAACAACTTCAAAGCTGCAGCACAGACATTCGGTCACGAGTTTAACTTCCTGTTTAGACAAAACATTTCAGAAATTTCGAAATACGACGCTGTTTTCATTAGAGCCACAACTGACCCGCTATTCACGGCATACGTCGTGTCTAAAACTGCAGCAGAACTGGGGTTAAGAGTGGTTGATGATCCGGAATCAATACAGATTTGCGGAAACAAAATCCACCAGTACGCCCTGTTCAAGAGGCATAATATCCCACATATTCCGACAATCTTCATCAGCAAAGAAGACTTGCGTCACAAGCGACTTGAAGAACTTTTCAAACAACTTGGAAAGCCAGTAGTAATCAAAGCTCCCTACACAAGTTTCTCACGATACGTGGAAAAGGCCGCGTGCGAAACTAGTTTCCGCGAAGTTGCCAAAAGATTCTTCAGAAAATCTGACATCTTGGCAGTGCAACAGTTTATGCCCACGGCTTTCGACTGGAGAGTAGGCGTATTGAACAACGAGGTTCTATACGTGTGCAAGTACATGATTCCGAAAGGCAGATGGAAACATGGGGCTAAGCGCAGAGGCAAGCCTTCATTTGTCTGGGGCAGAACTGTGTCCCTCAAAAAAGAAAATGCCCCTGCAGCGTTGAAAGAGGTGGCGTTGAAGGCATGTAAAGTCATTGGGCACGGGCTTTATGGAGTTGACGTTAAAGAAGTCAATGGCAGCTATGTAGTGGTGGAAGTAAACGACAATCCAAGTATCTACGCGGGATACGAAGACCTGAGAAACAAAGACCTATATGGAAAAATAATAGCGTACCTAGTTGACTGATATTTTCTCAACTTTTGCTCATTGAAATCGTCATACAGTGAGGATTAAGCCCACAACAACAAGCGCTGTTGTTTCATTGAAGAAGAAACTATTTTCGACAGTTATTTATTTCAACATTAACAATCTGTCATGATTGGTGGAGTGGAATGTTAGATGTTGAAAGAAGTAGTTGAGGATTACGATTTCTCTAAGAGTGGATCCGTCGATGATCTTGTTTTGCAGATGGAAAAAGCATGGGGTTTCACGGCTGGAAAACTGGCTGTTGGTGTGAGAATCCTAGAGCGTATGAACAGGGAAAGAGGCTGTGTAAAGTTTCTCTCGTTCACTGGTAATCTTGTAGCAACTGGAACTAGAGGAGCCCTGAAAGAACTTGTGAAACGAAAATTGGTCGACGTCATAGTGACGACTTGTGGAACGCTCGATCATGACATTGCTCGATGTTGGAGAAACTATTACAGAGGTTCATTCGTCATGAATGACGCTAAACTTCGGGATGAAGGTATAAACCGTCTGGGAAATGTCTTGGTTCCAAATGGTAGTTATGGTATGATAATTGAAAAGAAGATGGGTGAGCTGCTTGAGAGTTTGTGGAAGGAAGGCATTAAGGAAGCTTCTTCCAGTCAAATTTGCTGTGAGATAGGAAAACGCATATGCAATGAGACCTCGATTCTCTACTGGGCAGCTAAGAACGAGATACCGGTTTTTGTGCCAGGCATCACCGATGGAGCCGTTGGATATCAAATTTGGCTTTTCTCGCAGGATCACAACTTCAAGCTCAATTTGCTGAAGGATTCTGGAGAACTCAATAACATCGTGTACGAAGCAAAAAAGGCAGGCGCATTGCTGGTGGGCGGAGGCATATCAAAACATCACACATTATGGTGGAACCAGTTTAGAGACGGATTAGACTACGTTATATACATTAGCACGGCTGACGAGTGGGATGGAAGTCTGTCTGGTGCGAGACCTAGAGAAGCAGTTTCGTGGGGGAAGATAAGTGAAAAAGCGAAAAGAATCATGGTTGAGGGTGATGCTTCACTGATCTTGCCGATAATGGTAAGCTCGCTCATAACAAGGCTAGGAAAGACTTAAGAAACTTGCTTGAAAAGCCACGAAAGATCCGGACCTTTACGTTTGGCTTTTACTCTCTCATTAAGTGCATGAGTTATCAGCGGCAAAGCGATTGTTGCGTCGCAGTAACACACTGCTCTTTTGCCTCCACTGTCAATTTTGCCCCAACTGATCGCTTCTTCCAGTGTGCAACCTGACAAACCGCCCCACTGTGGTGAGTCCGTTGTTATCTGAATGGCGTACTTGTGCGGGTAATAGTATTCTTTTATGCTCTTGCGGCGGAAGCCTTCTCTTCCGGAAACACCCTCGTCTCTTGTTTTGGGTGAGACTGAGATGGCAATGAGTTGGGTGAAGTCTTTTGGTACGCCACCGCCAATGTAAATGACGCCTATGTCTTTTGTCTTCTCGCCTATGCTTACAAACTGATCGAATTCCTTCACTGAATCAAGCATTATGTTATGTCCTTGGTTTTTGGCCATCAAGAATGCTTCACCATAGGCACTATCAACCATTGCAGGGCTAAATACTGGAACACCGTTTTCAGCGGCTGCTGCAACGATGCTTTCTATTCCTTTTTTGCTCAGCCATTTGCCGAATAGATAAAGCAGTTCCGTTGAGGAGTAAACAAAATCTGTTTTCAGGGTTAATAGAAAATCAACCATTACGTCTTCCATTTTTCTGTAGTCCGTCTCTTTCCCATAAACATCATAATATCTGTTTACGTCAGCTTTTAACAGTGCTTCATCGTTTGTCATGTGTGTTCCTTGCCAATAACCCAATCCCATGGCGTCAACAATGTCCTCTGAAACATTTGCGCCCGTGGAAACTAAGACGTCGATGAACCGGTTCTTCATAAGCCAATTAATTAGCTTCCATTGTCCGGCTGTGCTCATTGAGCCGGAAAAGCCCATAATAATTATTAAGTCCTTTTCTTTCAGCATTGCTTCCCAGATGTCAACTGCCTCACCCAGTTTTCTTCCTTGATAAGCGGTTCTGCCCATTTCAGCCAGAAGCGTGGATACGCTTTTTTCTTTTACGTCTATGGCTTCAACTTTTCGTTTGAAGTATGAGTTGCTCATGATTTTGCACCTCGTTTATGATTAGTTGGCCTATATTTGAAATTTATCATTTTATGAAACTACCCCAAATGTAAAACATTGAAACCCTAGAAAATTGATAAAAACATTGATGCTAATTGTGACTTTGAAGATTCGTGAAATTGGTTATCACAAGAAATAAATCAGCTAGAATGTTGATTCTGCTATCGCTAAGGCTACTGCGTCCAGAAATGAAAATGGAAACCTTTGAGAAGAAACACTACTTCAGGTGATTCTACATTTTCTCCGGTGCCTCTATACCGATTAAGTCAAGTGCATTGTGAAGCACAATTCTTACGGCGTCCGTCAAGGCCAACCTTGCATCGCTCAGTTCTGGAGGCTGAGCTCTTATCACGTCTAAAGCGTTGTAGAACGTGTTAAATTTGTCTGCTAAGACATTAGCGTATTCTGCAATTAGGTTTGGTTTAAGGTATTCTGCCGCTTCGATGAATGTATCCGAGAAACTGGCTAACGCCAAGATTATTTCGTGCTCTAATGCATGCTTCAGCAGATTATAGGCGGGTTTTTTGGGTTTTCTTGCTGCCTTGCGCAATATACTGCATGCCCTAGCATACGTATATTGGATGTATGGTGCGCTGTTTTTTTCGAAGTTCAGCACTCTGTCCCATGTGAATACAACTGGTTTTGAAGTGTCAACCTCTATTAGTGCGTAGCGTACTGCACCGATGCCAACGAAGGAGGCAATTCCCTGTTTCTCGTCTTCTGAAAGTTGCGGAGACCGCTTCGAAACTTCTTCGTAAGCTCGTTTCACTGCTTCGTCCATAACTTCGTCGAATGTTATGTATCGTCCTCTTCGGCCGGACATCTTGTAGCCGGGAAGTGTTACCAAGTTGTAGGCGAAGTGAGCGAGATTATCCGCATATTTACTGTAGCCCAATGCATACAGAGCAATTTTCAACTGCAATTGTGCCAAACCCTGCTCAATTCCGATAACGTTGATTACCTTGTCAGCTCTTTCGAATTTCCACAACGTGTAGGCAACATCACGGGTCGTGTAGAGTGTTGTGCCGTCGGCACGCACAAGCGTCAAGGAAGGAACTTCGTGATCTTCTCTCAATCCCAGTTTTTTTCTTAGCCCAAGATTTTTGATTGCTGTTTCAGCATCAAATTCCGAGACGCCGTCTTTGACAAAAGTGTAAGGTGATTTTTCAAGTTTATGAAGCACTTCTGTAACGTGCTTGCCCCATACGAAATCGCTTTCCCAATCCCATGAATCATAGAAAACACCTATGCGCCCTAAGGTTTCTCTGAACCCCTCGAGACACAGTTCAGTGACTTTTCTTGTGAGCCTTTTTGCCTTTGGATCTTCGTCTTCGTAGGCTCGGTTAAGTCTGTTAATCGCACCCTCAAGATCTTCATTCTTGCTTGTCTTGTCTAGAAGCTCTTCGAAGAGATCAGGGTAACGCTCCTTAAGTTCGGCAGCGATTGACACCCAATCATCCAGATCTCGTGTGACCTTTGCAACTTCGTCTATTGAAACAGTTTCCACCCTTTCAAGTTCTTTTTTCAGACGGTTAATCTCGACTAAACAGCTCGTGATTGTGTAGATTTTGCCGATGAACTGGTCAGGTTTTCCTTTCGGCTTTGGTCTGCCTAGTTTTTCGTATCCGTAGGCGATGACAGATGACTGGCGACCTACGTCGTCAATGTAATAGTGGCGAGAAATAGCGTGTCCTCTTGATTTGAGTATACGAGCAACTGCGTCACCAAGTATGGGGTTTCTAGCTTGTCCAATATGTATCGGATGAAGCGGGTTCACGCTTGTATGTTCAACGATGATTCGCAATGGATTTTCGGTCTTCACAAAACCGTAGACTGCCTTAAACTGCCTGACAGATTTAATCGTTAAGGACGAAAACTTGTCGAAATCTGCATGGAAATTTATGTAACCTCCTCCAGCAGGAACGACTGTCTCAATCAAGGAAAACTTCTGCTTACTTACGGCTTTGACTAGGCATTCTGTCAAAACGGTAGGTTTTTCGCCAAGCTTTTTGGCAAGTTCAAAACATAGTGAAGAGGCCAGTTGGCCAAATTCTGGATTTGGCGGCTTCTCAAACGCCAAATTTGGAACCTTGACCTTTGGAAACGTCTTCTTCAGAGCCACTCCTAAAGCAGTCTCGCATTCTTTACGGAACTCTGCGAAGGGATTTTCTGAAATCACCATCGTGCTCTCCAATCGTTTCCAAACGCTCTAAACCTTTAAGGATGAGGTTATATTTTAATCTGAAAACCGCTCTTCTATCCAAGTATAGGCGTAAGTGGTTATGAAGACGAAGATAATCTTTTCAGAAAGATGCTTGGGCTACGGTCAATTGCACATTGAAGGACCGGAAAGAGTTAGAAAAGCTGCCGAAATTCTGAAAGAGAAGGGATACGAGTTTCTGGTGCCTAAGCCAGCTTCGGAAGATGATTTACTCAAAGCGCATGATATTGAATACATTTGGAATCTCAAGAAGAGTCTTGTTGCAGATCCTGACACGCCAGCGTATGATAATATTTTCGAGTTTGCGAGGCTTTCTGCTGGCGGAGCCATCCTAGCAGCAAAGGTTAACGGATTTTCTATGATGAGACCACCTGGTCATCACGCGGGGAGAAATGGCGCAGCGTTGGGTGCTTACACCAGAGGTTTCTGTTACTTGAATAACATTGCAATCGCAGTGAAGCATTTGGACAAACCTACTTTGATTTTGGATATTGATGGACACCATGGGAATGGCACGCAGGAGATTTTTTTTGGAGACGAGAAAGTCGTATACCTTTCTCTGCATCGACATCCTAATTATCCGGGCACAGGCATCGCTTCTGAAGCCAATTGCATTAATTTTCCGTTGCCGCCTGATTATGGAGATGAGGCATATCTAAAAGTTCTTGACGAAGCACTTGACATGGTTGACATGAACAGGTTCGAGGTGGTTGCTGTCTCGGCCGGTTTTGACACGCATGCCGGAGATTTGGCTTCGCTGGGTTTGACGGAGAAAGGTTACAGAGAGATAGGAAAAAAGATAGCAGGGTTGAAGAAGCCTACGTTTTTCGTGTTGGAAGGCGGGTACTCGGGAGAAAATGTTGGAAAAGACATAGATCAGCTTCTGAAAGAAATGGACGCCTCGGCTTGAATTATCTCTTAAGCAGCTAGTCTATCCTGCAAGGTTGCAGCGCGCTCATGTGTAGCGGCCTAAAAAACACTTAGGCACTTGACGAAATGTTTTTATGTGCATATCAGCTTAGCGTTGGCTGTAATCTCAACTCGGAGAAGGAAGGCTATTCAGATGAGAGGAAATCGCAGGCTCTTGGCTTCGTTGCTTGTCGTTTCTCTTTTGGCAATTGCTTTCGCTGGTTTTCAGTCTCTGCGGGTTGTGGGGGCGAAGACAAGTGTTGCTGAGCTTCCTTCCATGAGCTTGACCGTTGTAGGTGCTGACGGGACTCAAGTTGTCTTGAACGAAACTGACATTGGAAACCTGGCATCCTACAGAGCGTATGGCGGATTTAAGAACTCACTTGGTTTGCTCAAAGGTTTAGGCAACTACACTGGCGTTCCTTTGAGCACGCTCTGCGACTTGGTGGGCGGCTTGACCAGTGCGAGTATCGTGAACATTACTGCTTCGGACTATTCAAAGGCTTTCTCGTTTGATGAAGTGGTGAGTGGGAACTTTACAACCTTTAGTCCGGCTACTACAGAAGAAGTGCCTCATAGTAAACCGCTTGTGCCTATCGTGGCATACTATTTCAATGACGCAAACATTAGTTCATCTGATGGAGGACCTCTGAGATTAGCAATTGTGGGTTCTGAAGGGCTTGCGACCAATTCGACCTATTGGGTTAAGTGGGTTGTAAGAGTGGAGGTTGTTGACGTTGCTGTGCCCGAGTTTCAGCCGTCTACGGTCTTGCCTCTGCTAATCTTGGCGACTTTGGCGGCAGCATTGAGTCTGAAGGTTCGGCGTCAACGGCTAGATCGCCTGAGCCAGTTTGGAAGATTGAGTGAGTGATGTGGTGTGTGATGGGTAAGAAGTCTACTATAACCTTGCGGATTCCGAAGAAAGTCGCGGCAGCTGCACTAGTCTTGATTGTGATAGTCGCTGCAATTGTGACTATATGGTTCGTCTATCCACTTCTGCAGAAACGCGCGCTTCAACCAATGAATTTAGCGCTTGCTGCTCTTAACGGCACGACCGTGGCTCTTAACGAATTGGACATTTCACGACTTCAAACGTTTGAGTCTAAAGGCGGTTTCAAGACAAGTGCGGGTTCGCTTCGCGGCATTGGCACCTATACTGGGGTTCGATTGATTGACTTGTGCAATCTGGTCGGCGGCATCAACGACACATGCAGTCTCAGGGTTACGGCTAGCGACGGGTACTCAATGGTTTACGCCTATGACCAAGTTATGGGGCATAATCTCGTTACTTTTGATCCCGCAACAGGTGATGAAGCAAATCACACTCAGCCACTAACCACGGTTCTTGCCTATTACAAGGACGGCTCAGATCTAAATTCTGAAGATGGTGGGCCTTTACGTCTTGGAATCTTGGGCCCGGAAGGATTGTTGACAGAGGGGCATTGGTGGATCAAGTATGTTGTGAAGATTGAAATTCGCCCGGCCATTGAAGAATGGACGCTTCTCCTGAAGGGGGCCTCAGTTGAGAACATGACTCGCGCCACTTTTGAGTCGGGGGTCAATGAACAGTGTCACGGTCTAAACTGGACCGACAGCAACGATAATGTATGGACTGGAATACCCTTGTGGCTGCTGGTTGGACGGGTTGACGATAGTGATGTGCATGAAACAAACAGTTCGGTTAGGGCCTTCAACGACACTCTGGCTCTCGAAGGCTACACGGTCAAAGTCATAAGTGGACAGATCAATCCATCGACCGGGCAGGGTTATTCATGCGAATTCAGCAGTACCAGAGTGATGCGCAACTCAACCATCATTGTGGCTAGCGGGCTCAACGGGGCTCCGCTTCCAGAACCGTATTGGCCTCTGAGGCTCGTTGGATCAGGGCTCTCAGGCAGTGAAATGCTGATCAACGTTGTGGAGATTCAAATCATTTTTCCTGGGAGTTGAGAGCTAGTTGAGGAAGCAGCACGTTGCCCTTTCAGCGTTGGCACTAATCATTCTTGTTTCCACTGTCATCTTCTTTTTCTACGTTGCCGTCCCAAGTCAGAAGACAACTCTAAAGGTGCTTTGCGCCGCAAGCTTGCTTTTTCCGTTAGGGAAGGTTGAAGAGGCATTTGAAAAAGCACACCCAGACGTCAATGTTGAGGTTGAAGGACATGGAAGCATCCAAGTCATTAGGCAGGTCACTGAGTTGGGTAGCAATGCGGATTTGCTCATGGTTGCCGACTATTCTTTGATCCCACTTATGATGTACAACTCCTCCGAGCTTGGAAGCAATCAAAGCTTCGCTGACTGGTACGTCAGGTTTGCGAGCAACAAAATTGTTCTGGCCTACACGAATTCGAGCAGGTATGCCGGTGAGGTGAACGTGAATAACTGGTTTTCAGTGTTGACGAGGCCTGATGTCGTTTTTGGTTTTCCGAATCCGATGATTGACGCTCTTGGTTACCGGGCTTTGATGACAATGCAGCTTGCAGAAACATACTACGGGAACAACAGCATTTTCTACAATTTGGTTACGAGGAATTTTGACCCGCCCATAAGCTGCATCCCTTCCGACGGTAATTACATGATCATTGTGCCTGAAGTGCAGCAGCCGAAAATAAATGTTATCCTCAGAGCCAGCAGCATCCAGCTGATCCCGTTGCTGGAAACGGGAACCATAGACTATTGTTTCCTTTACCTGAGCAACGCGAAGCAGTATGGTTTGCAGTATGTGGAGTTTCCAGACGAATTCAACCTCGGCAACCCTCAGTTCGAGGGGCTGTATGAACGTGTGACCGTCCATTTTGAGCTCCAGAGGTTTGCGACCATAGGACTCGACAGGCTAGGCAAAACGATCTACTATGGTTTCACGATCCCGAACAATGCCGTTCAAAAGGATTTAGCCGTTGAATTCGCCGAGTTTCTGCTCGGCGAAGAGGGACGTGGCATTTTTGATTCTGCTTGGCAGCCAGTTCTTCTTCCATCCTACACTGACAACAAAACCGCTGTGCCATCGAGTCTACAGGACTTTGTAGTGCAGGAATCGTAGTGTAACTGTATTATATGAGGTTGATCTAGGGCAGTAGTGAGGTGTTACAGAGATGTTTTGGATCAAGGAGAAGTCGCCTTTCATCCTTGTTTCAGCTGTTCTTGGAGTGCTGATGGTTCTCTTCCTGATCATTCCACTTGTCGGATCAGTCGGCATCTCGCTCCCAGGTCTCCCAGCGGCGTTCACCGATTCACGGACGCTGAACGCCATTTTCACCAGCTTCTACTGCGCCTTTCTTGCCACGGCGTTTGTCTTTGTCCTAGGAGTGCCATTTGCCTACATGCTTGCAAAATATGATTTTGCTGGGAGACGCTTTCTGGATTCGGTCATTGATTTGCCGATTTTGATTCCTCATAATGCTGCGGGCTTGGCTTTGCTTTCGGTTCTTGCGCCTACCTCGCCTATCGGTGGGGCTTTCAGCTTGTTTGGTGTGAGGTTTGTTGACACTGTTTTCGGAATTGTAGTGGCCATGGCCTTTGTCAGCGCTCCCTTCTTGATTAGGAGCGCACAAGAGGCTTTCGGATCCGTTAGTTTCACGATGGAGAAGGTTGCCAGAAGCTTGGGTGCTTCGAGTTTCCAAGTCTTTAGGCACGTGACTTTTCCTCTAGCTCTGAGGGGAATTCTCACTGGCTGTTTGCTTACCTGGGCTCGAGCGGTAAGCGAGTTTGGGGCTGTAGCCATTCTTGCGTATTTTCCTAAAACGGCACCTGTACAATTGTACGACGTTTTCGAGGGTTTAGGGGGAAGTGGAGGCTTGAACGCTGCGCTTCCAATAAGCAGTTTGTTGGTCATTCTTGCTGTTGTGATTCTGTTCGGGTTTAAGCTTGCAACTTCAAAAACCACGAGACTGGTACAGTGATCGGTCGGTGTTAAGCAGGTTTGACGTTAAAGATTGAAAGTGTGTCAAAAATGTTCGACTCGTTCAGTCTGAGAGAAGTCAGTCTTGAAGTTGCGGAGGGTGAATATTTCGTGCTCTTGGGACCGACGGGAGCTGGTAAAACGGTTCTCCTTGAAGTGATTATGGGTTTTCACCGCCCAGACAAGGGCAAGATTCTCTTGAATGATCGAGACGTCACGAACGTGCCGACCGACAAACGTGGAATCGCCTACGTTCCGCAGAATTGCCCGCTGTTTCCCCACATGAGCGTTTTTGAGAATGTTGAGTTTGGTTTGAAGATGCGGCGACTGGCCCCAGTTGAGAGAAAGAAGGCTGTGAACAGAATGCTTGGAGTCGTGAGTTTAGAGGGGATGGCAGAGACGATGCCTTCGACGCTTAGCGGTGGGGAAAGACAGAAGGTTGTCCTAGCCAGGGTTCTGGTTACTGAGCCGAAGGTCGTGTTGTTAGATGAGCCTTTGACTGCTATTGATGCTGAAACGAGTCGCAGCTTGCGGGCCGAGTTGAAGCGGATAAACCGCGAGTTCAAGGTTGCTTTTCTGCATGTCACTCATGATCAAATAGAGGCCTTCAGTCTAGCGGATAGAGTTGCAGTCATGAGGGAAGGCAAGATCGTGCAAGCAGGCACTCCCAGTGAGATTCTTTCGAATCCTGCAGATGAGCCTGTGGCTCGGTTTCTGGGCTATGAGAACGTGTTGCACGTCAGGCTCGTGAAGTATGAAAGGGGTATCAGTGAAGTAATTGCAGACGGCATTTCAATCAGGCTAAAAGGTAAACTAGAGAGTGATGTGGCTGCTATTGCCATTCGTCCTGAAGACATAGTGACAACGACGGAAGCTCCAACTGTTTCCGGCGAATGGAATTTTCTTGAAGGAAAGGTTGAAGAATACACGAATCTTGGGCCTGTCGTTGAAGTTACTGTTGACGCTGGTTTGGTGTTCAAGGTGTTCATTGATAAACGGTCCTTTCTTGGATTGAACCTGTTCGAAGGAAGACGTGTCCACGTTGGGTTTAAGGTCGATTCGGTCAGAATTGTGAGTTTGCGCTGAGTGTTGCGAGCTTGACGGTGGTTTTGTGGTTTTAGCGTGAAGGTAGGTCTTATAAGCGTGGGGCGACAAAACGCGGTGTGAAATGTCAAAGCGTGCCAAGTTCAGGCCTTCGTTCAAGTTCTGGATTGAGCTTGAAGGTAAACGTGTTCTAGGCGAGGGAGGTGCCGCTATTCTTGAACAGATCAAAAAGGAGGGGTCTATTTCAAAGGCTGCTGAAAAACTTGGCATGTCTTACCGCTATGTATGGAACTATCTGGATGAGGTCAGAAGGATTGTTGGGGAACCTGTCGTTGAAACATTCAAGGGAGGCAAGAGCGGTGGAGGGGGGGCCAAGCTTACCGAGTTAGGTGAATATTTGCTGAGCGAATACAACCAGATAAGTGATAGTTTGGAGAATTTTGTTTCCAGCAAGCGTGGGAGGTGAGATTCGTGAAGATTAGCGCGAGGAACCACCTGAAAGGGAAAGTCACGGCCGTGGAGAAGGACGGGATTATGGCGCTCGTGAAGATCAAGGTCACTGAGCCCGCGTTGATAACGGCGCTAGTGTCGCGTGAGGCTGTTGAGGACTTGAAGATCAAGGTTGGCGACGAAGTTGAAGCTGTTGTCAAGGCTACTGAAGTCATGATTGCCAAGTAGAAAAGACAGTTCTAGACAATAGTGTTGGGGCTACAGAACTCTTTTCACTGCAAAGGCCAATTCAGCAGCGAAATGTTTTTATGTGCATATCGGTCAGCATATTCAGTAACTGAGAAACGATTAGAAAGGAGAAGAATAGATTTGGACAAGTTGAATCTAATACACAATCGACCCGATGGAAAAGCCGCGTCTGCAGCAATTGTTTTGATTTCAATAATCATGGCTGGAATGGTGGTTTGGCAGCATCAATCAGCATTCCAGGCGCAAGCTTCATCCGTTGACCTTCCACCGATGAACTTGACCGTAGTGGCTCCCGACGGCACTCAAGTAGCCTTGAACGAAACTGACATTGGAAACCTGACACCCTACAGAGCATATGGCGGGTACAAGAACTCGCTTGGTTTGCTCAAAGGTTTAGGCAACTATACAGGTGTGCCGATCAACACTTTCTGTGACATGGTAGGCGGAATCCGCAGCGGCTACAGTGTTTGGATTGTTGCTTCAGATAACTACTCGAAAGCCATGAGTTTCGAAGAGCTAAACGGGAATCTTGTAACCTTTGATAACGTGACCGGCCAGGAAGTGCAGCACAACCAAACGTTGACGCCTATACTTGCTTACTATTACAACGACGCGAACGTATCTTCAAGCGATGGACCACTGAGAGTTGCTATTGTAGGACCTGAGGGCTTGTGTACGAACTCGACGTTTTGGGTGAAGAAAGTTGTAAGGCTTGAATTACACGCTAACCTTCAGCCCATGAATCTGACGGTCGTCGCTCTGAACGGCACGGAATTAACATTGAATGAGACGGCGATCAGTAGTCTGCCGGCCCTTAGAGCTGTTGGTGGCTTTAGAAACCAGTTGGGCATCATAAAGAGTTTGGGCAATTACACTGGACCCTCACTTAACACATTCTGCAATCTGGTCGGTGGCATGAGTAACGACACTGCTCTTCGAGTTACCGCAGCAGACAACTACACGAAGACATTGAGTTATGACGAGGCCAACGGAGCATTTGCAACCTATGACAATGTGACGGGACAGCCTGTGCAGCATAACCAGTCATTGACGCCTATGCTGGCGTACCACTTCAACGACGCAAATTTGTCTTTGAGCGACGGACCGCTGAGGTTAGCGATCGTTGGGCCGGAAGGGTTGGCAACTTCCTCAGGTTACTGGGTGAAGCAGGTTGTGAAGCTTGAGATACGGTACCGCGATGACGTAGCCATAACTGACGTTACACCGTTGAAGACTTTAGTGGGACAGAACTTCAGCTGTCACGTTAATGTGACTGTTGAAAACCAAGGAGGATACGCAGAGACATTCAACGTTACACTGTATGCCAATTCGACAGTTGCTGCCGAGGCTCAGAACTTGAGCTTGGCAAACGGCATGTCAACTATCATAAAGTTCGTTTGGAATACGACAGGTTTGACCAAAGGCAATTACACGTTGAGTGCTTATGTTGGGTCGGTACCTGGTGAAACGGACACAGTAGACAACACGTTTGTTGATGGGGTGGTTTTGGTGGGTGTTCCGTGTGACGTGACTAGCGCAACAGAAAGCGTGCCAGACGGCATATGCAACATGCGAGATATAGGCTATGTGGCGAGCAGATTCGGGACAACGCCATCAAGCCCGAACTGGAATGCCAACTGCGATGTGACCGGCCCGACAGCACGTTTGCCGGACGATGTTGTCAATATGCGCGATGTCGGAGAGGCATGCGCCCACTTCGGACAAACAGATTGAGGATTTCAAAGTATATCCACTAGCACACAGCCAACTTCATGAAAGCATGAAGTTCTTTTTCCCTTTTTTCTTGACGCGTGCACGTTGTTTCTTGAGTTTGAATCAATATTCAAAGTTGGCAAAAGATAACTGGGAGCATACATCGAATTTGATGTTAGGAGACTAGCAGATGTCCATGTTTGATAGCAGGGAATTCATTATTGACCAACGGCTTTTGTCGATAAGAAACACTTATGTGGTCAAAAACAAGCTTGGTGAACAGTTGGGCTTCATCAAACAGGAATTTGTTAGCTGGGGTCCAAAGTTTTGGTTTGAGGACAACTCGGGCGCTCATCTAGGCGAGATTAATGGGAAAGTTGTGACCGTTCATCATGAGTACGAAATCAAAGACGAGGATGGCCAGGTAAAGGCAAGAATCAAGAAGAAAATTCTGAAACTCTTTGGCAGCGAGTGGTGGATGGAAGATCCTGACGGCCATGAGATAGCTAAAATTAAGGGCAACATAGTTCGGCATACATACGACATTGTTGCGTTAGACAAGACTGTAATAGCAAGGGTCCATCTGAACTGGATAACTATCCAAGACGAATACTGTATTGAGATAATTAGGCAGGATTTTGACCCTCTACTCATCTTAGGCTATGCGATCGCAATGGATCATGTTGAGCATTCAGAAAGAAGCCAAATATCAACAGGTGCAAAAACTGTGATAAAGCTTCTAGGAAGATGAAAGACCCGTACAAAAGCTAGTTCTATGCTCCGCAATGTGAATACTTGCTCTTCTATCCAGGTATAACTCATTTTCTGATTAATATTGCTCCAGTATCCAAGAATCACATTCTGTGTCTTACGTGTATTGAGGATGAAGAATGCATCCATCGACAATTGAAGACTGGGCTCACACTTTTTCTATTTGATCAATTTTCTTTTCATCAGGTTTACGCTTAGAACGAAAAAGACAGGCGTAATTACGACGATCCAGACTAGACTGAGGAGCATTGACTGTTCAAGGTTGCCAAGAAACAGGCCTCTTGTCAAGTTCACCGTGTGCGTGAGCGGCAGGAATATCTTTGCGAAAATTTGCATGAATTGGGGCAGGTCGCCTAATGGGAAGAATGTTCCACTCAGCAGGAACATGGGTGTTATGAACAGAAAGCCTGGATAATTGAAGAAATCTATGTTTGAAGCCAGCGACGTGAAGCACATGGCTATGGTTGAGAACATCAAACCGCCGAAGAAGGCGACCAGCGGAACCAAAAGGGCTAAGGGGTTTGAGATTAATCCGAAAGCAGCCACAACGCCTAACACTATACTAGAACTGATTAGACTTCGGGTTGCGCCCCACAGCATCTCGCCAGCTATGACCTCCTCTATGCTTATAGGCGTCGCGATGATAGCGTCGAAAGTTTTCTGAAAATACATACGCACAAACGAGCCATAGGTACATTCGAAGAATGAAGAATACATCATAGAAATAGACACCAATGCAGGTGCGATGAACTGGACGTAAGGTAAGCCCTGAATGGGCTGAACGAATCTGCCTAAACCGTAGCCCAGTGCAAAAAGATAGAAAATCGGTTCTAGCAGGGGCGGGAAGAAGTTAACTTTCCAAGTTTTCATGAAAACATCCCAGTTTCGCCTCCACACTTTCCAAACGCGATAAGTCAGTTTAGGTATTTTGAAGACTGAGGCTACTTTTGAAAACTTCATTCCTTAAGCCGTCTCCCAGTTAGCTTCAAGAAAACGTCTTCCAAGTTGGCGTTTCTGATGGTGGCACCCTTTGAGGGAAAGTCTTTCAGAAAGTTTTCAAAGACTCCGTGAGGCTGAGTGGTGAATACGCGAATCCTGTCACCTAATACCTCAAGTCGAGCATCTGGGAATATTTCCTGCAACATTCTCAGCGCTTTTTCGTCGTAGTCAAGCTCTAAGACTTCTTCACCGATGTGCTTCTTAACTAGGCTTGCCGGTGCGCCTTCTTCGATGATTTTGCCATTATCCATGATTAATGTGCGGTCGCAGAGTTCAGCTGCTTCATCCATATAGTGCGTAGTCAAAATTATCGTCACGCCTTGTTTCTTCAGGTTTTGAATTCTGTCCCATATCAGATGCCTTGCTTGCGGATCAAGACCAGTTGTAGGTTCATCTAACAATAAGATTCGGGGCTCGTTGATTAGGGCACGGGCTAGGATCAGTCGTCGTTTCATGCCTGTTGATAATTCGTCAATGATCACGTTTCGTTTTTCTTCTAGATGAAAGAATTCAAGCAGTTCTTCTGACCGCTGCAAGGCTTCAGTTTTGGAAATGTCAAAGTAACGAGCATAAACCAGCAGGTTGTGCAGAACGGTGAAGTCTGGGTCAAGGTTGTCTTCCTGCGGCGCAACGCCAATCATGCTTTTTATTTTCCTCGGCTTCTCAGAGACGCTCAGTTCTGCCACGGTCAGACTACCTGACGTTAAAGGCAGAACGCATTGAATCATCTTTATTATTGTCGTTTTTCCAGCGCCGTTAGGTCCTAGGAAACCGCAACATTCACCCTTGAGAACCTGAAAGTTTATGTTGTTCACTGCCAGATAATCGTCATATTTCTTAGTTAGACCATGCCCTTCTATGAGAACTTCACTCATTGGCTTCCTTCCGGAACCTACTCCATGCTTACATCATGCTTTGCTTAATCCCAGTATTCCGGACAGCAAATCTAAAGCTTTATTCTTTGGCGGGCCCGCTGGGATTTGAACCCAGGATCTCCGGCTCCGCAGGCCAGCGTCCTGATCCTGCCTAGACTACGGGCCCTTTTGGAGGGACTATACCCTCTTACTTGCGCTTCTTGAATAGTTTGTGCTCGTCTATATCTGTTACGTAGTCGAAGCCTTTGCTTGTCCCATCATCAAGTAGCCCAAGACGATTGAGCTCAATGTACATTACTCCGAGCTTTTTCCCAAACTTCACAGCTACAACCTAAACCAACAAATCATGAACAACAAGTCCCAATAAAAGAAATTCAATACTGGTCAGTTAATCACGCAACTTCAGACTGGGAGAACAAAAAACAAGTGTGCGCGGGCGCCTAGACAAACAACTACATCATATCAAGCTCTTCTGAGGCTAGTTCACGAATCTTCATGGCGTTTGCCTTTCCGTGCTAGCTTCGGCTTTTCAAGGCGCGATCTAGTGCATCTATGACGTTCTGTTTTCCCATCGCAAGAATGTACGGACCAAGTCTCGGTCCTTGCGGCACGCCTAGAAGAATTGTGTATATGATTTTGAAGAATTTCGCTGGCTGCAAGTTGCACTTCTTGGCGGTGTTGAATATGGCGTTCTGTATTTTTTCAGGTTCACTTTCAACCCTCAAGACGGCCAGCAACGCCGTCAATGATTCCCTCTCTTCTGCGGTCAGGTTTACTGATGTTTCCTTTATTTCCTCAAAATCTTTTGTCCAATTGAATGCATACTCAATCCGCTTTCTCAAACGTTCATCAACCGTTTGACCCTGAAGCAGGTAGCCATAACTTTGAAGCTTTTCAGATATGAAGCTCTCTTCGCTACCTTTAGGGGATATCTTCGCTAGGAAAGTCAACAGATTATACGGTACATGGATACTTGGTTCTACAGGATGCTTCATTGCGTAGCAATATTCATACAAGCCCCTGAGTTTGGCAAGCTCCTTCTCATCTTTAGCCGACTTTTTCTCAAAGTACACGTCCTCTAGATAGTCCAATTCGTCCATGTAGATTGGAATATCCACCACGTCTAGTGCGCGAGTGCCCACGAACCTCTTCAATAAGAGCAACATGAGAGACTGCGGAGAACCATACTTGAACCATGTTTGCGGCGTGAAAACTATCCCTGCCGACTTTGAAAACCGCTTGCCGCTCTTGTCCAAGAACAGTTCGTACTTTGCGTGAACAGGTGGTTCCCACTTGAATATTTCTCGGCATATGTGATCGTTCACACGCACCGAGTCAGCAACTTCCTTTCCGAAGGCTTCAAACCGTATATCTAACGCTTTCCATCGAACTGCAAATTCGCCCTTCCAACTGAGTTTGCCTTTACCTTTTCTGTAATCCACCTCACCCTTATGTCCACAGCCTTCAAGCCACCGTCCCTTGACCTCCATTCCCTCACAAGCATAGAGTACCTTGCCCGTCTTCGACTCGAAATCATAAGCTTTAGTCGTGTATATCCGGCCGCAGTTTTCGCACACTGCGAAGTATGGCAGGGCTTCCAAGAACTTCTCTTGTCCAACTTCTTCCTTAACTATCTCACCTATCTTCTTCGCGTTCAAAAGTATCTCTCTGATCTCTTTGTTGAACAAGCCCTTTCTGTAAACTTCTGCACTGGACATGAACGTGTAATCTATTCCGCATTGGTCTAGGGCTTCGCGAAGAAGAACCGCCATGTGTTCGCCGTAGCTGCTGTGACAGCCATAAAGATCCGGAATATCGGTGACAGGCCGTCCCAAATGCTCTTTCAGAGAATCGGGCATTCCAGCCGGAACCTTTCTCAATCCATCCTTGTCGTCGGCAAAGGCAATCAGCTCAGAATTGAAACCTTGCTCTCTCAGAGCCAAAGTCACAGCAAAAGATCTAGCTGCATCACTCAGACTGCCGATGTGCGGCAAGCCAGAAGCTGCTATACCCATTTCAGTCCTGACTGAGCGCAAGTTTCTGCCGAGCTTCCGCTCTCTGGCAATTATGTTTGCAGCCATCTTGTCATACCATGTACCGTGCCCGATTATTTCCTCGCTCATACGCTCTTGTAGCCTCTGCATTCACTAATTAGAACGAAAATAAAAAACGTTCTAGAGAAAAATAGGGAGATTACTTTCTTTTCAAAGCAGCAGCAATCGCCAAGACCGCAAATACGACTAATACTACTAGCAGCGAATAAAGCCAACTGTAACCGGATACGAACCATGCACCGCCTAATGCTACAAGTAGTAGCCCCCATGAAAACGTGCTGAAAGGACCGCGCTCATATTGCTGCGGATTCCTGGCTTTAACTCCAGACAGAACCATCAGCCAAACACCGTACAAGGCAAGTATCATAGGAAGAATCATTGACCAGCCAATGAGACCCAACGGTACGTAGAGGATTATTGACACAACTACTATTATCAGAAGAACTCCTGTTGAAAACAGCATTCGTCTGAAGATTTCAACCATATAGATGTCTCCTCAAGAGATTTTCTCGCCGCAGTCAGGACAGAATTTTGAAGACGCAGGAATCGTTTTTCCGCATTTTGGACAAGTAGTTGTCCCTGCAGACGGCGGAGTAAGCTGCGATCCACATTCAGGACAGAATTTTGAAGTAGCTGGAACCTTCGCAGCGCATTTTGGACAAATCACCAAAGCTGCAGCAGGCGCCTGCGCTGGACCTGAAGGGGTCATTATCTGAGGTATGAGCACCATGCCCGTTCCCAAACCTGCTCCAGAAGATTTTCCAAGCGATTCAGCGGCCTTCTTCACGGTTTCCATTCGCAGCACTTCTTCGGGTGCGGTTCTTCCAGTTCTTAGCCAGAAAAGGCGTTCACGATATTCAGGCGTAGTGTCTATTCCTTCGAACCGCAGATCTGTCAGTTCCAATCCTATGCGCTTAAAGTAATCTGAAATAGAGTTCTTCACAATAACCGATGTTTCGTCAAGTCGTGTAAAAACTGTCAACAGATCGTAGCGGGAAAGTTCATCGATAATTTTTTCATTCAAGAAGCCACGTAGATAATCGTTGACATCTTGACTGGAGTAAGCCTGCTGCCCACCGACAACCTCGTTCACGAAAAGCTGTGCATTTTCAACCTTGAACCAGAAACCGCCATGCACCTGCAAAGGTGCAAGCTCTGTAGTTTGAGCTTGCGCGCCATATTTGCCAGCAAAAACTTTTGTCGATAGAAATATCACACCTGCTTTGAAAGGCTTCTCTTTGTATCCAGCAAGTCTTGAAAGCAATCCTGTCAGCAAGGGCAAATTCAGTGTGGTTAACTGGTGTCTTCCCGCATTGAAAATATCATAGGCTTTGCCGTCTCTGAAAAAGACCGCGACTTCGTACTCATGCACTATCAGCTGCGCGCCCCAGACAATTTCTTCGTCAGGGTATCTCCACAGAATTTCGTCAGACCCTGGGTTCTTCCATTCTATGACTTGCGGCATTTTAACTCACTCCCAATGTCACTTCTTCTCTATTATCAAAAGTGCTCTCAAACGCGTCTAAAGTTTCTGTTAGACCTTGCGTATGCTCTTTTGCATTTTCGAAGTTCTGATTCATAATCTCCGACTTAAACGCGCCGACCTCTTCAACTATCTTATCGACACCGTCAACAAGCTGGTTGTCAAAGTCAATCATTCTATCAAGGTTTGCTTCTTCGATTTTCACCACGTCAAAGAAGCCAGAATAGCCATAAGATGCGTGATTCACTTTCTCGGTTATGCGGTCAAGTTTTGCGACAAGGCGATCCATGTCATTCAAGACGTCGAGCATGCGACGGTCTGATAGCTTCTGAAAAACAGCTTTGAGGTCGCTTTTCGCCTTCGAGAGCTTCAGATACAAGTGATTTCTAACGAGTTTGTCAGATTCTCTCCGAAGTTCTTTCTCTTTGTAACCACGGAATCCTGGAAGTTCCGCAACGATTCGCTCAGAAAGGCGCATCTGCTCTTTTGCCTTTTTGTAAAGGTCTTTTTTTTCGCTCACAAATTTTTCCTCACAATTCTGTTTTTTCGTTTTAGATAGGAGAAAAAGGGTTGCTTTTAAAGCTTAGCCAGCTTTTTTCACAGTATCCCGAACTTAGTTGAGGGTATATCACCTTTTACGGTTGCGCCCGTTGCACCGTCTATCAACAACTGGTAAGCTTGACCTTTGTATTCATATTTCACGAACCATATTGGAACATGTAGATAGACTGTTTGATTGACTTTTACTTCGTTCTTCATTTCGATTATTTTGTCGATGTCTTGCGTTAGCAGATAGCGGTGATGCTCCTCAATCTGTTGTTCAGCAAGCTCTACGGCTTCGTTCTTGTCGATTTCACTGTTCAAAACTTTAGCAAAGGCTTCCACTTTCCGGAAGTCGAAAGGAATTTTGCCTTCCAGTGGCACTTCATAGTCCCTTGCTGGAAACTCCGTTGCTTTTCTCGCCAGAACAAGCCAATCATACTTTTTCTCAAGCTTTCCTTCCTTAACGACGACCGGAGTTATGCGTTCGAATATTCCCTTGTAAGTGCTGGTGACTTCGACAGACACAACCCAGAAGGGGAGGTACATCAGATTTTTTTCAGCAATTTTTGATTTTTTCGCAAGATCAGGTGGTTTTAGAAAACCTGAATTCATCCAGTTCCTGATTGGCTCTTCAATTTGCGTTGGATCATACTTGTTTAGCAACATTGAATGTTCAAAAGTGAATGTTTGCCCTGTTTCGATAACAACTGTGTAGCCGCAGTATTTGCACGTTGCCAGTATCTCGCCTGGCTTAAATGATATCGGTGCACCGCAATGAGAACAATGTATTTCCTGAACTACAGACATCAGTTTCATGTCCTCTGTTTTTCTCTCTTCATTATTTCTCTAGCTACGATAACGCCGGATGCTGAAGCTTGAACCAAACCTCTTGCAACACCAGCGCCGTCACCAACAGTGAATAGATTATGGATTTTGGTTTCTAAGCAGTGGCTCAACTGAAGCCTTGAAGAGTAGAATTTCACTTCTATGCCGTACAGAAGGGCGTCTCTAGAATGTATTCCAGGAGAAATCTGGTCTAGAGCTTGAAGCATCTCCCTTATGTTGGCCAAGTACCGATAAGGCAAGACAAAGCTCAAGTCCCCTGGCGTTGCATTCTTTAAAGTCGGCGTCACCACGCTTCGGGCAATTCGTTCATGCGTTGATCTTCGTCCTGACTCCAGATCGCCTAAGCGCTGCACCATTACGCCGCCGCTGAGAAGATTTGAAAGCCTGGCAAGGTACTTTCCATAAGCTATTGGTTCTTTAAATGGTTCCGTGAAGGAAGTGCTTACCAAAATCGCAAAGTTCGTATTCTCAGTTTTCCTTTCCGCGTAGCTTTGACCATTAACTGTTAGCACGCCATCATAAGATTCTGTTATTACCTCACCGTAGGGTGCAACGCAGAAAGTGCGAACCTGATCTTCAAAAGACCTGGAATAATAGATGAATTTCGGTTCATAAAGAACGTTCGTCAATTCCTCCATGGCAGAGGCCAAAACCTCAACTCTAACCCCAACGTCGACAGGATTGTTAAGCGTTTTCAGACCCAAAGCTTGAGCCTCTGCCTGAAGCCACTCAGCACCACTTCTTCCAGGTGCTACAATCACATATTTTCCGAAGAATTTTTCTTTATTTACAGTTTCAACACCTTCAACGATTCCGTTCTTCACTATGAGCCCCTTCACTTCCATTTTCGGCCTAAAATCAACTTTATCAGTTAGTTCCTGTCTCATCTTTCGAAGGGTTTGAGCACATCTTTCCGTGCCCATGTGGCGGATTCTCTGGTGAATGAGCTTTAAACCAGCCAATGCCGCTTGCCGCTCAATCTCTTCTATTCTATCAATGTCTGTTCCATAAATGTGACTGGGAGCGCCATATTTTAGGTAGACCCCGTCCACGTAATTAACAAGCTCGTCAAGTTCCTGGGGTGCCACATATTGGTTTAGCCAGCCGCCTACTTCACTGGACAAAGTGAGCTTGCCATCACTGAATGCTCCCGCTCCGCCCCAGCCAGACAAGACGGCGCATGGATCGCAGTGGACACAGTCGAATCCGCGGCTTGATGGACATTTCCGCTGGTTAATGTCTCTTCCCCTATCCAGCATGAGAATGTTCAGATTGTTTTTTTCAGTAAGTTCCAAAGCTGAAAATATTCCTGCTGGTCCAGCGCCAACAATTATTACATCATACTTCAAAGAGGATTCTCCCTGAAACCAGAACTACATCTACCAACTAAGATATATTCTTAGCGAGCAAATCAATGTTAATACTGAAATTTCACAAAATTCTTTGCCCTATGATCAAAAGTGCAAGCTTCGGCATAGCCTACTTTCTTTGCTAGGTCAACTGCTTCTTTAAAGTTTCTGCCCACATCGTTGGGTTCATGTGCATCTGAACCGAAAACTATCGGCACATCATGACTGTGAAGTATCCTCAGAAATTGTTCACTTGGATAGATTTCGGCGCATGGTCGCCTAAGCCCAGATGCGTTAATCTCCACGCAGACATTTGATTTTGCTATCACTTCAGCAGTCTCTTTGAGGATGTTGGAAAAATCCTGTCTGGGTTTGAATCCGAAGATCTTGATGAGATCCACATGTGCTATGCTGTCGAAGAGCTGACAAGCACACAGTTGCTGTACTAATCCGAAATACTCTTCATAAACTTGTAGCATATCTCGCTTTTTGTATTCTTCAATTTGGGACCGTGAGTCAACCATCCAGTGTCCGACGAAATGCACCGCCCCGATGGCATAATCAAATGGGTATCTTTGAATAAATTCTCTGATGTTTTCGATTTTCTCAGGAAAAAAGTCTATTTCTGCGCCAAGTTTTATAGGTAATTCTGATTTTTCTTTCAACACAAGAAAATCTTGAATGCATGTTTGCATAAACTGTTCAGACAGGTTTGCTTGGAAAACACCAACATGATGAAGTGTAACATGGTCTGAAAAACCTATTTCAGTAATGCTCTGTCCTTGCGCCTTTCCGATATATTCTTCCATTGTTCCTCTTGCATCCGGTGATGCTTTTGTGTGAATATGGTAGTCCATAATCACGTTATTCACCAAGCGGCAGAACACTTTTGGCCAAGAAGAGTAGAGCTATCGTTCCTTTGTATGAGGTACAAGGCAAATAAACTTCAACGTCTTTTTTCCGTCGTTCTTAAACTGGTGTTTCTCGTTTGGAGGCACAAACACAACATCACCTTGTTTAAACTTCGTCGATCCCTTTTCGCTCATGACCTTTCCTTCGCCTTCAAGTATGAAAACTTCATGCTCCCACAGATGGTTATGGAATGGGCTGCACCCACCCTTACCAACCTCAAAGAGCCTCATTGCAAAGTTGGGCGCACCCATTTCCTTCGTGATTAGCCAGCGTACCTTTACCTTTTTTGCTCCCGAATCAGCGTCCTGTGGTTCAACATCTTTGTAAGGAAATACCTTCATTCAACTTCACCTATACCACAAGACCGAATCTCTGCAGACTAATACCTAATCTTTTATCGCTTCTATAAAGCTCATTACGTTCCACAGTTTTACCCGCGTATAAGGTGGCATGTTCGGATCCTGCAAAATCTCATCCAGCATTGATATAGCATTTGAAGCTCTCACAGCGGGAGTAAACTCTGTTGTCTGCAAAGCGTTCATCGAATCTTTCGCTGTTCTTCTAATATTCCTCGGCGTAGTATTGTCCTCAGAAACCGCTCCAAGCACAGCCAGCGCCTGTTTTATCCGTTCTTCGTATTCCTCCATCTTTTTCTTTCTAACCATATTTGCCACCCGTAAAGTTTCGTGATTATCAAGTTATATAGGCTTTTATACCTATTTGTTTTGAGGTTCTAAAACTTGCCGGACAAAAAAGACGAAGAGCAATACGTCAAACGAATGGCTGACCTCCTGCGCCAAGGCTCAACCTTAACGGATTTAGCCTGTCCTGCATGCGCCTCGCCGCTTTTCAGACTGAAAGAAGGAATCCTCTGGTGCGCCAAATGCGAGAAAAGAGTAATGATAGTTAAGGAAGGAGAAGAACCGACAAGTGTAACGGGTTCCATGGCTCTCGACAGTCTTGAAGCAACCCTTCTGACCAAAATTCAAGAAGTACAGAGCAAAATGCAACTTGAAGAAAATGTAGAAATACTACAGAAGTTGGGCACAGTGCTTTCTGGACTGCTTGAAAATCTTGAAAAAACGAGAAGAGTCAAAAAAGCCTAGACGGAATCGATTCTAATGCTTGGAGTTTACGAGCGTTTTCCAGAACTTATTCACAAGACAACAGTCCTTGCTAGTTCGGTTTCAAACAAAAAACTACAGCAAACACTAGTGCAAATGCTCCACGGACTAAACAGTGAAAACTTGCGCTTAGAGGAAATCGCATACCCATCAATACCACAATGTACGACTATTTTTGAGTTCGGAATAGCCGAAGCCAGCAACTTCAACTATCTAGATGAAGAAGAAACAAACAGATTACTAAAAACCATACACAAGACGCCGTTCCAAATCATGGATTTCCTCTGCGACATACGCTATTACAAAACTCGGAACGAAAAGAAAATTCCCCTAAGATTCGATTATTACATAATCCGTTTCAAGTTTACAGTGGGCCAGACAGAAATACAAATCTTCCACGAAAAAGGATCAAGATACATCACTCCAGAAGACATCACCAAATTCATCGTTAATAGAATCAACGGAAAGTCTACTAAGAAAATGCTGAAAGCTTTCGATAAGCTTTAACGCGTTTTTCCCAAAAAGCTCACAACAACTTCCAGAATATCTTCCGCAACTTTCTCTTTTAATCTGCTTCCATCTATTTCGACAAGATCTCCTCGTTCAACAAATTTCTCGTAAACTTCCCTCACCTTTTCCTGAGTCTCCAAATTCTCCATAACCGACTTCTTAGTCTTCAACCTCTTAACCACCATCCCCGGCTCAACATCAATGAAAACCGCCAAATCCGGGCGAACCGCATGCTCATTAATCTTTGCAATCCATTCCAAGTCAAGCCCAGTTGCACCTTGATAAGCCAAAGAAGAATAGACGTAACGATCAGAAACTAAGACTTTCCCTGCATCCAAAGCGGGAATAACTTCCTCCTTTACATGCTCAACGCGATCCGCAGCGAAAAGCAACGCCTCTACAATGCCAGATCCTCGTTTCTCACCATGCAGAAAATATTTTCTAATGAACCGCCCTATCTTGCCACGGCTAGGTTCAGTGGTGTACACAGCGTCATAGCCTCTTCTCTTCAACCTTCTAACAAGAAGCCTCGATTGAGTTGTCTTTCCACAACCATCCAATCCTTCGATGCAAATGAAGGCACCTCTCTTTTTCATTGTCTCAATCTCTTGCGACTTTGAGCATTAGGCATTTTAAGAGATAAGATGCATTAATAATTATTCAAAAGGATTTGGAGAAAACTAGTGATGCACAGAAATTACTGGGGCGAAATAAAGGACCCTGTTCACGGATACGTCTACATAACTGAACAGGAAAAAGACATCATTGACTCTTATCCTGTCCAGAGACTACGAAGGTTACGCCAACTGGCAGGTTCGGAATACGTTTATCCAGGAGCGAACCATACGCGTTTCGAACATTCCGTTGGTGTAATGTATTTGGCGGGTAGAGTTGTGGAAAACCCGAACATTTCTGAGGTCGTGAGTGAAGAGGAAGCGGAAATGGTTAGGATTGCAGGGTTGCTTCATGATGTTGGGCATGGCCCCTTTTCACATGTCTTTGAGCACTTGCTCGATAAAGAGGAAAAAACGCATGAGGACATGACTCAGTGGATAGTCAAAAACAGTGAATTAGACACAATATTGGAGAGGATTGGTTACGACTCGGAAGAAGTTGGAAGACTGGCAGTGGGCCTTCTTCACAAGCCTGGTAAGACTTACTTGGATCAAATAATAAGTAGTGCGGTAGATGTGGATAAACAGGATTTTGTGGTGCGGGACACTTATCACACAGGCGCGGAATATGGGTTTATTGACATTTTCAGACTGATTCACGCTCTAGACGTGTTAGGTGAGAATCTGGCTGTAGACCTTGGCGCACTGTCAGCTCTTGAATCTCTAATAATAGCACGAATCGAGTCCTTCAAAAGCATTTATTTTCACCGTGTTGGACGAGCTGCACAGATAATGCTGGCCATGGCAATGGAAAGAGCAAATCCAGAACTGGGATTGACAAGTTTCAAGACGCCGGAGGAGTATCTAGCCATGGATGACTATACTGTTTGGACGATGCTTAAGAACTGCGAAAAATCATGCGGCATAATAAACAACTTGGAAAGACGAAAAATGCTCAAATGCGCTTACGAAAGAACCTTTTATGAGAAGGATACCATGGTGTCAAACATCTTCGGACGCGAAAGCTATAGGAAACAATTACAGGCGGACATAGCTAAAGAAGCCAAAGTTGAAACAGAAGCAGTGATAATTGACGTGCCCACCGTCCCATCCGTCCCATATCATCACTCCGTGTTAATGGAAAGCATGGAAATTCCAGTGTTCTACAAGACACAGGAAGGCGAAAAAATTCCACAACGCCTGAGCGAAATCTCGAAGATTTTTGAGACACTTAAAGGATTCATAAACATACTGCGTGTCTACACTGACGAGGAAAACCGCGAAAAAGTAGGTGCCGCAACAACAAAGATTCTAGGCAGGATCCCCTCTTCCGCCAAAATATCTTACTGAGTGCTCAAAAATGCAGCCTATAATCCTGAACGGACAGGTAATTGTCGAGGGACATTGCAAAGCTGAAGCATTAGTCACCTCCAAACCGATAAGTTTCTTGGGCGGGGTTGACCCATCCGACGGCAAAATAGTTGAAAAAGGCCACGAATTATGTGGAGTTTGCATAAGAAATAAGGTGTTGTGTTTCCCACATGGCCACGGTTCAACGGTAGGCAGCTACGTGTTGTATTCTTTGGCTAGAAATGGTCTAGCGCCGAGGGCGATAGTTAACCAGACGGCTGACCCAGTTATTGTGGTTGGCGCGATAATAGCAGACATCCCAATGATAGCACAAATAGACATTAGACAGATCAAGACTGGCGACGTGGTTGAAGTCGACGCTTGCAAAGGCTTTGTCAAGATCTTAAACAGAAGGGAGATCTAAGCAGACTTGCACTTAACAAAAGAGGAAGAACGCATTTACACTGGCGAAAGTGGATGGGCAAACCAGAAATGCATGAAAATACTCGTTCGCTTGGGTGAACTCTTCAACGCAGAGAAGCTTATTTCAATTTACTCGGCACATGTTTCAGGCGTCTCATACAAAACACTAGGCGATGCACCAATAGAATTTCTAGAAACAATGGCAGACAACAATGCCAAAGTAAAAGTCAAAACCACTTTAAACCCGCAAAGCTTCGACATGGAATATTTGGGCAAAAGACTGCCAGAACACCTACGCGAAAAACAGTTCACTATTCTAGAACAGTATGAAAGAATGGGGTTAACGAAATCCCTAACCTGCACACCATACTATCTGGAAAAGCCACAACCGAATTCACATCTTGCATGGGCGGAATCCTCAGCCGTAGTCTACGCCAACTCTGTACTAGGTGCGTGGACAAACCGTGAAGGCGGACCCAGTGCACTTGCAGCAGCGATAATTGGAAAGACACCTGACTATGGTATCCATAAAGCGGAGAACCGACAACCAAGCATCTTGGTGAAAATGAAAGCGCCGTTACGCAATGAAACAGAATTTGGTGCTCTAGGAATTCATTTAGGAAAAATCTTAGGAGACAAAATCCCATTAATTCAAGGCTTACAAAACGCGCCAGACGATTCTTTGAAGCAGTTGAGCGCTGCCCTTGCCTCATCAGGCATGATAAACATGTTTCACCGTGATCCTTCTGTGGAGTTCAGAGGAACTGAAAAAATAACTGTTGACACCGAAGACATAAAGCGAACAATCGAAAACCTGTCCACAGCACCAGCAGGTAAGCCGAATCTTGTTTTCATCGGATGCCCCCATTGCTCATCAAATGAAATGAGGCAACTTGCTCAACTAGTCGGTGACAAGAAAGTCAGAGCTGGAACAGAATTTTGGGTTTGCACCTCATGCCACGCAAAAGAAATGGAAAGTAAGAGTGTGGAAAAGATTGAAAGAACTGGTGGACATGTACTAGCAGGCGTGTGCACAGTCGTATCATGGACTGAGATTCTCGGAATAAAGACAATAATGACTAACTCTGCAAAAACTGCCTATTATGCCCCTATACTAAACAAGGCGGAAACATTTCTAGCGCCGTTGAAAGAGTGTTTGAAGACAGCGCTTGAAGGATAAGGTTTATTCGAACGAAGACATATTTTGCATGACGTCTCGGGCTGTAGGGCTCCGGTAGTATAGCCCGGTTAAGTATTCCGGCCTTTCGAGTCGGAGACC
>CAYHEV010000009.1:0-31513 GCA_964355725.1 uncultured Candidatus Bathyarchaeia archaeon | reverse complement strand
GTGAATACTTCTTTTATGGTAAAATTGTCCAAGATTTTATTCAATGTTACGCACCTCTTGGTTTTTGTTGCATTTTGACGACTCCGAATCCTCCTGTCTTGTTTCCGCCGAAATTAGAATACTCTGCAAGCTTAATGTCTACTAACACCAACATTCGCATCTGGTTCCTCGCTGTGTTCGCAATCGAAACACAGACATAGACCTAGCTCAAAGGTTTTCATAAGTCTTTTTAAGTTGAACGCCGTCCTTCTCATACGCGAGCCCCAAGAACTTGTATTCAATCCTGCTTTCAGATATCGCTTTCTTGATGATCTCTCGCAGCACGTGTCGTGTGTCATACTCTATTAGCATTTGCTCCAGCACGTCCCGTTTCACGTCAGCAAACTCTAACAGAGAAATGATGTCCACTCTGTCTTTCAACCCCTTTTCTGCATGCCACCTTTCCTGAGCAGCCTGAGCCTTCAGCAAAAGCAAAACCTCAGGAAACGCAACCTTGAAACTATCAACCACTGAATACCATTTCCGAGCAAACACATCCAAACAAGGAATCACCAACCTGCTCACAAAAGGCGTGTAAATATCAACCTCTACATCACCTATCAAAGCCTCAAACTTCATCAAACGGACATTTCGCTTCAACGCGTATCCCTTCTGCGTCAACTCAGACTGAAGCCTGTAGAAGCTCTCCTGATCAACGTAGACATCAATGTCCCGACTCTTTAACCTCCTCGTCCACAGATAGACACCCCAACCGCCAATTAACACAAAATCCGCAAAACTCTTAAGCTCACCCAAAACGCGCCAAGATCTCTCAACAACTTCATCCCGCTGCATTCAACTCACACTCACCATAAACTCAGACTCGGATACACTAAAGCAATATCCCGCAGAAAAGGAGAAGCCTCAGGACCGTCAGCTGAATACGCATCCACATAAACCTGCGGAACACACACAACGCCCTTCTCCGAAGAGCGAACAAGATGCTCATCATTAACGCACAAGACAAACACGTTAGGATTCACCTTGCGAGCTCGACTCTTCCTGAAACCAAACCACGACTCGAAACTCTCCATATCCGTCACATAAAAAAACAAACGCTCATACTCAGCAGGCTTCCGCCCAGAAACACTACACCACCCAGAAAAACCAGTAACCAGCACATCCCCGGGAAGATCCTTCTCCACTTCTGTAACAGGATCGAACCGAAACGACTGCCAAACATCCCTACCTAAATCACGTTCAGCAGCCCACAAATTCAGCAGCCTCGCAGGCGACAACACTCTAACACCGCTTCGCGTGGCTTCCACCGCCATGGCCACTTCAAGCTTCCTCACTGTCTTATTGACCAAGCCGAGTGAAACCCCGCACTCTGCGGCAATATTCTCCTGGGGCGCTAACGAAACCTCACGCAGGCTAGAGAGGAGCAATTCACGATAAATCCTCTCAAACTTCCACATATCCAAACCTCCTAGGGCTCTTGATGAACTAGTTTCACTTCTGAACGAAACAGCTATATAAGACTTTCACCAAAGGGCGAAACAATCCACCCGACAACAAACTACGCTTCACGCTTGCGCATCACCTCAGCAATGTTCTGAAAGCCTCATGTTCTCAATACCAATCTGGCTAGTCCGAATCCTCCTGTCTTGTTTCCGCCGACATTGGCATACTCAGCGAATCTCGCCAGCATAAATGTCACCTTGTTCCACTCGTTTTCATTGTCCTTCAACTCGTACCTAACCCATCCTTCAAATCCCGTTGCCTTCTTAGTCTTCATCATCGCCAACCTAGTCCATAACTCATAGCTGCTAACGCCCACATTCTTGTTCAGCCACTCCTTGTACTCAACATACTCCTCTTTACTGAACCGTTTACAGTCACTGAACAAGTTCCAGCACCGCATCAAATTCGAAAAAACCTTCACCGCATCCGGAAACATCCAGTGAAAACCACTGCCCAAACTTGCAAAATAAGTAGGTGACCTAAACTCAAGCTTCAACCAGTCACCCGAAACTGTCTCTTTCTCCAGCTCTTCATAGCTTTTACACTTCACACTCATAGAAGCAATATGGAAAATTGTATCAAAGACTAGCACACTATTCTGCTTCTGAAAAAAACTGAGCAAAAAAGTCGAATACTCATCCCTCAGAAACCTGAAGCTCACGCGGCATGGAAAAACAGGATCCAAAATATACCCACTCTCAGTACGACCTTTACTCCTAAACCGCAAAGGCGTCACGCTGTAAGGTTTGGACACGTCCAATTCATGCAGTAGACCAGAAGCTGCTGGATCAACCTGCTTAATGAGATGAAGTAGTAGACCACGAGCCACGTAACCCGTAAAAAACGGCAAAACCACAGCCTTCTCCCCGTACATTTCTAAGCCCACCTCAACAGGCAACGCTAGCGCACCGTCCAACGTGATAAAACAACGTTGTACATGCATAAAAAACCTCACCATAGAAACCCCTATCAAGCGAAACTGAAATAAAGACTTGAAGAGCATGTCGGAACGAAAAGCTCACCTAGCTAATGGAGTCCTTATCGGAATTGGAGCAATGATGGTTATTCTGGGATTCCTCGGATGGTTCTCAACTAACTACCTGTTCAATACATTATGGACCATACTGCAAGAGTGTGGAATAGACGTGAACAGACATTACATATTCCGTGAACTCAGTGACCTAAGCATTCGTTATGTGCTTGTGGCGGCAGCCGGAGTTGCCTCTTTTGTCGTCAGTCTGATCAGAGAAAAACGTGCATGGAAGAAACAAGTACAGGAACAGATGCAATCAACAATCAATTGACTGTTTTATGGACCTGTATACAAAAGCATCAACAGAAACCATTTTTCAGCAGACGTGAAGAAAAAAGGCAAATCCTTTTCTGCATCACACGCAACAAGTAATCTTCGAAGATAATGGAGGAAAATGTCAGAATGTCTCAAACACAGGGAATATCCAAATCCCTCTTCGTAATCGGACTTGTTATAGCGATAGTATTGTCGAGCACAATCTCAGTCTTGGTGTCGATGCAATGGACAAGAGGTACGCAAGGGGTTCAGGGGCTTCAAGGGTCACGGGGTCTGCAGGGTTTACAGGGATCTCAGGGACTGCAGGGAATTCAGGGACCTGAAGGAGACAAGGGAGATCCAGGCAGCCCCTTCAATCAAACGGTAACCAACCAGAACATCACCGTGTACCAAAACGAAACAGCCCTTTCCCAAGTCTACGAGAGAGTCAAAGACTCAGTCGTGTCAATTCACGGCATAAACAACGGAGCATCCATCGGAGGCTCAGGCTTCGTGTACAACTTCTCAGCCTCCATGGTGATAATAACGAACAACCACGTCGTAAGCGGCACGACGGACATCAGCGTAACCTTCTCAGACGGCGACGGCTACGCAGCAATCGTAAACGGCACTGACGCCTACGCGGACTTGGCCGTCCTCACCGTCGTAGGAGCAGAAGCATCCGAGTATAAGCCGCTTCAAATCGTAAGCTCATCAACCCTGAAAGTAGGCGACCCCACGATAACCATCGGAAACCCATTCAACCTAATCGGTTCCATGACAACCGGAATAGTCAGCGCCCTCAAAAGAACAATCACAGAAAGCTACGCAGGAGGCTTCGCCATCGCGAACATCATACAAACAACCGCACCCATAAACCCAGGCAACTCAGGAGGACCTCTGCTCAACTTCGACGGATCAGTCATTGGAATAACAACAGCCATAATCGCAGACTCCCAAGGGCTAGGCTTCGCCGTACCCTCAAGCACGATACTGAAAGAAATATACGACTTGATCTACATGGGCACTTACGAACATCACTCGTATCTCGGAACAAATGGAACAGACATGGACTACGAAACCGCACAGACCATGAACGTGAACGTTACGTACGGGTGGAGAATCGTTCAAGTCTTGCCAGGCGGCCCAGCCTACATGGCAAACATCCAAACCAACGACATACTCATCGGAGTAAACGGCACCAGAATCAGAAACGGCGACGAACTCCTAAGCTACCTTGAAGAACAGACGCTGCCAGCAGAAACAGTGATCCTAGATGTCGCCAGAAGGAACCAGTCAACCGGCATCACTGAAATGTTGACTATGCCCGTCGTCCTTGGAACTAGACCGCCACCATAATCGCAGCTTACTATGTAATTCACTCTACGCAAACTGGCAATTGGATGAACACACTTTGAAGACTCTGCCAAAGAACAACTCCATAAGAATACTATCCGTTACACAATATCCTAGTGCACATGGAACGCTGAACAGAGGATTCTTCCATAAATCATAAAAACTGAAACCGCTGATATTGAGTTCAAATTCTAATAGGTGAATACGGAATGAACAAGAGTCATATTTACTCGTTAGTTCTGGCTATTGTCCTTATGGGAATGTTCGGTTCAGCGGTTACGACTGAAAAAGTTGAAGCATATGGAACCATCTATATTAGAGGTGATGGTAGCATCGAGGGCACGGACAAGATTACTAGTGCAGACAATTTCACTTACATATTCATAGACAACATCAACGATTCCATCGTAATACAGAGAAACGACATACGAATTGATGGCAATGGATATACACTCACCGGACCAGGACCAGTATCTGGAGTAGGATTCAATCTAACAGACGCAAGTAACGTAACTATCAGGAACACGAACATCAAGAATTTCTCCGAAGGCATTGAATCTCTCTCTCCCTCTTCTGGCAATACCATAGTCGGAAACAACATATCTCTAAGTGACAGCGGAATTTACCTTTCATCTTCCAATAACACCATTATGAACAACAGGATATATTCGAACTATTTTTCTGGAATATACCTATGGAGTAATTCCAGGAATAATACGATTCTTGGGAACGAAGTCTACTTGAATTCGGATTATGGCGTTCTCCTTTGGAGCGGAAGCAACTACAACATCCTATCTGAAAATGATGTTTCGAATAATAACCACGGAATTGCAATGGGATACTCGGACGACAATCATATTCTAAACAACACCGTGAGTCACGGATCAATAGGAATAGATATACAGCAAGTTTGTAACAATTCTCTAGTAGCCAGCAACATGATTTCCGGAAGTGACACTGGTATAGCGATTAGAAACGCAATTGCGTCAGTCAGACGTAACATTGTAACAGAAAACAACATAACCGATGGCCTTGTTGGGATTCAAGTAGTAAACATAGTGGGGAGTATCGTGTACCATAACAATTTTGTAGGCAACACTAATCAGACGTTCCTTTCTAATTCAACCACCATCTGGGACGACGGCTATCCTTCTGGCGGGAACTATTGGAGCAATTACACTGGTGTTGACACGAAAAACGGTTTCTATCGGAATGAAACTGGCAGTGATGGAATCGGCGATATGCCTTACATTATCGATGCAAACAATACTGACAACTATCCCTTGATGGGCATGTTCTCGGAGTTTGATTGGATAAGCATTGCTGCTCCAGAACACCGGATTCAAACAATATGCAACTCAACCATATCAAATTTGGTCTATAATGGCACTGCAATAAGCTTCGATGTGACTGGAGACAATGGTACAACTGGCTTCTGTAGAATCTGCATCCCAACAGCATTGCTAAACGGCACGTTCCAAGTGTTCATCAACGGGACAGAAACATCATGCACTATAACGTTCTCAAACTCCACGCACAACTACCTCTACTTCAACTATACTCATTCCGCAGAACAGGTGGTAATATTCGTGCCAGAGTTTCCATCATTCCTTGTTCCTCTGGTATTCATGGTTGCAACACTGCTTACAATTATAGCCTGGAAAAGAAGACACTTCTATCCCGATGGATGAGTGAAAAATAGGTATGTGTGGGTGGCGTCTCCACCGAATCTTACTATGTATAGCGTTTTCCGAAGTTGCTGCAGGCTAAGCCTATGTCGCGCATGTTAACCGTTCCATCTTCATTCACGTCATAGCGTGAATTCCAGTTTGGCTGCCCGGAGTGAGAACCGAAAGCATTACAGCACAAGCCTATGTCTCTCATGTTCACAACTGCATCATGATTAACATCAGCAACGAGGAAACCCTTCATTAGAGGAAAACTGTCCTGGTTACTTGCATCAATAACATACGGCGAATCCCCTATTCCCTCACCATTCAAGTCCGTTCCGCCGTAGTCACTCCAGTAATTCCCATCAAAACCATTATCCCACACGTTTCCAGACCCAGCGCTGAGTACTTGATGCTGATTTCCAACAAAGTTATTATGATACATCAGATTATTGTTTTGAACGATCATACCGTTAGAATTGTTCTTGACCTCATTGCGACATATTACGCAGTTGCTAGCAAACAGCACCAGACCTCCGTCTGGACTAGGGCTGTAACCTCCATTATTCAAAATGACGTTGCCAGTCATTTCAGTGTGACCTCCACCATCCTGTTTGATACCTGCACCGTTATTGGCGACTATGCAATCTTGGATTCTCGTGTACTCCGTCGAAACCAAACTTATTCCAATGTACGTTCCGTGAGATGCATGTGTAACTGTGAAACCTTTGAAAGTGACATTTGCAGCGCCGGACAAAGTGACCGTGTGCTTGTTTCCAATTCCAGAGATCACAGTGCTCGAAGCATTTTCTCCCACAAGGGACAACGTCTTGTTCACTACTATGCTCTCATTGTACGTTCCATGCCGCACAAATATTGTCTCTCCCACTTCCACATTATCGATCGCCTCTTGTATCATTGGATAATCATCCGGAACTATCAATTCTCCAGCAGATACAGTGACAAAACCGTCATAGACTGTGTGATTTATGGGATCTGACAACGGGTCAAGGAGAAGCGTACTGTAAAGATGAAGAGCGCAGGATCCATTGGATACTCCTATGAAAGTGATTGACGCAAGGTTCTCGCTTCCAGAGATCGGATCGTAACCTTGAGGGAGTGAACCCGCAACATACACGTAGCCGCCGGTTTCGTTTGTTCTGATAAAACCTTCAAAAGGAGGTTCTTTAACAACCGAAATCAATTCCAGAATAGTTGCGTTATACCCAACGTAAAACTGAAACCCCCACAGATTGGCAACATCTGCAACTACATTAACCGTGAAGTCAGTGTTGACCTTCGCCTGTATCGCGGATGGATCTATACGCATAACTGATCCAGATTGCGCACGTATCAGCGAGCCGCCAAGAGGAACAACCAACATCTGTGTGAAGAGCGCGACGAGCACTATCAAAGAAATCTTCTTCAATTTCCCTTCTCCAATTATCATACTAGCCAACGAATAGAAATCAGTTGTGGAAATATCTTCTAAACCGTCATACAGTTTCAAGTAAGCTGGGCAACTTTGCCTTTGTGGATTCTGAATTCATATTTTGATTTCATAAGATAGTTAAATATCCAGAACCTATTTCCGTGCGTGAAAGTTGGAGGAAAAACCTTGAAACAGGAAATCACACTTAAACAAAGAAAAGAGTTGGAAGCCAAAATGGGTAGAGTTTTCCATGAAAACATAAAAACGCTTTCGACAGAATTGCAGAAAATTTTGGTAGATGACCTGGTCACAGCCTTCCAAAATAGAATAAACGTGTTAATCCACGCACAGAAGAAAAGAAGCTACTAATGGAAACTAAATAGGAAAAACCCTTAGTTTGAATCCGTAAAAGCTTTATATAAAAAAACATGAATAATGGCGAAAAGAGGTTTGGATGATGAGACGTTCCAAGCTAGAAATGTACATCGATATACTCAAAGTATTAGCGCACCGAGGCCCACTAAAGCTTACCCATATTATGTACAAGGCCAACGTCAACTGCAGCGTACTGAAGGAATACTTGGACTTTCTGATAAAGCAAGGCCTTGTCGAAGAAAGAACCGTTGGGAAACGAAGAGTCGTCTACGCCGTAACTCAGCGGGGAATAACAGTGCTGAAATACTTCAGAGAACTGAAACAAGTTCTGCCTATAGTGGAAGAAGCCAGAAGCAGAACCCCAATCCCCTACTAAACTTTTCTTATTCTCCTCCAACTTTTCATTAAAAGCTAACCGTTACCCTTTTCGGTCATTTCCATTTTCGCAATATTTTCGGAAGTGAAGCACGTCTTTTATTCACAGAAACATTACTTTCTTGCTGATGACCATGTTTGAACAAATAGCTGCATTTGCTGCTGGTTCAGTGGTGGCATTGTTTATCATCATGCTCGCAGGAATGGCTCTCGTGAGCATTGCATGGACACACTGGAACACTTCGTAAGCAGCCATCATGATGCTTAATACTCAGCATTTATTTTTGGCGTTTACTTTATGAATCAGTAGGCGTATTTCGTAAGACTTAATAAACGCCTTCCTCATCTACTTTGTTGTACACTTGTAAAACACACGAGGAACAACGTTGTCCAACCCAGAAACCCTAGGAAAAAAACCTCTGCAGATCTTGGAAAAAATCAGAGAAAACCTCGAAAAATTAAACGAAAAAATGGAAATCATGATCGAACTGCAAAAACACGACAAAAAAGACATACAGCAACCACTCACAGAAGCCCCATTGGACGTGATGACGTTGCTCTCAATGCCAGACCATCTTAGGAAAACAGCCATGACATTGTGCAGGCTCGGACGCGCCACAGCAGACGAAATCGCCCAACAAACACACCGAGCCAGAGCCGTAGAAAGCTCATACCTAAACCAACTTGTATTAATGAACTACATGAAAAAAGAAAGAAACGGAAGAAAAGCCTACTTCTACGTAGAAAGAGAACCTCAAGGGTGAAAAAGTTGGGCAAAATAATAGCCGTACACTCGTACAAAGGCGGAACCGGAAAAACCCTTCTTTCCGAAAACTTAGCAGCCGTCCTTGCCAAAAAAGGCAAAAAAGTATGCCTATTCGACTTGGACTTCAGAGCGCCAAGCTTGGCAACACTATTGAAAGTGGAGAACGCTGAACATTGGCTGAACGATTACCTTAACGGAACATGCGAAATCGACAAGATCCTGGTCGATTTGAGCGAACGATTCCACATCAACGGAAAATTCTACGTGGGACTAGCTAACCCTGCAACAGAGGCAATTCGGGACATGTCCGCAAAAGATCGAAAATGGGAAATGCGGGCCTTAGGCAGGCTCCTAGCGCTGAGAACTTCCCTCATCAACGAGAAAGGCTTTGACTATTTGATCTTCGACACAAGCCCAGGACTGCAGTATTCATCAATAAACGCCATCGTTAGCTCTGACTTAGTAGTAGTAGCAACGACGTTCGACAGATCAGACATTGACGGCACCAAACGCATGCTGCGAGAGCTTTACGACTTGTTTGAAAAGAAGACTGGAATCGTTTTGAACAAAGTTCTCGAAGCTTCCAAATCAGGCAAAGAAGAGATGCGAACCAAAGTCAAAGACTTGTACCAAGTTCCTCTACTCGGAATAGTGCCATGTTTCTGCGACATTCTAAAAGCGGGCGGAGGCATCATCTTCACTAGCGAAAAACCAGAGCACCCATTTACGAAAATTTTGGACGAAGTGACAGACGAGATAGTCAAAATGTCATAATTCGCTACTGGCTAGCTATCTTGTTCACTAGATGGTAGATTTTGCAGCTTTTGCATTTCTCATACTCGTTTTCCTCGCATTCCTTACAGATCATACGATTCAGTTCCCTAATTTCTGAGTTCACTCTGCATCCCCTTTCCAAGTAAGTAGATAAACGTCAAATTCAGTAATATACCGTATTCCCCTTTTCGTAATATTTCATACAAAACACGGAGATTTCTCCAGCACGACCCCCACTCCTCGTCTCAACCACGTTTGAGAAAGCATTGATCTAACAATCAGAACCTTCGATCTCCCAACAAGTCTAATATTGACGCTCTTAGTCCTGGTTTCGTTTAGCCTGCTTGTATCAAGAAAGACATGGCTGATCTCGAAAGTGCCAAAGAAAGTTGCAATCCTCCTTGATACTGTAAGATAGTCGTCTATACACTTGTTTCTCAACATCAAACATGTGGTTTCACGATCTTCCCGATGAGAATATCATTCGACAGTGGCAAAAACACAAGCAAAAGAACTTGAGTTGTTCAGTTAAATAGAGAAAACTTATACAACAGAGGAAATACTCTGCATAAGCAACCCGAAAACATGGAGATATGCAGCTATTGGACAAATCAGCAATCATCCTCGCAGGCGGTTTCTCCAGCAGACTCGGAAAGGACAAAGCATTGCTGCAATTAGCAAACAAGCCCCTCATAAGACACGTTTTAGATTCAATCAGCAACATTGTCGAAGAAAAACTCGTGATTGTCAGCTCAAAAACTCAAGTCGAGAACTACTCAAAAATCATAGGCTCCAAAGCAACGATCTGCATGGATAAAGGTGACGTGCAGAGTCCGCTTGCCGGTGTCCTAGCTGGTTTCGAAAAGACGCGTGGAGAATATTCACTTGTACTTCCTTGTGACGCGCCTTTCCTTAACAAGGATATTCTCTTGCTGCTCTTTGACCTGTGCATAAGCAAAGTTGCCGCCATTCCACGTTGGCCAAACCGTTACATAGAGCCTCTACACGCTGTTTACCGCACGGAACCCGCGTTAGAAGCAACCAAAAATGCTTTGGCTGAAGGAAAATTGACCATGCAGTCAATGGTAGACAAACTGCGTGGCGTACGATATATCTCCACCCTCGTCCTTCAACAGTTAGACCCAGAACTGAGAACCTTCTCCAACATCAACACCTCCTTAGATCTAAAAAGAGCCGAAAACCTTCTTAAGCGCATAAACAAATGACAAAGTTGCCCATCATCACATCTTAACTTGCTTCGCGTAATTTTCAGTTTCCAAGAATAGTTTCTCTATGTCAAGTTTAGAGTGTGCCGTGCTTAAGGCTCCATTATGCCCTGGAAGAAAGAAAACGCCATTTGCCACCAAATGCAAATCATAGTCGACAAGCCTCTTTCTGTTAGCTCTAGACGCTCCACGCGCATCCCTAATGGTTTCTTTCGTGAAATGCGTATTGAAAAGAGAGCCTAACCCCGTAACTTGCACGTCAATGCCATTTCCCTCGAAAATCTCCTTCAACTGCTCTCTGATCTTCTCTCCAGTTCCGTTCAAACCGCTTAGCAAGTGTCCATCCTCCAAAAATCTGACCGTTGCTAAACCCGCCGTCATCGTAACCGGATTCGCCGCAAAAGTTCCACCGTGAAACGAGTACTCAGAGCGCTTATGAATAATCGAGTTCAATTTCTCCATGATCTTCTTGCATCCGCAGAAAGCACCAACTGGAAATCCTCCTCCCAGAATTTTGCCAAAAACCGTTATGTCCGGCGTCACGCGATAGAATTCTTGAGCTCCACCTGCGGCTAATCGAAAGCCTGTAATAACCTCATCGAATATCAGCAGAGCTCCATTCTCGTCACAAAATTCCCGCAGACCTTTCAGAAATTCCCTTTCAGCAGGTATGCCTCCTCCACCACCGAGAACAGGCTCAACAATGACGGCTGCAACTCGTTCACCCTTCAGCCGCTTTTCCACCCCGTCAAGATCGTTGAAAGGCAACAAGACGGTATCTTGTAACGCTCCTGCCGTCAGTCCTGCGGACTCTGAAGCATCAAACGGATACTTCACACCAACATGGAGCGCGTCATAGCCTCCGTGCCATCCCCCCTCGAACTTGGCGATCTTGCTTCTACCCGTATATGCCCGTGCCAAGCGTGTAGCATACATGTTGGCTTCGGTTCCAGAATTAGTGAAACGAGTCATCTCAGCGCTTGGGACCATTCTCGCAACTTGCTCAGCCAACTTGACCTCAAGCTCGTGCGACGTTCCATATTGAGTACCGTTTTCAATTTGATCCGTAACGGCTCTGACAACCTCTGGTGGACTGTGACCCAGGATAAGCGCAGTATGCCCGAGCCAGAAATCAACATACTCGTTTCCATCAACATCGTACAATTTGCTTCCTTTTGCCTTGGCAGTGTAGAACGGGTAAGGCTCGAAATATCTTATCCCATAAGAAACTCCGGCTGGAAGCACCTTCTTAGCTCGTTCGTACAATGCTTTGGATTTGGGGGTTTTAGAAACGTATTCTTTCGACATATCAGGTCCTCTTTCTTCTGCTGAGTCTTCACGTTTCGGCGAATTTCTTTATTACCATTTCCATCGCTTCATTTAGATCGTATACAAAAGCATCAACCGTTTGCCCTGTATATTGTCTTTTCCTGTCCAAGAGTATGGTGTTTATGCCTAAGCGCTTCGGTAGTAGGATATCCAGTGGTATTTCGTCCCCGATCATGACCGCCTCGTCAGGTTTGGCGTTCAGGATTTCAAGAACCTTCTTGTACATCTTCGGGTTTGACTTGTCGCATCCCGCTTGGTGGCCAGTCATTACAAAATCCAAGTATTTCCTAAACGGTTGTATTGCTTCTTTGAACTTGAAGTAAGCGATCGTTGTAACTATGGCTGTTTTGAATCCGTTCTTCCTCGCCGTTACGACGGCCTCAGCAGCGTCTGGATACAACTGATACGGCTTGCTTTCAAAAAGCTTGACAATAAAGTCAGCCGTTTCTCCATCAACCTTAACCTTTAGCCTCCATAAAACCCGCGACAAATAAGTATGCCAACTTCGGTACCCATACTTCGGATAATCTATGAAAGAGACAAAAGACCACGCTGCCCCAAACTGCTGAGGCGAAACCTCATAACCCCTGCTAAAAAGACAATCTGAGATCTCCGTTTCAGTAATTGGATTTTCTTGAAGTACCAAAGTCCCATGCAAATCGAAAAGAACCGCCTTTATCTTGTTCAACCAACTCACTTCCGCGATAGTGACTATCTATGCAAATAAGAAACATTTAACAAATATTAAGAACCCACCAACTCTAACGCGGAGTCGAGATCAAACATGGCAGAAAAACTGGTCGTCGAAGGTTTCAGGGAGTTCAGTGGCAAACATTGTGAAACATCATCTCTACAGAAGGTGCTGAATTTTCATGAGCTGTCCTTGTCTGAGGAGATGCTTTTGGGTTTAGGCGGCGGAGTTGGTTTTATCTACTGGTACATGAAAATGATGCCTGCGCCGTTTATTGGCACACGTTTTGGGAAAGGCGAGAATTTCCTGCTGACTATCTGCAAACGCATCGGCGCGCAGGCAACAGTGATTGAAACAAATAGCTCGAAGAAAGGATTAGATGAGTTAAAAGCGTTGCTGAGAATAGGCGAGCCCGCCGTTTGTTATGGCGATATGGTCTATCTTCCCTACTTTGCAGTCCCTGAAATAGCTCACTTCGGAGGCCACACCTTCGTCGTGTTCGGTTTGGATGAGACAAAAGATGAAGTCTACATTTCTGACCGTGCAAAGAAGACAGTGACTGTGACAATAGAGGACCTGCAAAAAGCGCGCGGCTCTAAGTTCTCTCCTTTCGCACCCAAGCACAGGATACTACGAATCAAATATCCTTCAAAGATCGAAGGGCTCACATGTGGAATCAAGCAAGGAATCGAAGACTGCTGCAACAACATGCTGAACCCTCCAATAAGTAACATCGGATTGGCCGGAATGCAAAAATGGGTAGACACGGTAACACGGTGGTCAAAGCAGTTTAAGGGACTAAGCCTATACGGCTGTCTTTTCAACACTTTCATGTACATCGAAGTCAGCGGCACAGGCGGCAGTGCCTTTCGAACCATGTATGCAAAGTTTCTGGAAGAAGCAAGCACGTATGTGGCTAAACCTGCCCTCCAAGAGATTGCGGAAGACTTCAAAGAATGCGCAAAGATGTGGAGCGAAGTCGCTGAGTCCGCACTTCCAGACTCGTGGCCACAACTTCAAAGAATAAGAGAGCTAGCGCTTGAAAAGAACAGGTTCTTTGAGGAGCAACGGCCAGACGCATTGGAGAAAATGAAAAACATCAATCTGGAACTAGACGATCGGGCGAAGACAGCGTCAGAAGAGCTGCAAGCCAAAAATAGTGTACCACTATTATTAGGCTTGAAACAAAAGATCGCTGAGTGCTACGAACTGGAAAAGAAGACTTTTAAACGGTTGAACAACATCATGAAATGACAGGAGACCAGCAATGTCCATCTCCAACTTGGAGTTTCATTCACTGACACTTGAGCGATGGGCTGACCTTGAAAAACTGTTTGGCAAGAATGGCGCATGCGGCGGATGCTGGTGTATGTGGTGGAGACTGAAACGCTCCGACTTCGTCAAACAAAAAGGTGAAGGAAACAGAAAAGCCCTAAAACGAATAGTAGATTCCGGCGAAATTCCCGGCATTCTAGCCTATGCCGACAATCAACCAATTGGGTGGTGTTCAGTCGCTCCAAGAGACGCTTACCCCATGTTGGAACGTTCAAGAGTGCTTAAACCCGTTGACGCCAAACCTGTTTGGTCCATCGTATGTTTCTTCATAGCCAAACCGTTCAGACATAGAGGCCTAACCGCAAAACTGATCCATGCAGCCGTAACTCATGCCCAAAAGTACGATGGCAAAATTGTTGAGGCATATCCTGTGGAACCCAAAAGCGGTAAAACAGCAGATGCCTTTGCCTATACTGGACTGGTTTCCGCGTTTCGTAAAGCTAACTTTGTGGAAGTTGCTCGTCGCTCGGAAACTCGACCCATAATGCGATATGTGATAGGGAAAGACTGAAACTATGTCTCTTGGGATTTATATGGAGTCTATGTTTGTTAGGAATCAACCGCAAAACTTTTAAGGTGTACCTAATGGCTGAACATTTTTGCCTTTTATGTGTGAAAAGTTGGAGGATAATCAATGAGTATTGAACAGAAACTGCTTATCTCAATTCTCAAGCTGACCACAGGCGGGTCAGTTTCACATGAATTAATCAATAAGGATGCAAATGCTCCATCACAAACCACCAAAAAATTGCTTGAAAAACTGCAAAATAATGGACTAATTTATCTGCGGGGAAGCCACGTAGAAATAGACGCTCTGCAGCGTGTCAAACTGGCTGTTCGCGCCATAGAATTAGGCGCCGACCTTGAAGGCGTCAGCGGTTTTCTAGAATGGCGTGAGTTCGAAAGCATAGCTGCAATTGCATCTGAACGGAACGGCTACAGTGTCACCAGAAATCTAAGGTTCAAGCATAACGGTCGCCGATGGGAAATTGACATTATCGCTTGCAAGAAACCCCTAGCCTTATGCATGGATTGCAAACATTGGCATCACGGCATGCACCCATCCAACCTAAAGAAGGTTGCAGAAGAACAAGTGGAAAGAACAAAGGCACTAGCTGATTCCTTACCAAATCCAAAAATCAGAATCAATTGTGTCTCTTGGGACACAATTGTCTTCATTCCCGCAATTTTGTCGCTCGTCGTACCAAGATTCAAATTCCACGAAAACGTGCCAATAGCTCCGATTCTGCAACTGCAGGATTTCCTGAACCAACTACCAGCCTATGCAAACACGCTAAAACACTTTCAGAAAAGACTAACCTACTAATTCAACGACTGTTCCCAATGCTTGGCCTGGTACACCTCGTCTAAATCTAGCCCTAACCACACCTTTCTGGCCATGTGCATCCAAAATTGTGCCGATAATCTTGGTTTTTCCTATTTTCCAAGCCACCTTTCGTCCAATGAGCCTGCTAGCATCGCAAACCGAACCCACATTCGCAAAATGAATCAGGCATTCCTTGGAATTCTGGGTCCTGACGCCTATTCTGTAATTAACTATCGTTCCCTGCGTAGATTCACTCATACACGTTCACCGTGAAAGTCTTCTTTACAAATAGGCACAGGATTTAAATCTGTTTCGCCTAAGTCTGCGCCATCATTTCCAAAATCGGCTTCTTTGCAAACTTTACAGCAGGGTAAAGACTTGAAACGAAGGTCACGGCCAACGCGATGAGTAACCAGCAGGCAATCTCGAGAACAGCGTAATCTGTCACGACTGGTTTCGGAACTAAAACCAGCAGAGTAAACATAATCCCCAACGAAACTCCAACGCCGTAACTAGCGAGCACCACCAAAAAACTCTGCCAAGAAACAATCCTCACGACAGTTCCAGACTTTATTCCAATCGCCCTCAGGACCCCAAACTCCTGACGCTGCTCATTCAAGACAAGACCCACGTAGCCAATCAGGCACAATGAAGCTGCTAACAAAGAGAACAAAGGCAGAAGCATTATCGAAGACCAAATGTAACTTAAGAACCCAAGGTTTTTGTCGATTGTTTCATTGATTTCGAAGATCTCAAACTCCGAATTTACGCTTTTGACATATTCGCGCAGTTGGCTTAGGACGTTCGCACGATTCGCATTAGGATCAATTTTGGCCATGACTATGTCGGCCGCATATATGCCCGTAGTGTCCTGCAATACTTTCAAGGGTACGTACGTGACGTTTCCATTGTTGATCGGATCCAAACAAACACCAACAACACGAAAGGTGCCATTATCAGACAAGCGTATGCTCTGTTTCAGAGGCATGGTGAACAGTTTTTGAGCCAGCGAATCTCCAACAACTGCTTCTTCTACGTGGTTTTCCTTCGGGAATTCTCCGTCTAGAAACCAGTCATTCAGTACTTTCTTAGGTTCAACACCGATAACTAGGGATTCGCCTTGGCGATTATCGCCGATATGCGTGATTGCCTTTGTGTCCGGGTCGATATTGTATCCTTTAACTTCTGCAACTTGCATTTCTACGACTAGTCGAGTGTCAACGCGTAAAGTTCCTGCCGCTGAGTAATTGCCTAATTTATTCAGGAGTCCGTCAGGAATGAAGTACCTTTCATCAGTGAAATTAAGTTGCGAACCTTGTTTAAGTCCATAAAAACTTGACAACAGAGACGCGTATTGACTGCAGATGTCTCTATGTCCTATGATTATTATGTCTCGCCCCATTGCTGTCTCAACCCAGTTTTTAGTGGTTTGATCAGCGATTACCCCGCCTGCGATAGCAACGGTCACCAAAATGAAGACAACCGTCAGACACAAGACAATTCGAAGAGATGCAGATTTCCGGCGAAGCAAACTCCTAAAGGCTATTCTCACTGCGAAACCTGATTTTGAAACAGGTTTGAACTTCTCTTCTCTGGTTATCCCTTCACTATAAGCTGGGGAAATTGCTTTGGCAGGTTCAACCTTTACGGCGTTGAGAATCGGTTTCGCGCCAAAAACCAACGCAAGCACAAGAAATACGACAAACACTGAGATGATTATCCAAATATTCATTGATTTCTGGGTGACCTGAAACCCGAAATTGTTGAAAAAGTTGGCTGAAACAAAATCTGCGACTATTCCCAAGACTACACCAAAAAAGCAGCCAGCAAACGTAACCATCACTAATTCGTTCATGAAATATCCAAAAATCAAATCGTTTGGGCATCCAACGGCTTTCATCAACCCTATATCTCGAATTCGCTGAGACATCATCACAAAAACCATGAATGAAACGATGACGGCTCCAACGATGAAAATCAGAGTACCAACAAAGATTACGAAACGCGAAAACATCGTTGAAAAACTCGCCGTTAATTTGTTTTCCACCATCAACGAAATTCCAAAACCCATCTTGTCGCCGAAAAGAAGAAGAAAAAGTGTTGAAGCAACGCACAAAGTCAAACTAATGACGACCAAAGCTGTTTGAAACTTTCTACGTAGCAGATCATTTATGGGAAAATATGTCTCACTCATCTAGGCTAACCAGCTTTCCTTCATCCAAGTACAGTTTCTGTTCAGCTGACTGAGCTATTCGCTCATCATGAGTTGCGACAATGACTGTTTTTCCATCACGTTTCAACTCTTTCAGTAGCTGAATAATCTTTAGACTTGTTTTCTTGTCCAAGTTTCCTGTAGGCTCATCAACTAAAAGTAATGGCGGATCATTCGCTAGGGCGCGGGCAAAGGCTACCCGCTGTTGTTCGCCCCCGCTTAGTTGGAAGGGAAAGTGGTCGGATCTGTGTTTCACGTCCACCATTTCCAGCAGCTTTTCAACACGTTTCTCTATTTGATCAGCTGGTTTCTGAATCCATTCCATCGGAAACGCAATATTTTCTGCCACCGTCAAAGTGGACACAAGATTATACGATTGAAAGACGAAACCAACGCTCTTGCACCGAAAATTTGCCAAGAAATCTTCGTCTTTCTCGCCTAAATCCTCGCCAAAAACAACGATCCTTCCATTTGTGGGTTTGTCGATTCCGCCAATAATATTTAAGAGTGTTGTTTTTCCCGCACCAGAAGAACCGTTTATAACGGTAAATTCGGCTTCTTCCACTTTCAAATCTACATATTTCAAGACTTCAACCGTTATGTCTCCAACCTGATAGGCTTTACACAAAGAAGCTGCTGAAACCACAGCTCTATCGGATTTCATTTTTCTCCGTCCCCCTCCATCAAATCAAGATTCCCTCTGTCGCGCTTCAGGATTCTCGCTTTTTCAGGAAGCCTGTTTTTCTCAAAATCTTTCCAGCTTATCTCTTTAAAAATCCACCTTTTTCCCAAATGCGCTGCCAAAACCGCATGTTTGCGTTGATTCTCTGCGGGGATAAGCTCGTTAAGGAACCTGAAAAGCTTCTCAATCTGCAGCTTTGGAAAATATGCGTAGTACGTCGCATTCTTAACTTCAAAAGCGTACATGTGGGAGCCCTTTCTTGCCATGACGTCAGGCAGAGGGTTAAGGCTTGGATTACTAACAGGAACACGCACTGCATTGTATCCATTCTTTTGCAAGAGTTTAACAAGGACATTTTCGCTGTAAAACCCTCTCTTGCGCCATCTGCGAATCTCAGCCTTGTCAACCTCTCTCACCATCAAAAGCTTCCTCTATCTAAAGGAAGAAAGAACTGGAATTAAACATTTTCATGCACTGAAAAATCAGGAAGAAATCAGGCTCTTCTTGACCTACGCGCCCGAACTGGCACCTCAAGCACCGGCTTCTCAATCAGGCACTCTTTCAAGTAGTCATCTAACGTGGCTGCCATGACAACTTCTATATTGTAATCATGAACGTCGATGGAATGCTCATAGTTCTTCTGTGGAATAACCACCTTCTTGAAGCCCCATGCTTCAGCAGCTTTGATTTTCTCGTAAACGCCGCCGACAGCAGTGATTTGAATAGTATCTCCAACGCCCAAGTTTATTTCTCCTGTGACAGCTACATCTTGTCTCAATGGTTTTCCTTCAATGAGTGAGCATAACAGAATGGCCATTGTCACACCTGCAGACGGCCCGTCAACGCCGTATGATTGGGCGAAATCAATATGGGTCAGATAGTCCTGTGCTATGTCCACTCCATATTTCTGCAGAATCACGCTTCGTACTTTGGCTATGCTGTCTGAAATGAAACTTTGACCTTTGGCGACTCCTGTGACTTTGTAGTAACCTTTGAACGGGTAGGTTCTTGGGAGTTTGTTCCTGTTAATCATGTGAGCTTTAACGGACAGGACGCTGCCGGTCATTTCTCCGCTGTATGGGTCTCTTACGACTGCCAAACCGTAAATCTGTCCAAGTTTGACTCCTTTCGGCTTTATTTCCAACAGTTTACCTCTTTCGCTCATGTCATTTTCCAATATCTGTCTCTGAATAGTCTTACAGTGGCGTTCTATCGCTTCCTGCACGTGTCTCCTTTCAACAATCTTGGACTCTTCGTTCATTGCAAGGGTTCCAGCAGTTTTGATTATCGAGATCAGCGGCCTGAACCTTGTCGTCAAAGCGTCTCTCTTGTTACTTCTTCGCCTTCCTTCCTCGGCTATTTCTCGACAAGCTTCGCCACTGAACGGGGCTAGGTTGAAGCGTTTGATTTCTTGAGTAATAAACTGCACGTACTTGCGCCTGTTTTCCACGGTATTGGGCATATCATTGTTCATTCTCACGACTTTGCCATAGCCATAGATACGATCCATCAGAGCTGGGTGAATCTGGCTTATGCTGTCAAAGTTTCCCGCGCCTACAAGAAACGTTATCGCTGGCACTGATTCCGTTGAAACAGCCATTGCAGCCGTGTCCCCCCCGTGTAGTCTGCCCCTCAAAGTTATCGGCAACTGTCCATCCTCAAGCACAGTCAAAAGAGTCACGGCTTCTTCAGCGTCAAGGTTCTTTATTTCGTCAATGTATAAAATGCCTAAAGAAGCTACATGGACATCTCCAGCGCTGACTCTCTGATGTTCAGGTGTACCCAATCCGCCGGTCTGATATGGATCCCACGCTATGGAACCGAAAAGCTGAGCACTTCTATGCCCTGTGGCATCGAGGAATGGGGCATGTCCAGAACTGTTATCCACTATCAGTTTTGGAGCATCTGTCTGCTGAGCACCTCCAATGCCCTTTAAGCTTCCTAAGCCACCTAGTTTAGAGAACCACCACATGAAAACTCCGAAGAAGATTAAGCTGCCACCAGGAATGAATGTTAAAGGCACAAGACCTACGAACTTTCCGATGAGGAAATCAATGAAACTGTTGTTGTAATAGTCGCGAAGAGGTTCTCCCAGGTACATCGGGTTCGCTTCCCACGTCATCCACGACTGGTACATGAAGTAGAACCCCAACGAAATCAGCAGCAAACCTATTGCAATTAGGAAAATCTGCAGCGATTTGAGTCCCACTTTCGTGACGAATTTTCTCTTCAGTTCTCTAAGCTGTTCTTTCTGCAGAATCTTTTTGGCTTCGCCAGATTTGCTGATCGAGATTTTCGGCTGACTTGGCAGAACCGAGTTTTTCCAGCATAAAGCGTCGAAAAGCTTTATCCCGTTTTCCTTGTAGATCTGCGTCAATTTTTCTGCTAATGCTCTTCCAATCAATGACTTTCCTGTTCCAGGATCACCCAGAAGAAGAAGATAAGGTCCAGGGCTAATCGTAACCTTAGTTGATGGTTTAGCCTTGCCTGGTTCGCTCCAGCTTTTGTACCATTCTGTTCTTTCAAGCCACTTGAGCTTATGCACCCACTCATCAAGACAGAGAAAACACTCTTTGAGCGCTTGATCTTGCCCAATAGCCCAGTTTAAGAGGTTATCATCAACCGGAAAACCTTCTGTACTCTTGAACTCCCCCCAATCCCACTGTACTCTAATCTTTCTGCCCTGCACGTTTCTTTCAAGCAGCTCCAGATCGTTTCCAAAATAGTCAATGGACAAGTATGTACACCTTTGCGTAGCCTTCACTACAAAACACATTGACGCAAACAATTAAAGCGGTTATTTCAAAATCTGCAATATGAAGAAACCAATAATAAGACTGCACTGACAGAATTTGCGGTTTCTGAACAACTATTGGTCAATAAACAATCTCACGGACTGGGATTTGAAATCGTGGCAGAAATGATCCCACTGGTTGAACTGTACAACTCAGAACCTGCCGAAAAACGACTGATCCAAGAACCAGATTCTCGGCTAACTTCGCCCAGACAGAGCAAAAAAGTTACGGGGTTTCGTATGGTCTCTTTCACCATTGCACTTGGCAAGTGTATCCATCTGCTTGACCCAAAATCGTTTCTTTATGTTGATGTAAGGATGTTGATGGAACGGTATGACGACAAACCTCTGAGTTTTACCGTGTTCAAAATCGCCTCAGCTTGGGCTGACGCTATCGACAAAAATGTGCAAGTCACGAATTCATTGTGTTCTGGATTTAGACAAGTTGTCTTTTCCATTCTGATAGGTCTATGCTTCTTGATTCTTGCATTTATCGCTCTAGGAGTGCAATTCTATCTTAGAGGAGCACAAACTGACCCACCGCTATTAATTCTAGTTAGAGGACTCTTCTATCACTCTTTTTAAGCCAGTCTGACCCGCCAACTACTTTTCGGTTTTTGTGAGTGTGTGTTTGGAACTAGTTGATTCTGAAGTTTTCAGCAATTTTATCTGGTTTTTTCAGTTTCTGAAATTTATTGAAAAAACACGTTTCTGAAGAAGGTTTTTTGCTTCGTCCATAGATTTTCGGAGGTTCTTTTACGAGGCCACGATAATCGAGCCAAAAATATAAGTATGCAGTAATCTGCATAAGTGTCATAAGTGTGATGCACGTGACAGAAGAGAAATACACGTCTATACGACTTAGACAAAAGACAGCTGAACAGCTTAAAATGATGGGACGAAAAGGCGAAAGCTACGATGATGTCATAGCATGGTTGCTAAAGAACAGTCGGAAACGCAAAAGCCCAAAGGTTAATGATATAGGCGAAGAATGAAAGCAAAATAAGGTAAACCGTTGATGCTTTTGTATACGTTTTGTTTCTAATAATGGTCTTCACCTAGTCAGTTCCCCTTAGTTTGATGTGCTGAGAAAGGCGTTTTTCTGGCTTGTTTTCTTTGAGTAGGCAAAGTTGTTTTGTCTTGTGTAGGCTAAATCGGCGATATTTGCAAGTGTACAACATAAGATTTTTCCAATTTGGTGATGTTAGTGGCATAGGTATTACTGAGCCTTTTTACATTTCACCAGAATCCTCCAGAGGCATTACTTTAAACGCTGTATACGGAAGCATCACCCGAGTTCCACGTTTTGGGCCTATGTCGTGCAAGTTGGAAAGCATTAAAATGCTTTCGACGCCAATAATAGACTATGAAATCTGGAAGAATAGTCAGAAGCTTTTCTGCTAAAGACGGACGTAGAGTGATCTTGCGGACACCTAGGTGGGAGGACCTAGATGATTTGTTGGGACTTATTAACTCGCTCGTAGACGAGAAAGCGGATATATTCCGGGCTGAAAAGACTTCGCGAGAAGAGGAAATCAATTGGCTATCCGGATTACTCGCCAGGTTAGAGAAGGATGAAGTATTCTTTCTGGTAGCAGAAGTGGACGGGAAAGTTGTTGCATCTTCCGACTTAAACCGCCGAAGTGGTTACGAGAAACACGTGGGCGTGTTAGGCATAGTAATCAAAAATGGTTTCAGGGAGATTGGAATTGGAACTGAGATTATGAAGACTTTGATTGAAGAGGCAGACAAAATGGGTTTGGAGGTCTTGACGCTTTCAGTTTTTGCAAGCAACAAGCGCGCCATTCATGTTTATGAGAAGGTTGATTTTTTAGAGACTGGACGGATTCCGAGGAAACACTTCAGAGACGGCGAATACATAGATGAGGTAATAATGACTAAACTGCTGGAGTGAAAAGCCAATGCCCGACTTCAGAGTTTTCAGTACGAGCTACAGCTTTGCCACAACAGGCGAAATAGAATTTGTAGATCTATCCGACAAAGTCCAGGATGCAGTTTCTAAATCAAGCATCAAGAATGGTTTAGTCCACGTTTTTGCTCCTCATGCAACAGGCATACTGATCCTGACCGAAAACGAACGTGGCTTACTGGACGATATTAAGGCATTGCTTGAAGAACTAGTTCCTAGAGATGGTGATTATAGGCATCCGTCTAACGCTCACTCCCATTTGAGATCTGTGCTTTTGCCTCCAGACAAAACCTTGCCAGTGATTGATGGCCGAATAGAGTTTGGAACTTGGCAATCGTTGATCTTTGTGGAAACAGATGTCCATCCGAGAAGAAGAACTGTGCTAATCCAGGTTATAGGAGAGACAGGCGGAATTTAACGCGTATGCATGTCATGTGAATAGGCCAAATTAGTGTTCAAAGTAGGTTTCAGGAGTCTTAGTGTTTTCCAGTTCCTCAAGCAATCCCTTTTGCACCGCCCGATTGGCGTTTATCAGCTTTCTCAGTTTTTCTTCGCCAGTCTTAGTCCACATGGGTCCGAAGTCTCCTTTCTCAATCTTCCCCAAGTATTCGAGAGAAGACTGAACTTCCCCTCTCAAGTTTTCGAGATCTGAGAGCTCCGCTGTCTTCCCGAAAAGCAGAATCCTGAAGTATCCAAACCTGTCTATGGTATCAGCGTCCTGCAAGATCTTAGCCTCGGCGGTTCTGGGATTAAACTCTCCAACATGGCTCTTGACTGCATAAGCTACATCCTCAACAAAATCTTCAGGATAACCTTCTTTCAACAGAAAACCCTTGGCTATTTCTGCACTTTTGATTCCATGTCTTCGATAATCTTCTACGACAAAGTGGGATACATCATGAAACAGCGCTGCAACAATGCATTTTTCAATGTCCGCTTTCTCCTCAAGTGCCAAAAGATATGCCCAGTGGGCAACGCGTAAAGTGTGTTCCCAACGGTATTTTGAATCCCAAATCTTTTCTGATTCCTTCTTGTCAGATTTCGCCAGGTACTCATGCACGAAATCGACAATTTTCTTAATTTTCTCTTTCATAAGATGAATTTGGTTTCGTCAGATTATTAATGTTTTCAGCATCTATGTGACCTCGATTTGCGGATCAAAACGGTACTTCGTAATTCGTTTGCTTGAAAACTAGATGGATTTACACATATGTTTAATTTTTCACCCCATTATCTCGTGGAGATTTTTCTATTTTTAAATGTTCATTGCAAATTGTGTTTGTTCGTGAGTTTTTCGTACATCGGAAAATAGTTTGAACTGTTATTCTCGAGAAGATTTCCGCAATTTTCCAAACATTATCTTCCATCTTTACACTCTATAACGCGCTTCTGCCGATTTCTTACGTTTCGAATAGTGGTTGTGACATTATAAGGAACGCAGGATCTGATGTATATATAAGCTTCGTTCATGTTCGGTTGCTGTCACAGGTTTGCAGTCAATCAGATAAAGGTTAGACACTGAATTTTCTAAGCGGTTTGCGGCAACGTTTATTTTCAGAGCACACCTTAGTTTCTATTCAAGTGAATTTCCAATGGGCAACATTTCATTGTTGAAGGTTATTCTTGAAAGAGCTTCTGTCCGAAAGTTCGACAAAGACAGAAAGATACCAAAAACGGTTGTTGGACAAATCTTGGATGCAGGTATCTGTGCGCCATCAGCTGGAAACATCCAGCCTAGAACGTTTATTGTAGTGAAGGACGAAACTCTCAAGAATAAGTTGTATGCCCTTTGTGAAAATCAAGCTTTCATGAAGGAAGCGCCACTGTGGATTGTTGTGTGTGTTGACCTTCACCGTCACCTGGAAGCGGCAAAGTTGACGGGGGTTGACTACGATTACACTGGCGTTCTGCCGTTTACTCTAGGCGTTTTGGATGTAGGATTGTCTCTTGAAAACATGGTTATTGCCGCTGAAGCATTGGGTTTGGGCAGTGTTATAATCGGCTCAATCATAGAACATCCGGAGGAAACAAGCCAAATCCTAAACTTGCCAAGCTGCTGTTTAGCGCTTTCAATTCTATGTATAGGCTATCCGAGAGAGAAGCCTTCCACAAGGGAAAAGTGGGGTTCAGAGATAATTGCCTGCACAAATGAGTACAAGGAAATTGACGCGAATGATGTTTTGGAATACTGGAAACGCTTTAACTTTGGCGATCTTTTGCGACAAGGCAAAGAACCGTCCAAAGAAATGGTGAAAAAGTTGCTCCAAAAGGGGAACTATGGCAAAGCTTATGCAAGTCATTACAAAGAGGGGTTCATAAAAAGAACGAATAAGAAACTTGTGGATTTTCTTACTAAGCAGAGTTTCATGTGAATATTCTTTCTTCAAATGGCAATATCACACTCGACCAATTATTAGGCGGATGGAAAAAGAGAAAAAAAGTAGGTGCCAGTTTCGTCTATGCACCACAGACGGCTCTCAGTCTGTTAACGTCTCCGAGATAATTTCCCCTTTTTTGTTTTCGCGAGAGGTGATTTTTCTTTTGTCTTGCGAGCTGTGCGACTGCCCTCTCACAATATCTTGTCAACTTTCAGGTGTGTCAAATACCCAATTATTCCATAGAAAGGAAGAGACAGCATTTCAGAGATCTGACCTATCGAAACCGGAATGCCTCCAAAAACAATGAAACCAAGTAACAGAAGGAAGCCTCCATAAACAGTCAAGGATTTGAAATTGTGGAAATTCTCAGTTGTCTTCCAGCCAAATCTAGCGTTTGAAAACAGGATACAGATGAACAGTGGAGCAAGCAATAAGATAGCGTATTTTTTGTACCATGGCAAATCCTTGGATTTTTCTTCTCCATTATCTCTTCTATGAATGCAGGTTAGGTCAGGAACAAAGTTGCTGTAGAAGAAGATCAACATGCCCCAGATCATAGAGTCGACTGCATTCTCTTAACAGAAGCAAATTTCCAAAAAGATACACGATGCTCGCCGGCAAGACAATAAACTCGAATACTTGAATCATTGCGCGGACATGCTCAGAAGTTTCTTCTTGCATACGCCAAGGAGGAAGCCTTGATTGAATTTTCCTGTTTATGTTTTCAAAAAAGCTCAGTACAAAAACAAGGAAGGCATTCTGCAAACCCGTCAGCACATGGTGAATTGCAGCAAAAAATCTCCTTATTCTTGATATATCCGTGACTCATCGCCACAATGGCCATAATCGGAATGTTACATGATTTAATCTTTTTGGGTTTCTCTTATTAGGGTTATGAAGCAGGAATAAAGTTACGCGCCCTTTTTCCAGCGATTTAAATAGCACGCGAGTCTTTAGAACTTCTTGATGTGATTTAGTCTCGGCGCAAAAGCACACACTCATCGTAAACGTAAATAAGGATGAACGTTACGGAGTTGGGTGAAAGTCCATCAAAAATGGCCGGGGTGAGGTAGCTTGGTAGCCTATAGGCCTGTGGAGCCTAGCGCCCGGGTTCAAATCCCGGTCCCGGCCCTCCAAGATTATGCGGGCAGAGAGTTTCAGCAAGAGGATTTGGGTGATGTTTTTGTATACGAAAATGTAATTTGTTGTTCTCAAATTAGCTTCTGCAATATGAATTTTGTTTTCATAACCTTATTATCTTTTCAACTACATGGAAAAATCGGTGGATAGAGTTTGAGCGCTTGGTATGAACTCGAGGACTTGCAGAAGAAGAAAGCGGAGTTAGAATTTCAAGTCCATTCCTTGGAAGAAAGAGAGAAAACGTTGCATGAAAGGACGAGGATAATGGAAGAGAAACTGGCTATTCAGGATCTTGAAGAGCATTTGAAAGTCAAACATGATGTTGTAGAGAATCTGGAATCTAAGGTTGCTGACTTGGAAAGAAGAATGAAAGAGCAGGAAAGAAAGTTCGAAAGCTCTACAATAGATGAGGAGTCAGCAGAAGAAGGTAGAGTCGAATATCTCTTCGATGGAAACAAGTAACCTCATTGTATTTGCGGTTTAACCTGTCTCATTTTTTCATCGTTTAATCGCATCCACTTTTCAAAGTCTTTTGACGGTGGATCTTCAACAAACGATCTTTTTCTTCCAGCTTCTAAGAAAGCGTTCTCTTTTCCTAGAAATTCTGCCGCTGTCAGAACTGTATGCCTTGCCTTGTAGGCCATGTCGAAAACATTTGCGGTTTTTTCACGCCATTTTTCATCTCTCAGGATGTGGTGTTCAAGAATTATCTGTGGTACGGTTTCGATTGTTTCTTGCAGATTTTTGAGCCCAGCTTGCACTTGTTCTTCGTCAACCTTTAGGCCAGCTAAGTACAATGGTGGTCCGCCTATCATTAGCAGCTGAGGTTCTTCTTGGATGATTACTGTCTGAGTGTGCGTCGACATGGGACCTTGAACGTCTGGTGCAAACATGAATTTTTCGCCTTGCGATTCAACGACTGCCATTAGGACGTATCCTAGAAAAGAGTTTTCTGACCCATGAAAGACCGGTTCCGAAAATCTGACTACTGTATTGCTGAAAATTAAGGTTCTTCCGTCTGCGTTTTCGAGTTTCTTCGCGTATTTTCCACTTGTTTTCTGAAACATCCATCTCCTTTGTCTTTGGCTGTAGTTAATCTTTTCTTTAGGATTCTTTATCAGGACGGTTTTGTCTGCGTAGATTTGTCTTGCAGTTTCGTCTCTTGCTGTCCAATTGCATAGCCAGTCTTCGAATGAAGGCGTGTGGTGGTCAAAGTGATAGTGGCTTATGGTTATGATTTCGGTTTTTTCGGCGGCCTCTGCTATTCTTTTGCGCGATTCCTCAATGGCCTTGAATTCTTGGGGATGGGGAGGTAAACCGAAGCGGTTCGGACAAAGCGAGACGCCAGCATCCAGCAGGATTTTGACGTCTGCGGTCTCAACGTAAGTGCACATGGACCTAACTCCCAAGCTTTCTGCAGCTAATGGAGTAACTTTGATGTACTTCAACATATTACTCAACGGCCAAATGCAGACTGCTATATCTTTTTATTTGAGTCCAATCTTTACGTTTCATGGTGGGCGATGACGACTCTGGCCCCACTGAATCCAGAATGATTGGGATCTTGAGTGCGAAGAGCCTACCACTCAAAGTTGTGCGGCAGAGAAGTTGCTATTCTGGCGGTTTCTCCCACAGTTCCAGCATTTTCTTTTTAAGTTCTCTCCGTTTCCGATGTAAGAATCTGTAGACGGTGCTGTGTAAGCTTCCTTTCACTAGCATCTGTATGGCTTCTCTTGCCACTTCTGCTTGGTCCATGTTTCCAATTATGCCTACTGTGTGTCCATAGACAGTCACGTTGGAGTCCGTTAGTTCCTCGATTATTCGGCGTGTCTTGCCGTTCATTCCGATTATTCGCCCTTTGACTCGTTTGAGATCTGATTCAGATTTCCCGAAAACCGTGCGCAAATCTATAATGTCCAACATGGCTTCCTCATTGCGGATCAATCGAAAAGCGTGATCTGGTGAAAAACCTCTCCCTATGGCCGTTATTACATCCCTGGCTCTGAATAGCATTGAGGGATCTTCGGCTTTCTCAGTCATGGTCATCGTGACATCGCCTGCTTCGCTGTCAATCTGAAGCTCCACACCAAGCTTGTCTTCAATATTCTTCTTGGTCGTACCTTCAGGTCCTATTAGAACGCCGACACGTTCTTTGGGGATCTTTACGAATGCGTTAGGTCGCGCCAAGTCCAGTAACCTTCCTATATGATTCCTCAACTGCTGGAACCTTAACGCCTAAGTGACTAAAAAACCTGTTCAAATTCGTTAAGTCTCTGCGCAACAGGAAATCCGCCATAGGATGTACCAGCAGCACTGCTTGAGCCATGTCAAACATCACCGGAACCTCATTCCAGATCATAATGTTATACTCACTTAAATCTCCATGCACAAGTTTCGCCTTAGTGTAAAGTCTCCTTAAGTAGCCTATGAGTGTATCGTATACTTCCGCTGGATTCTCCGGCTCCTGTTCCTTCAGCGAGGGAGCTGTATCGCCGTTTTCGCCGATGAACTCCATTATCAACACGTTGTTTTTCACCGCGATTGGTCTGGGAACTCTGACTTTTGCAGTTTGTGCGAGCTCCAGATTCTTGAATTCTTTTTGTGCCCATGCAAATATCAGCGAACGTGTGTCCCGTTTTACAGTTTTGAATCTCGGGTCGCCTTCAATGTATTTAAGTATACCCTTGTGAAACTCTGACGAGATGGTTAAGTAGATTTTGATGGCTAATTCGCTGCCCTTCTTATCTTTTCCCCAATATACACGCGATTCTTTACCGGCCTTCACGACCCCGTGAATTTCGTTTATCGTACCCTTATTCAAATAATCATAAATTACCATGAGAGTGGAGCGATCGAAAACCTCTTCCAAGACTTCATATTCTTCGCTCCGTTTTTCTTTCATCAACTGATCTGTTTCGTAGGATTTTTCCTTCTCCAGAAGTCTCTTTTCTACGTGTTTCCGAAAAGTCACGCGCCTTTTCACCTTCGCGCGACTAGATGGTTATCAAACCTTTTCTTCGAAGCACATCTGCCTGTGCCCTCGTGTAGCGCCAAATCAGATCTCCACGTGTGTCAGTTTGAAAATCCCATGGAGAGACAAGAACGATGTCTCCTTCGCGTATCCAGACGCGTCTTTTCATCTTGCCACGAATACGGCACAAACGTTCTTTTCCATCCTGACACCTGACTAGTATCCGGTCAAATCCGAGCATTTTGACTGCAACTCCTAAAACATCGCTTCCAGTCGGCACTACAAGCTGGTTTAGTTCTCCTTCGCTTAGGACTTTCATCTTACCCAATGAAGCACCTCAAACATTTCCGCTTAAGAGGTGTATATAACTTCCTTAAAAAACATGCTTATTCAATTCGCTTCAGAATTCCTAGTTATTAATGCCAGCTCAGAACAAAACGTCGAGATTTGTCTGTATGACGAAGGAATAGGTCCAAAATAAGGATTTGCGTTGATGCTTTTGTATACCGGAACCAAGCAGATTGGTGAGATCAGTTGTTTCAGACGGCAAACCTTTGTAATCGCGACATTATGTTATCATTGAAAAAGGGCATATGCTCGACTGATCTGGTGAGCCCACGATGGACTACTTTAAAGAGCATTTAGGCGAGATTCTTGTTCTTGCAGCTTTCGTTCTATACATCATTGGAATACTGAATCTAAGCATGCTCTAATCGCCAATCTTCCTATTCTGCGGCTACATGGGAACGATTTTGCTGGTAGGAGGTGTCTTGACAAGATTTGAGGCTTTTCCAACAAGGTCAGGGTTTATGTCGCCAAGAAGGGAAAGATGGGCAAATGTACAAATCGACGATTTGCAGATCATGTCGGCAAATGAGCATTATTGGACTTGTCTATGAAGGCAGATCCATCAGGGTTTAGTAATCGAACCATTTCCTGATAATTCCTCAAAAACTCTTTTCCTCTTTGCGTTATCTCATAGCTTAATATTCTGGAATTCTTGTTCTTCTCGATTAAACCTCTTAACCCAAGAAATCTCAAATAGTGCTTCGATCGACTGAAGCTCAGATTGCATTGGTTGATGATCTGCGTTTTGCTGGGTGATTTTTGCACTTGTTCCAAAACGCTTGCTATTATTTCGATGGTGCTTCTGTTCTTTCCGATTTTGTTCATTTGTAATATTGCGAATCGCACCTCGCATGGCAATATCGCGTTGTTTCAATTAAGAGCAACATTCAGTAGCCTTTAAGCTTGTCTCAAAACCTTGACATCTTTGACGCATTTCCTTGCAAACATAGTAAGCACTGAGAAACAGATTCGCCTATTTGCCTATAGTTTCACGATTTGAACATTTTAGCAAAAAGTAGTGACATTGGCAATATCACCAGCGCAATTCCCTTCTTTTTCTGTTGTTTTTGCAGACCAAAATCGCATACCAGAGCGAGGTCGCTCAGTCCAGCAAACAATGGCGAAGTCTCACGTCTCTGAAGAACCAAAACTCGCTGAATAACTTGAACAAACCTGATTAGTGTTTGGTTATACGCTTTGACCGACAGAATTTTTGCGGTCTAAACAGAATCAGCCTCCAAGAACACGTATCTGAAACAATGTTCTAGCAAATCCTTTATACATGTACCCTCATAACCCTAGTCGTTGCACTTGAGATGTCAAATCGCATGTGCAACGACGATTTGAAGAAAGGAGAGACAAACTTGAAGAAAGAAGCAGTTCTATTGTTGGTTATGGCGTTTCTGCTATTGCTTTCCGCGTTTGAGCCCATCGCCTCGTCCACTGGTCCACCGCAGCCGCCAGTTGACACGACCACTCTGTATGTTGGACGCAATGGCTGGGGTCCTAAAGATGCCGACCCAGTCTATGCATATGATACTTACAGCGGCGAGTTAATCTTCAACGTTTATGATACTCTGATTAGCTTCGGGGCACAAGTCACACACTTAC
>CAYHEV010000008.1:17932-32447 GCA_964355725.1 uncultured Candidatus Bathyarchaeia archaeon | reverse complement strand
ATTTAAGACTGTTCGCGGAATGAGGGATTTTCTGCCTGAAGAAGCCCGAATGATGAAATATATTGAAAGTAAGGCTCGAAGAACTGCTGAGCTTTATGGGTATAAGGAAGTAATGACTCCTGTCGTGGAGTCCTACGAGCTTTTGTCGGCGAAGGCTGGAGAAGAAGTTCGTTCAAGGATGTTTGTGTTCAAAGATTTAGGCGGGAGAGATGTTGCTTTGCGTCCAGAGTTTACGGCTTCTGTAGCTAGGCTTGTGGCGACAACTTTAAGGAATGAGCCTAAACCTTTCAGACTTTTTTGTGTAGGCAGTATTTACCGCTATGATGAACCACAGCGTGGACGTTACAGGGAGTTTTGGCAGTCAAACTACGAGTTGATGGGTTCTAATAGACCTGAAGCGGACGCCGAAATACTATTGCTTACGAACATGCTGATGCAGGAATCTGGACTGAACAAGTTTGCGATCAAAATTGGGCATGTTGGAGTACTGAGAGGGATATTCAGTCAGGAAAAGTTGGAAGATAGAGCGCAGAATGCAATCATGCATCTGATGGACAAAAAACAGTATGACGATGCACTTAAAATGGTTGGAGATGCAGGCATGTCGAAGAAAAGTGTAAAAGTTCTTCGAGAATTGGTGGAGTTGAAGGGCAACAAGGTTTTCGACATCGTTGAGAAGATTAAGGCATGTGTGAAAGGCTATGAGAAGGCTATTGAAGCAACGGAAAATCTGTGCCAAATTCTCAAGCTTGTCTCAGATAGCGGATGCAAAATCGACATGACTGTTGAGGCTGGTTTTGCCAGAGGTCTAGAGTATTACACTGGGATGATTCTGGAGGTTTATGTTCCAGGTATGGATATTGCGTTGGGTGGCGGGGGAAGATACGATAAACTAATTGAATTGTTTGGAGGCGAACCGACACCTGCCGTGGGTGTTGCTCACGGAATAGACAGAATAATGCTGGCGATGCAGGGACAGAAAGCTTCTGTGAAAACTAGTGGCGAAAGAAGCGTTTTGGTTATCCCGATTAAAGAGGATGTAAAGAGTGAGACTTTGAAGATAGCGCAGACACTTAGAGAGGCAAACATACGAGCGGAGACAGAAGTCATGGGACGAAAAATGACTAAAGCCTTGGAAGACGCGGATAGAAGAAAAATGGATTATGCTGTGATAGTCGGAGAAAGGGAACTGAAAGAAGGAGCAGTCGTAGTTCGAGACTTGACGAAAAGGGAACAGAGCACTGTGAAAATTGAGAAATTAGTGGACAAAATCAAAGCTTAGAACTGCTGTTTCTCGCGTCTCAAATAGTCTCCTATATCCGAGATGTTTTTGACGACAACACCCTCTTTCTCTCTGTCCAAGGTATGCAGTATTCTACCGAACCCTAGGCATTCACCATACTGGTTTAGGATCAGCGTATAATCACCTTTCTTGGTTGAGTCTGGCACCTTTGTTATTCCTTGTTTGAAGATGTCTCTTCCGCAGATGAAAAGCCACTCCGTCTTCTTATCAACAACTATCTTGTTCGCTTTCTTTTCCGCAAGCATCCTTAGCAGGTTGAAACTTGGGAAGAATTTATCATTCTTGACTTTTCCGAGGTAGATTCCAGCATAAAAGAAGTCTTGTCGGACTAATCGTTTCAAGTTATCATTTACGAGATAATATCGGTTCTCCTTTTTCATCACTAGTTTTTCATCTAGGCTGATTCTTGCTCCCAAGCGGTTTGCGAAATCAGTTATCGGGTCTGTCATGAACACGTACGCCTCTTCAGTTTGCAGACGAAGAAACCTTGGGTTTTCTCGGGCCAAATTCTCTTGCAATACTCAACAGATCTGGCCAGCTGCTTGCCGAAAACGTTTGTTAATCCTTTTTCCCCGTAGCAGCAGTTGATTGGTTCAACTTGCAAGCTTAAGTGCTTAATTGCCCAGTTAATATTCAATTCGTCTTCTTCCGGTTCCAGCGAACAAGTTGAATAGACTATTTCTCCATCATCACTTAGAACTTTGGTTGCTTCAGTCAGTATTCCCTTCTGAACCTCGGCGTTGTTCTCCACATCTTTGATTGTTCTTCTGCTGAACCAACCTCTGTCTGTAGCAAAGTTTCCGGAGCAAGGAACGTCCAAGAGGATTCTATCAAATTTCACGTTAAGATTCGACGTTTGTCTTGCATCTATGTGGTAGACTATTGTGTTTTTCACACGGCATCGTTCCAAATGGTTCGACAACGCCATGAGCCTTTGTTTATCAATATCTAGAGCCATTATCACACCTGTGTTCTGCATCAAATCCGCCAGTTGAACAGTTTTTCCTCCAGGAGCAGCACATGCATCCAGCACTGTTCTAGTTTTCAGTTCCGTGAATAGTGTTGTCGGAATTTGGGCGGCTGCCTCCTGAATTGAATATGAGCCCAAAAGATATTCAGATGTGGCTCCTACTGAGAATTTTGATTTACGCACGGAGTAGCCGTCTTTGAGAAATGGAATCGGCTCAAGTTTTATCCCAAGAGAGACCAGTCTTTCCATTATGTTCGTCTTTTCGGTGTTCATGCGGTTGATTCTGATTGTTTGCTTCATCTCAGCAGGTTTGTATTCCCAACCTAGTTTCCTGTAGCGATCTACGAAAAACTGCTTGTTTGACATCAACTGCAAATGAGATTCTTGCTCATAAAAAACTTGGCATTCATACGCCAAAAAGGGTTATGGGTTTATTTCTTCAATTCTATCCTCATAGGAAATGCAAACATGCCATTTTGTTTGATTACCACGGTAATCCGTGCTCACAGTCTTCTTGTAAACCATTTTCTGACTTCTTCAGCAAGAACTATGATGCATGCTAGAACTGCCAGATACACCCAGTCTATGAATCCTATGGGAGTTGTACCAAAGAGTACCTGAAATATTGGAACGTAAATTAGAACTGATATAATTGAGATTTGTGATGCTATAGCGAGCCAGATCCACTTATTGCTTTTCAGACTTGTTTTGAAAATTGAAACCTTACTCGTTCTGCACGCCAGTACGTTACCGATCTGAGCTATGACTATGCCGGCAAAGGTCATAGTTGTTCCTTTCATGTAGAGGACACTATCAGGTGACAATTGCATGCCTAGGTGCCAGCCGCCGGCCGACCAAGCACTCAAACAGCCGTATATTGCACCAGCCGAAATTATTAATCCGATGTAGAGTGAACGGAGAAAAACCTTCTTGTTGAAAAGTCTTTCTTTGACGCTTCTTGGTGATTCTTGCATTATGCCTAGTTCAGGTGGCTCCCGACTCAGAGCCAGAGATGGAATAACTTCAATTCCTAGATCTATTGCCAAGACTTGAGTGACAAGCAATGGAAGGGGGATGCCCAACACGGCATAAAGCACGAAGGGGACAAGTTCAGCCCAGTTGTGAGCGAAAACATAAACAATAAACTTTCTCAAGTTTTCATAGATTGCCCTTCCAGATTCCAGAGCTTTCACTATGGACGCGAAACTGTCGTCAAGCAGGATCATGTCAGCTGCTTCTCGGGCAACGTCTGTACCCGAAGCGCCCATCGCTATGCCTATGTCCGCCTCTTTCAATGAAGGAGCATCATTAGCGCCATCACCCGTAACGGCAACGATTTCAGCATGTCTTTTGAGAGTGGCTACAATTCGAAGTTTTTGTTCAGGCGAAACTCGCGCAAAAATAGCGTCGCCAATCTTGACCTGTTCTGCTATATCCAAATCGCTCATGGTTTCCAGATCAACACCACGAAATATGCGGCACTTTTCAGACCTAACGATGCCCGCTTCCTCTGCGATGGCTTGGGCAGTGGGGCCATAATCTCCAGTTATGATTACGGTTCTTATGCCTGCTTGCTTGGCCAATCTTACCGCTTCCTTTACCCCTGGGCGAATAGGGTCTTTCAAGGCTGCAAGCCCGACTAGGATCATATTGCTCTCTACACCTTTGCCTTTGAAACCTCCGTTTTCCGGCAGTTCTTTGTAGGCTATGGCTATTACGCGCAGACCTTTGTCTGCAAATTCGCGGATTCTGGCCTCAACTAAAGGCAGATTTTCCCCATTCAAGTTCTGTATTTCATTGTCAACGGTTATTCTATCACAGATTGATAGAACGCTTCTGGGAGCGCCTTTCGTGTAAGCTAGAAGCTTGTGATCACACTTGTGGACTGTCGTCATTCTCTTTCTTTTGGAATCAAAGGGTATTACGTGCACCATCGGTTTCTGCATAAGCAAACTCGGCACAATTAACCCGTATTTTAGGGCTGCAACAAGCAAGGCTCCATCAGTGGGGTCTCCGACGATGCTCCAAGATTTGTTTCTATCTGAGGGGGCTTCAACTTTAGAACTATTGCAGAGCGCAGAAACTTCGAGAAGTTTTTCAACTGTTTGAGAATCCGGTTTTTCTAGAATCCTGCCACTATGGGTGAAGTCGCCATGCGGAGTGTATCCAACACCAGATACCTCAATAGCTTTGTCGTGAACCCATATTCTCTCAACAGTCATTTCGCCTTTGGTAATGGTGCCAGTTTTGTCGGTGCATATCACGGTCACGCTGCCCAGTGTCTGGACTGCAGACAGACGTTTGATGAGAACATTTTCTTTCACCATCTTGAGAACATTAATCGCCAACGCGCTTGACACAGTGACTTGTAGACCTTCAGGAACGCAGGCGACCATTACGCCAATCATAAACAGAAGGCTACTGTAGATTTCCACGTGAAGCAAGAACAGGCTCGCGAGGAAAAAGACAACTCCAACAGTTATTGCGAACGTGAAGTCGAATTTGGCGGTGTAAGCGATTTCCTTTTGCAGTGGGCTTGGTTCTTCCCTTATTTCTTGAGTCAAGCTGGCAATCTTTCCGAACGTGGTATTCATACCTGTTTTGATTACTGCCGCTTTACCCTGTCCTCTGGCAACGCTTGTGCTCATGAAAACAATGTTCGGTGCATCCAAGTAGGTTGTGTCAACAATCTTGACGGGTTTGGTAGTTCGAGGTTGTGGTTCAGATTCGCCTGTTAGAGGGACGTTGTTGGTCCATAATTCAAAAGCTTCGATTAGTCGTGCGTCCGCTGGGACGCGGTCACCTTCTTCTAGAACTATGATGTCGCCCGGAACTAGTTCTTTCACCAGAATCTTCTTGAGTTCTTTGTCCCGAATGACTTTGGCGTATTCAGGCATCCAGTTCTTCAGGGTTTCCATTGCTTTTTCAGCGCGCCATTCTTGGAAGAGACTGAGAACAGCGTTGACCAGAACTACCGCCAAGATAATTGCGCTTAGACCCATCATGCCGCCGAGTGCTGCGAGGATGCTGGCGAATAGTAGCAGTACTCCGAACAGATCTTTAAGATGCAATAGAAACTTGTAGGCGATGGATGCATGTTTCTTCTCGATGAGCATGTTGGGGCCATGCTCGACCAAGCGTCTATTGGCTTCTTCGCTGGTTAATCCTTCCGGTGAAGTCTCCAGTTGGTCAAAAAGCTCTTTGATATGCAGACTTGCAGCATCCTTCAAAATTCCCCTCCTCCTTCAAGAACCTTCGATTAAACAGCCTAAAAGTCAGGGCCCTCTGGAGAAACTATTCTTGACCGCGTGCACAGCTATGTAAACACTGAACCACGAAACGCGTGTATGCAACATATTCTCCTGCGGATTGAACATAAAAATCATCTTAACTGCTCATTCTTTTTGTTATGTGTATGCAGTTTTTATGGATCACCAATATTTTGGTGTCTTACAATGATACGTGGGGGATTTAAACCATTTGGCGCGTCCAGTCACGTTCTTGGTTTGATAAGTCTTAAAAAGCAAGGTGATTATCAGAAATGCAAGGGATTTGATGAGTCGGAAATACGCCTTTGTTATGATGATTCAGGAGAAGTGGTGGGACGAATTCCACAGACGCCTTCACGCAGGAAAGCAGGTGCATTCGTACGTGCGGGTAGGATTGGCGCCGCCTAGAGATGCAAAACTGATCTTCTTTTATTTGGTGAAACCAGTCGGAGAAATCGGGGCATATGCGGATTTCATTGAACGAAAGGCGGGAGACAGCGAAGAAATGTGGATGAATTACGGTGGTGAATCGGCTCTTAAGACGAAAGAGCAGTATGAGGAGTTCGTTGGTGGCAAAAAGGAAGTCTCGTTTATCAGATTCAGAAATCTGCAGGAGGCAGCAAACCCGATAGGGCTCAATGATTTTCTGATGCTTCTAGGAATGAAAAGGCTGTCGCGGAAAGGCTTCTACGTGGATAAAGAGGTTGCTGACAAGTTAGTTATGCACATGTGTTAGTCTTCGACAAAAAGTTAATAGGCCGCGGTTTTTACATCCATTAGGCTTATCTTTAAGCAGTGAAGACGCAGAATGTTTCCGCAAGTCAAGGTGACCCCTTTGCAGGTAGATGGCAGGTTTAGTTATGGGACGTTATAAGCAAGTTGAAGAAATCGTCAAGTTGATGAATAATCAGAAAATGGTAAGGAATGCAAGCATTATCGCCCATGTGGATCACGGTAAGACCACGCTGTCGGATAGCCTTTTGGCTGCTGCGGGCGTTATCAGCGAGAAAACGGCTGGACAGAAACTGTTTCTTGACTCTTGGGAACTTGAGCAGAAACGGCAGATGACGGTCTTCGCTTCGAACATCAGTCTCGTACATGTGTTAAACGGCAAAGATTATTTGATAAACTTGATTGACACGCCGGGGCACATAGATTTCAGTGGAGCAGTGACGAGAAGCTTGCGTGCCGTGGACGGTGCGTTGGTGGTTGTGGACGCTGTTGAGGGACCTATGACGCAGACGGAAACGGTCCTGATGCAAGCACTGCGTGAAAGAGTTAAGCCTATTCTTTTCATTAACAAGGTTGACCGATTGATAAAGGAGATTAAGCTTACTCCTGATGATATTCAGAAGAAATTTGCGAAAATAATCTCGAAAGTAAACAATCTCATAGAGAAGTATGCGCCACCTGAGCACAAAAAAGATTGGCAGGTTAAAGTTGAAGATGGACGTGTGGCGTTCGGTTCGGCTCTTCACAAGTGGGGTTTGAACCTTCCTCATATGAAGGCTAAAGGCATCACCTTCAAAGACATTATCGACGCGTACACGGGCGAATCAGACGAAGTTGGCAGGAAGGTTGATGCCTTAAGCAAGAAGGCACAGTTGCACGAGCCGATTTTGGACATGTTCTGTGAACACTTGCCGAACCCATATGAAGCGCAACCGTACAGGCAGAGCCAGATTTGGCCTGGAGACCCGAACAGTGTAGTGGGCAAATCTATGGCTAAAGTTGATCCGAACGGGCCTTTGCTGATGTGTGTGACTACGATTGAAGTTGACCCGCACACTGGCGTCGTATGTATTGGAAGAGTCTTCAGTGGGACAGTTGAGAAGGGCAAAACTGTCAACCTTTTGAACAGTCACCAGCAAGGAGTCATACAGCAGGTTTACATGAGTATGGCTGCTGACAGAGAAATTATCGACAAGGTTCCGGCTGGTAACATTGCGGCTATGTCAGGTTTGCCGGCGATTCACGTGGGTGAAACTGCTGCAGAAGCAGGTGTGGAGACGCAGGCGTTTGAAGGATTGAAATATGTATCTGACCCAGTGGTTACGGTAGCGGTTGAGCCTGCGGACGTTAAGGATTTGCCGCTTTTCGACAAGGTCATGCACAAGCTGACAACTGAAGATCCGAACCTGCACTTTTTGATCAACAAGGAGAGTGGTGAATACCTGTTGAGCGGTATGGGTGAGCTGCACCTTGAGATTACAGCTTACCGTATGCAAGAAGCAGGACTGAAGGTCAAGACCAGTGAGCCCATTGTGATTTACCGTGAGACGATTAGTCGTGACTATAAGGGTCCGCCGATAATGGGCAAGAGCCCTAACAAGCACAACAAGCTATGGGTCACATTAGAAAAGCTTCCTGAGGAGATAATCGAGGCCATTAGGGCTGAAAAACTCAGTGAAATGCAGACGCGAGATGAAAGGCAGAAGACCCTTAAGGGTTTCGGGTGGGAGACTGACGATGCGCGGAACGTTGTAGCCATTGAAGGCAATAACATTCTTGTTAACAGGATTAAAGGCAGGCAGTATGTTGACGAAATCATGGATCACGTAAAGTCTGGTTTCCGCGAAGCCGTGTTCACTTCAGTCTTAGCCAAAGAGCCGATGTTTGGAATTAAGGTAAATTTGGAGGACGTTACAGTTCACGAGGATCCCGTGCACAGGGGCCCAGCGCAGGTTTTGCCTATGACTTGGCGTCCGATTTGGTGTGCGTTTCTGCTGAGTGATCCTAAGCTTTTGGAGCCACTCATCAGCTTTGAATGTAAGGTTCCGAATGACTTCGTGAGCAGCGTTATTGCCATAGTTCAGAAGCGTCGGGGAAAAATCTTGGACATGGTTAACGAGGAAGACATGATAATTACCAAAGCAGAGATGCCTGTTTCCGAATCGTTCGGTTTAGCTGAGGAGTTGCGGTCTTCGACGCAGGGTAGAGCGTTTTGGGCTACGCAGTTTAGTCGATGGTCTCCTGTTCCTGAGCAGATGCTGCCTGAAATAATCAAACAGATAAGAACGCGAAGAGGTTTACCACCGACGCCGCCGAAGGCAGAAGAATTCTTCGAGGACGCTTAGTAATTAGCCATTAGCTAGAGTCCTTCTTTCCTATTCTTTTTGTTTTGAGAAGGATTAAATCTGAAACTGGGAATACAGCTTATGATGAATGTAAAGGTGTTAGAATAGTGCTCAATCTCTCCGTCTTCATGCTTGTAGTTCCGTTGGTTGCGGGCATAGTCTTAGGGTATTTCTTGCGAGAAAGAAAGAAAACTAATCTTGGTAAGGTCACGATTGGGGCTATCGTTGCTTTGATTTTCTCGCTTGGTTTTGGAATAGGCTCGAACAGTGAATTGTTAGGTTCGCTGCCGAGAGTTGCATTTAATGCAATTGTGATTGCAGGATTGGCGATAGTGTTCAGTGTGTTTTTCGTGGTTGTGGCTAGGCGAAAGGTAGGTTTGGAATGATAAAGTATATTCTGGTTGCGCTTGTGCTGGGAACTGTGGCGGGATATGTGAACAGTAATTGGGGAAACGCGGTCGCGGGTTTTTGGGTTTCTGATTACATGTTCAATGCTTCGCTTGTGCTGCTGCTATTTGTTATGGGTTTAGTGTTCGGTATGGATAGAAATGCGTTAGCGAAGATGCGGCGAATGGGGCTTAGAATTTTGATTGTTCCTTTTTTGGTTGTTTTGGGCAGTGTTTTAGGTGGGTTAGTAGGGGGATTAGTTCTGAGAATGGATGTTCTTGGTTCGATGGCTGTAAGTGCTGGTTATGGTTGGTACACGTTAGCAGGTCCTTTGGTTGGACAGATTTTCGGGGCGGAATGGGGTGCGTTGGGTTTTGCTGTAAACTTTTTGAGAGAATTGATGACCATAATTGGGATGCCGCTATTTGTGAAGATTGACAAGTATGCTCCTATTGCTTCGGGAGGAGCGACAACCAGCGACACGACATTGCCGATAATTACGCGTTATTGTGGTTCGGAGACGTTGATAACGGCTTTTTCAAGCGGGTTCACACTCAGTTTAGCAGTCCCATTTACAATAGTCGTCATCGCTTCCTTAAGATGATCAATGCGCAGGGTTATTCAATGTATCCTTCTTTCTTGAGCAGGGCGTAGGCTATTAGTTCTAGAACATATGTTATGAATCCTGCAGCCATGAACCACCATCCGCCAATGGTCATCTCGCCGGCGTCGTAAGCAGTTCCGAAAAGGACGTTGGTTATGCCCCATAAGATTAGGATGGCTGGTATGCCAAGAACGGTAATGACGACTATAAACCGCGTCGTGGAATCCATAACGTCGATTTCTATCTGTCTAACTCTTAAGATTTTCCAGTATGCGCTGAACTAGAATGAGAAATGTGAGAACCCAATCTATAAGAAGATAGACTGAGGGTGCGAAGCGTCCGATTCATTTCAGTCTTTTGCCTAGACTTGTTACGTCGTCTTCTTTGAAACCAAGGTGTTTGTAGAAGTCGATTGCGGAAACATTGTTTCTGCGAATTTGCAGATTGACTTTTTGACAGCTCATCTTCTTCAATGCATCAATAGCTTTTTCGACTAATTTCCTGCCGTATCCACGTTTCTGATGGTTAGGTAGAACAGCTAAGTAGTTTAGCCAACCTCTATGTCCTTCATAGCCAACCATGATAGAACCGATCGGTTCACCATTCAATAATGCGATGAAAAATAGCGCGGGTTGAAAATCAAGTTTTTTCTGGATGTCTTCAACAGGATCATTTTGAGGCACTGTCAAATTGCATCTTTTCCACAAATCAACTACCGCATCTTGATATTCCGATCTGTACCTGACTATTTCGAAGCTCAATTAGACCCTAGTCGCCTAAATGGGCTGGCTCCAACTATAAAACTTGTGAAACAGAGAAGCTTGGGAGAGGATGACACCAAATACACGAAGGACTCGTCAGACTTAAATCTTCAAGCAAACACCAATTAGATTATTGTCTGATGCGAACAAGTGGCTGGAAGCAAGACAATGGGCACAATTGTTGAATCAAAAGAAAAGAAAAAGGGGATTATTCTATGAGTGGGGAGAGTCCTGATGCCAGCTACGACGGCAATAGAACTGTTGGTCTTTCCAAGAGGAGATTGAACGATTTTCTAGGGAAAGCTAAGGCGGCTTACAAGTTTTTGAACTTCGATGAAGAAAACCCAGTGCATTCGGTCTGGTATAGTCCGCAACCTATAGAGATGGGCATTGTTTGGACAGCGATTCTTGTTTCAGCAATAATAATAGCGTCTGTGTTCTGGCTGATGACCCCAATACCGTACATTACTCCCTTCGGAAACATTATAGTTGGAGTTGGCATAGGCCTGACTACTGCTCTGGAAACTTGTCACGTAATCTGGGACAGACCTAGAAGCTAGCACAACATTCCCAGATGCAGAGATAAGTCTCTTCAACAATGCTTCTTTCTCCGATTTTATATAGGTTTGACATTGGTTTGGCACTTCCTGAAGGGTTTATCGTGCACTAGTCTGCACCGGACTCATAATACAGAAAATTCCCCTCGCATCCTTTCGGGTGCAAATGTAAATGACAAATAGACACAATGCTGTGTTATATCTTGACAAGGACCTAGTTGAAAAGACGCGCGAATTAGGCTTCAACCTTTCAAAAACATTCTAGAACCACTTAAAACAACTAGTAACCCGATTCTCAGATGTTAATTCAGTGGACAACTGTGGAAACAGTAGTTTCTGGTGCGGTCGCCGGGATTTGAACCCGGGATCGCAAGCTTGGAAGGCTTGTGTCCTAAACCAGCTAGACGACGACCGCTCCGTACATGCTTGTATTCGTTAAAGAAGGTACTATTTGGCTTTTCTGTTCCCAACGCTGTTCCCATTGTTCCCATGTTCCCATCTGTTCTCTTAACCGTATGCTTCGTAAAGACACGCTTGCCACCCTCCCACTGATAATGCACAACCCTAGAACTGTTGCCCCTCTGCTCCAAGATTCCTTCTCTACCACATACTGAACATTCGACTTTCATTCTCTTTTCGTCTCCATTGTTTCATTTGTTTTCCTGTCCCATTTCTCGATGTGCTCCAACTCATGCAACAGAACAATAGCCATCCGTTTCGTCGGTGCTTCTCTTATGAATACGCCCCAAATATTGAACGGGTTCAAAGGAACGTGAAAACCAACAATTTCCGAAATCTTAAACCTTCTACCATACTCCTTTTCGCCACTAAAATCCCATTTTCTATAAAATATCCCCTTAGACGTTTTAACATACAATTTCTCAAACTCCTTAGACCTAAGAACCCATGCTTTAACGTCTGGACATGGCTTACTTGGAAATAAAAACTCCCAACTGCCCTTAACAGTCTCAGAAGCAATATTTGTAACCGCATCAAAACTAAACACTTCAGTACTTTCTGTATCCATATCCGTAAGAGTCCACGCATACTTCATCTTCTCTTACCTACCTCCTTACATGCCTACTTCGCGTATAAAAGAAAAACAGGGCAAGTTTTCTTCGTCAGTTTTCCCACTTTCCACGTCATCTCTTGTCCTTCTCTAGAAGTTTCGTAATCTTCACCATCACAGGCTCGAACCATTCTCTCCAGATTTCATAGTCCACAGTCCGAAGCTCCGTTTGACTGCTCACCTCAAGCCAATAAAGGTCTCCTCTGCCCATTCGCCTTCCCTGCAACGTATGACAATCGTAAGCCTCATCCGGTACACTGCTAAACTCTTCCTTCACTCTCTGCAATTCTGGAAAACTGTCTCCATGCTTCTCGACCGCATCCATCAACTCCAGAAATTCATCGCTCCTTCTGTCCTTCCACGCTTCTGCTAGAATCTTCGATGCACAGACCACACACCTTTTCGCATCCCAAGATAACGGCTCTCCATTCTTTCCATCTTTCTTCATCGACAGAAACTTCCTGTACAGAACGTCCACAGCCACAATCGCTTCTGGTTGCCCTACATCTTCATCCGCTATCACGGACAACCTTCTCCAAGCCGACCGCGAGTTCTTTTCTGCCAATTTCAAGCCAAAGTACATTGCCTTCTCAACGTTGCCATGCCTTATGCTCTTCTGTAATGCACTCTTCAGAATCCCCAGCTCCTCTCTGTCTGACATTTTTTCTTGACCTTGCTCGATTGTCTTACCAGCCAAATCAACATGCTTCACCGTCATTCTCCATTACCTCCTTATCAGCTTACCATCTTTGTCAAATTCCAGAAACTTCCTTGCGATGTGCGAACTCTGCCTATTCTTTTGCATCCAACGTTCTCTCGCAGAATCATCTAGCTCTATTTCGTGTTCAAAATCTGTCATGCCTTCAGACTCTCCTTTAGGCTTTTAAGTTGCTTTCTCAACAGGTCACACTGCTTCTCGAACTCATCATCAGATATTGCTTCAGAGTTTACACTACTTCCATTTTGCTTGTTCACAAACATTCCTCCTTACCTTATGGTTTGGTGATAGAATATTCTCTTGTACGTTTAAAGGTTTTTTGTTCGCCTTCTTTCGCCAAACGCCACCCTTAAAACAGCTATTCTTCCATTAGATGCCTAATATGCACCATTTCTTACTTAACACCAGAAGCTCGTACCACCTCGAATGCAACAATCACAAAACCATACCCAACAAACCAGATGCTCGCTCCAACGCCAAAACTCTCAACACACTAGAACAGTCCCAAAAACCTACCTAGCTATACAAGACGTTTAATCCTACTATACGTGTAAAGACAGTGTAATCAGATACTTTCTAGTGCACGCTTGGCACCAAAGCCACAATGACTGCGCAGGTAGCTTCTTACGTTCACGATGGATAGAAGAAAGAATAGTTGTTCATAACCCTGTAATACATGAGAAAAAAGAGAAAAGAAGAATTATGGTGCTTTTGGTTTCCATATGCATATTCGTACGTAGTTCCAGTATTCGTCGTCGGTTCCTCTGTACAGTTTTATCGTGTTAGCTGTTGAGTCTACCCAAGCCAAACCATACCTGAAGCCGTCCAAAGCGTTTCCAGCTGAGTCAGTCTTGATCAGCCACGCGTCGACCGAGCCAGCGCCAAAAGAATATGTATAGCCTGTCAGTGCGTATCCTCCGTCGCTCGTTTGAGCTAAACCAAACGCTGTGTCCGCATTTGTTCCTCCGTATGTTTGGTTCCAGAGTATTTGCCCAAGGGCATCCGTCTTAACCAACCAGCCATCATAGTTGCCAACCCCAAAGGAATACGTATTGCCGCCCACTAGGTATCCTCCGTCGCTCGTTTGAATCAAAGAAGTTCCACAATCGTTGTTTGTTCCTCCGAAAGTTTTGGTCCATTCCGCGTTTCCACTTGCGTCAGTCTTGATCAGCCATACGTCAAAGCCTCCACCGCCGAAAGAGCCTGTCTGGCCTGTTATCACGTATTTTTCATCAACAGTTTGTATGAACCCATTAGAGCACGAATATCGATCATCGCCTGTTCCTCCGTATGTTTTGTTCCATTGCATGTTTCCATTAACGTCAGTTTTGACCAACCAGAAATCCCAGTCGCCAGCGCCAAAAGACCGTGTGGTACCTGCCAACGCATATCCTCCGTCGCCAGTTTGAACCACAGTCACCGCATAATCAACGCCTGTTCCTCCGTATGTTTTGCTCCACAACGCGTTTCCAGTTGAGTCGGTCTTAACCAGCCAGAAATCATCCGAACCAGCACCATACGAAGTAGTCGACCCAGCCATTGCGTATCCCCCGTCACTAGTTTGAACCACAGAATTGCACTGATCATAGCCTGTTCCCCCGTAGGTTTTGTTCCATTGCATGTTTCCAGATGCATCAGTCTTAACCAGCCAGAAATCAGCCAAACCAGCCCCAGAAGATTCAGTGAGTCCTGCAAGTGCGTATCCTCCGTCGCCCGTCTCAACCAAAGAACATCCATATTCAGTTCCTGTTCCTCCGTATGTTTTGTTCCATTGCATGTTTCCAGATGCATCAGTCTTAA
>CAYHEV010000008.1:0-17832 GCA_964355725.1 uncultured Candidatus Bathyarchaeia archaeon | reverse complement strand
CCTGTTCCTCCGTATGTTTTGTTCCATTGCATGTTTCCAGATGCATCAGTCTTAACCAGCCAGAAATCCCAAATTCCAGCGCCAGAAGACTTGGTCACGCCAGAGAAGGCATAGCCGCCATCACTTGTCTGAACAACAGAATAGGCAGCATCATCACTTGTTCCTCCATATGTTTGGTTCCATCCTGCAACAAAGTCCGTTCCGCCAAAGTACCTCTGGTGAACTCCGCCATCCAACGTTGTTTTTCCCTGAATGTCCACCATTACGTCTGTACTGTTCAGGTTGTGCGTTATGGTGAAATATTGTCCGCGGTTGTCTGTTATGTCTATCCATTCGCTGTCGTATTCTATGATTGCTTTATCTATTGCCGTTCCGTGCTGTCCAAACCCGTTGCATACCGCGCCAATATCCCTCATGTCCACCCGCCCATCATCATTAACGTCAAGCCACGGATCATAAGTCGGACTGTTCGCACTTCTTGTAGGCATCACCGCGAACAAGGCAAACGTAACACAGAAAGTCGTTAAAACAGCAATAATCAATTTCCTCTTCATCATCATATTATCACCTCCCTTTCTCTCCGAAAATACAATACAACATTGTCTGAGGGTGGATAAATGACTTCTGAAAGAATGTTCTATCCCAAATAATCTTCCTCATCATACAAGGCTATAAGTCTCTAGAATTGCTTCTGCACTACATTAGATTCCTATTTGATAAAACTATTGCGGTTTCTCATCAGACTTGAACAGCCGTTTCTCATACTTCGGCTTAGGCCTGAAACTCCCATGATAATGGGGCATAGCCTTCCTCTGACGCTCCAAATTCTTAATCCGAGCATAAAGCTTCGACACCTTCGTCTTGGAAGGCACTTTAGGTTTCGGAAGGCGAACACGCACAGGAGTGAAAGGCTTCTTAATCTGATTCCTACGGGTTTTTCTCCCAAAGCTTCCAGTCTTTACTTCCCTGACCTTGTGGAAAACAACGTATCCCTCTTTCAAATTCACCGACTGCACTTCCCACCCTGCGTCCAACCAACCTTTAGCATGCAAGTGGCTGGGCACGTTTTCCCACCACTTCTCAGCTTTGTACGCCTCCATGGGCAAATTGTCGCCGACAATCCCATCCATCTTAGCAAAAGAAAGCTGAACAGTGTCTGTGAAAGACCCACGGAACTTCAAGTAACCCGTCAACCCGCTGTACTTGGAAACCGACCTAGGCGAAACAATTCTTCGTGCACAGTTAAGACAAAGCAGCCTAGTCGGATCGCCCGTTGGAACATCAGGCGTCATACAGTCCCGACAATACAAGCGTCCGCATCGCTGACATTTCCTGAGATAGCGAGTTGAGAGCACTCTGCCGCATAATCCGCATTCATCTTTGAACGGCATCACTGATCACTGGTGACAGCTAGATGAATTACAGAATAGAACTTGATATAAACCATACCGCGAAACCTTGTCTAATAATCAAAGAAATACTGGAACTTTGAAAAGGCGTAGACTAGCCTTTAACCACGGCCAACGGCACAAACCTCGCAACCTTCGTCGCAATGCCAATCTTATCGCTCACGTCGACAACCGCGTCTACGTTCTTGTAGGCAGCATCAGCTTCTTCCGCCAAAATCACAGTGCTCGCAGCCCTAACGTAGATTCCACGTTTCTCCAGCGCCTGCTTGATATCTCCACCCCGCCAGTTCCTCTTAGCAGCGCTCCTACTCAACATGCGTCCAGCACCGTGAGCAGTAGAACCGAAACTCAACTGCATGGCCTTCTCCGCACCAACCAGCAACCAAGAACTCGTCCCCATGCTGCCAGGAATAAGCACAGGCTGCCCCACACCACGATAATCTGAAGGAATTTCGGAATTTCCAGGCGGAAAAGCTCTCGTCGCACCTTTCCTGTGAACCCAAACCTTCTTCCTCGGCCCGCCGTTAACCTGATGAGTCTCGATCTTAGCGATGTTATGAGCCACATCATAGACAAGCTTCAACCCGAAACGCTCCGGATCTTCGCGGAAAACCTGCTGAAAACTATGCCTAATCCAATGCATAATTGACTGACGATTCGCAAACGCGTAGTTGACCGCGCAAGCCATCGCCTGATAATAATCCTCCGCCTCGTTACTGTTCCCCGGTGCACAAGCAAGCTCACGGTCAGGCAGAACTAGCTTGTACTTGCCGACAGCTCGTTCCATAACACGCAGATAATCTGAACAAATCTGATGACCAAAACCACGAGAACCACAATGAATCATTGTTGTAACCTGCCCCTCAAACTCGATTCCAAAGGTCTTAGCCGTTTCACTGTTGAAAATCTTGTCAACCTTTTGAATCTCCAAAAAATGGTTTCCAGAACCCAAAGTGCCGACCTGCTGCAACCCTCTGTTCTTCGCATCAGACGAAACCTTGTCTGGATTCGCGTTCTTCATACACCCACGTTCTTCACAGTGCTCCGCATCCCCATCCCACCCCAATCCCTGATCAATAATCCACTGGACGCCATCGACAGCCAATCTGTTCAAATCGTGAATAGACACCTTGAAATCTTTACGACGACTCCCAAGACCACAGGGAACGTTGTCAAAAATCGCGTTCGCCAACGGAGCCAACTTCGGTCGAATATCTTTCTCCGAAAGATTCGTGGTTAACAAACGCACGCCACAGTTAATGTCATAACCCACACCGCCAGGACTGATCACACCTTCATCATAATCCGTCGCCGCCACACCTCCAATTGGAAAACCGTAACCCTCGTGCCCATCCGGCAGCGTTATAGCGTACTTGTAGATTCCGGGCAGATGAGCAACATTTACACATTGCCCAAGAGTTCTGTCTGTCTGCATCTTCTCCAGCAAATCCTTATCCGCAAAAACAATACCTGGAACACGCATACCTGACTTGAAACGTGGAATACGCCAACTGTAATCGTCTATCTTTTCAAGAGGAATCTTCTCTGAAGGAGCGCGACCTTCGCCTTCACCCATTTTATTCACCTATCACACAAAAGAACAAGAGAGCAGAATATAAACGATTTTGGCATACACACTAAAACTAACTAGGCGGGAACACCGAACTTTTCCACAAAACTCACGACGCCTTGCACACTCTCGTTGAGCACAGTTTCACCCAGCACGGGATGAACCTTAATGTACGCTGCAGCCTTCTGAACAGCCACATCGCGTTCAAGTATTTTCTTGCCTATCGCTTCAACACTTTCCTTGTTTTCTATCCCTTCCCGGGAAATTTTCGCCCACAGCCTAAGCTGCCTCGCATATGCACGAAGTCTTTCCACAGCATCGGATGCTCTACCAAAGTGGCTGTAGTACAATGCCGTAGGTTTAAAACTAGCCAACTTGTCCAAAGAAGACAGTGCGATGTCTAAACGCAGGGGCGGCGGCGTAGTTGGCACAACCACGTCGATCTCGTTCAGATAAATGCCAGCAGCATCCCCTAGAAAAACCCCCTTGCCCAACATCTCGTAAAAACTCAAGTGATGCGACGCATGTCCAAGCGTCTCCACCACTCTCAAACCAACACCGTTTCCAACATCAAAACTTAATCCGTCAGTCGCCGCGATAATCCGATCTTCAGGGACAGGTTCAGGCGCACCATACAGATCAGTGATTTTTTCCCCCAAAACAGCTTGCGACTGTTCCCAAAGCTTCTCAGGATGCGCCAAATGTGCCGCTCCTCTCTGATGAACAATGACTTTGGCATTAGGCAAATGCTTCAACAAAGTTCCAACACCGCCACCGTGGTCAAGATGAATATGGGAAACAGCAACAAACGCCACATCTTCAGGTTTCACACGCAATGCTCTAAGACCGAAAAGCAAATTAGGAACCGATGAAGCTGGCCCCGTTTCGACCATCATCACCCGTTTTCCTTTCAGAATATAACTTGCTATGAAGTTCTTGATACCAGCGGTTTCAACGTCGATGAGATATAAATGATCTTCAAGCTGTGTTACACGCATTTTTAGATCATACCATCATGCTAAATTGAGTCATAAGTCGCCGCCAGATGTTTTAAACATTTTTATGAAGAACGTGAGCGAATCAATGAGCTCCAACAGAAGCAGACAGTAATACTTAATTATCAATGGATCATCTTCATACGAAAACAACACGTATCAACTGAAAAGAGAGACGAAGAGAAATGAAATTCATCATTTTCGGTGCACCAGGCTCCGGCAAGGGCACTTACGCCTCGCGACTGCAATCCAAACTCGGCGCAGACGTGATAGCCATGGGCGATATTTTCAGAGAAATCCTGAAAGAAAACACCCCGTTAGGGAAGAAAGTAAAAGGATACGTTGAAAAAGGCTCACTCGTCCCAGACGACGTCGTGGTTGAAGTCTTAAAGCAACACTTATCCAAAACGAGCAGCAAAAAAGGCTTCATTCTAGATGGTTATCCACGCACAATAGATCAAGCCAAAACCTTGGAAAAAATCGTCAAAATAGACGCCATAATCCAGCTCATAGTGCCAGAATGGATCATAATCGAACGTCTATCTACAAGAAGAATCTGCAAAAACTGCGGAGAAGTCTACAACATCAACTATCTAAAACCCAAAGTGGAAAACGTATGCGATAAATGCGGAGGGCCACTTTATCAGCGATCAGACGACACTCCCAAGGTCATAAAGGAACGAATTCAGGTTTACGAACGGCAAACTCAACCACTCGTAGAGTACTACAAGGAAAAACATGTTCCATTCGTAGATTTCAAGACGGAATCGCTGGACATGCCACCCGAAGTTGCTGTAGAAGAAATCACAAAGGGACTGAAAAAACTAAAACTGGCTTAAAATAGAAGCAAAGCTTGCTACAGGTCGAGAATAAATCGTACCGTGACTCTGTTTGGTTCTTTGATGATTTCCATTCGATGGTATGTAACTGCTTTGACACCAACCTTCTGTGAGTGCTTTGAAGGATCGAATTTCTCTCCAAAAATCTTTGCTTCAAGTCTAAAACCGTTTGAAGTTTTCTTCAAATCTGAAATTTTGAACTTGGAGTACAGCATTTCTTCAGTGTCGAATTTCACGAGAAACGCCTCAAGCCAACTGTAAAGAAGCGCAGACTCATCTTCTGCTTCAACCTCAACACAATCCTCAACTTCTGGATTGACACTTTTCACTTCGGTCATAACCTCAAACATTGCGGTAGCCGCGTTCTCAAATGCTTCAGCCAGATTTCGTCCATAAGCAGCGATGTAGGCATCCGCAGTATGCTCAAGAAACTCAAAACCTTTCTTGCTGCCCATAATCTTCACTACTGCGTAGTCTACAATAGTAGAATGTCTATTTTGAGCTTTCAGTAAGTTCGAGCGAGATCATTGAGGTTTTTCAGCGAGCAATACCTTTTGATTCATGTTTTTTAACGTCCTTTCGGGTTCATGGTTGAAAAAAGTTGCTGGAAATGCTTTGAAACGTTTTGGACAACTGCGACAGTGAGTTTTGTAGATTCTTCCAAATCTTCCAAGCTGAGCATAGACGTTGGACTGTGAATGTAGCGCGTGGGCACGGATATAACGCCGCTTGGTACTCCTGTCCTTGACAGTGCTATGCGTCCAGCATCTGTTCCGCCTGGCAGACCTGTCTCAAGCTGATATGGAATTTTCGCTTTCTCCGCTGTGTCTATCAACATCCGCAAGACTTTAGGGTGAACGATCAGGAAAGAGTCAGCAACTGTTAAAGATGGACCTTTCCGCAACCTTATTGATGCCTCAGATTCTTTCACGCCTAGAGTATCACCAGCGATTGTTACATCCAAGGCTAAACCGAAATCAGGGTTTATGCCAAACGCGGCTGTTGTCGCTCCTCTCAGGCCGACTTCTTCCTGTACTGTTCCAACAGCATATATCGTGCAGTCTGTTTTGCTCAACCGTTTCAATGTTTCGATCATGACCACGCATCCGGCACGGTCATCGAAAGCTTTGCCGATTACTAGGCCTTTTCCAAGTTTCGCAAATTCCACGTCGAAACCAACGACGTCTCCAACTCTTACTCCCATTTGTAGAGCCGCATCTTGACTCTCTGCCCCAATGTCTATGAAGAGTTCATCATAAGGAACGACTCGTTTACGCTCTTCCTCCTTCAGTATGTGCGGAGGCTTCGAACCAATTATCCCATGCAGCAGCCCTTTTGACGTGTAGACTATGACTTTTTGCCCCATTAGGATACGGTCGTCTATTCCGCCTATCTTCATGAACTGCAGAAAGCCTTCTCTTGAAATTGTTTTCACCAACAAACCTATCTCGTCCATGTGAGCTGCAATCATAACCTTAGGCGCGTTCTTCTTTCCTTTTCTTATTCCGATCACGTTTCCAAGATTGTCCTCTTTGATCTCGTCTACGTATGGCTTCAGGAATTTTTTCATCAAAGCTGCAACTTCTTCTTCTCTGCCCGCAACGCCGCAAGAGTTAGAAAGTTTCTCTAGGATCTCCACGGTATCCACAAAGCTTACCCCTTGAAGAGTTATTTAGAGTCTTAAGGTTCTGTATTAAACAATTACGGTAGAAACTCTCAGAAAAAAGAAACGGTCAGATTTTTATCCAACTTCAATCACTCAAAATCGTGGTCAAATGCGAAAGAGCCAGCAATTGAGCTTAACCGCCATATTTGCGGCGCTACATGCAATATTGTACTTTATGTCGTTTGGATTGTGGCGAAACTGGGGAATCTACCTTGCGCCACTTGAAGGAATAATATTAGGCCCAGAGATCGGGTTTTTCGCCGCATTTATCGGTAGTTCAGTCGCTCGAGCAATTGTTCCTGTCGATTTCTGGATGTTCGGCATACTTGCAGAGCCGATTAGCGTTTTGATGGCAGGATTTCTAGCTAAATCCAAATGGAAGCCTGTTTTGGCGGTTTATGCGTTGATGCTTTCTGCGTACTTCATTCATCCGTTTGGGAGAAGCCTGCCCCTTTGGACGATCTTGGACATTCTGTTTGCCATGCTGTTGGTTTATCCTGCAGCGAAATATAGTGGAAACCTGTTCAAGGCTGATGCCAGACGCTTGTCAATATCAATAGTGCTCATTTCTTTCATTTGCATCGCCACAGACTCGCTTGTCAGAGTTTTTCTGCTTGTTCCATGCGGCTTGTACGGTCTGTTTTTCAAGGATTTTGAAACTCTTTACACTGTATTTGTTGGAGCTGCCGTCAGTTCCTATTTTGAAGATGTTATCGTCGTGATTGTATCGTTCCTCGTAGGAGTGCCTTTAGTGATTAGCATTTCAAAACTGAAATTATGGAAGGAAGCGAGAGTGGGCAAGAAAAATAGGGAGATCCCGTGATCGATATTAGTGTAATTGTAAAGACGCTAGCAATTTCTGCTTCCTGAGTTCCACGCAGATTATGACAATTCTTAAACCGACCTAGTACGTAACAATACGAAGGGGTTAAACCTTGCCAGAAACACAGCCTAAAAAAGTGATCATTTTTCTAGACACGGAAAAACATGCAAGTCCCTTTGACATATTAACCACTCTAGACATTCTCCCAGATGCTTCAATATTGAAATATGAAAACGTAACAGTTGAAGATGCTGAAAAGATAGTATATGACGCTATGTTTCCAAGAGGCCCAGAAGGGGCAAAACACACCAAGATCTTCATCAACGGACACGATTTCAAACGAGTAAATGACATCATGGAAAAAGCTAAGAAATGCATGTTCGCGCCTTTTGAACTTGCAATAATTGTTGACCCAAGAGGAGCGTACACTACGGCCGCGGCTGCTGTCGCGAAAACTTTGGAACTTTCGATTGAGAAGGGATTTGGCGACTTGGAGAACAAGAACGTAACCGTGCTGGGCGGAACTGGACCAGTTGGACAAACTGCTGCAAGACTTTACGCTATGGAAAAAGCAAATGTCATCGTTACTTCTCGCACTCTTCAAAAAGTTTCATCAGTGACAACGAAGATAAATGAGGAGCTTGAAAGCGAAAGAGTCCGAGGAGTTGAAGCACAAACTCCAGAAGAAATCGGTAGAGCCATAGCAGACACGGACATAGTTCTTTCCGCAGGAGCGGCAAGCACTCAACTTCTCACGTTGAACGTGCTCAAAGAATATGGAAAGAAGTGTAGAATAGTGGCGGACATTAACGCGATTCCACCTCTGGGAGTTGAAGGACTAGAATCGAACGCTGATGGGGTGGAAATTCTGCAAACCATTTTCGGCGTTGGAGCATTAGTCATTGGAAAACTCAAGAACGATGTGGAAGCTGAATTGATCAAGAGGGCGGCGGAAGAGCCTAAGGGGATATTTGACTACAAGACTGCGTATGAGATGGCCAAGAAGTCAATTCTTGAGAAGCCGGAGAAGAAGAGTCAAACAGTTGAAACAATGAAGTATTGGCTGCCCTAGGCAAACCCTACTCTGACGGCATGGCTGTTAGGATTCTTCGCCCAATCTTGTCAAGTTCTCTTCTATCTGGCCTTAGGTTGTAAGTGAGTCCAAACTTCAATCCGAAACCATCGCCTCTAAATCTAGGAATAACGTGCAAATGAACGTGAAGTACCTCTTGAAATGCAGCTTCACCATCTGCAAGATGGAGGTTTATTCCTTCACATTTCACTCCTGATCGTCTGAGAGCTCTGGAGACGCGCATGGCAATCTTGAACATGTGGACTCCAGTTTCCTCATCAAGGTCTAGTAATCGCGCAGAATGCATTTTCGGGATTATTAGTACGTGACCAGGATTAACAGGTTGAATATCCAGAAAAGCCAAGACTTTTTCGTCAGAATATACCATGCTTGCTGGCAGAGCGCCTTTGACGATTTCGCAGAAAACGCAGTTCTCCATCCGTGAATTACTCTGTTCTTCGTAATCCCCTGTTGATTTATATGCATATCCATCTGACACAGAGCATTTTGTCAGAAAACTGAGCCAGACTGACATTGACTTGATTCAGAGGACAAGTTTTTAAGAAGGAATTACGTATTCGCTCGTTGCAACGATGCTTATTGGATTTGAATCGCGATGGTTGAACAGAACACGCAGCCTGAGACTGATTTGGGAAAAGCCATAGTGGCGGAGCACCTCAACAAAGTTTTCAACATTACAAAGGGCACTTTCAGAAGAACAAAGACCCAGGTAGTGGCGGTGAAGGATATTTCTTTTGAAGTTGATTATGGAGAGCTTTTCGGACTGTTGGGTCCAAATGGAGCTGGCAAAACAACCACGATAAAAATGTTGACCACGATGCTTATTCCAACTTCAGGCAACGCTACAGTTCTAGGTCATGATGTTCAGAAAGATGTCACGAAAGTCAGAGAAAGAATCGGCATCGTACTAGGCGGAGAAAGAGGACTCTACACAAGGGTCAACGCCATAGACAATCTGCGGTATTTTGCAGACCTCTACGGTGTACCCATGAGCATTCGAGATAAGAGAATAAAGGAACTGTTACAGTTTATGGGGCTTTGGGACAGAGCTCGCGACCGTGTGGAAACGTACTCTAAAGGCATGAAACAGCGGCTCCATTTGGCAAGAGGTTTAATCAACGATCCTGAACTCATCTTTCTGGACGAACCAACAATCGGTTTAGACCCTGAAATCGCCAGGGACACGAGGAACATGATCAAGGAACTGGTTGCAAAAGGCAAGACAATCCTGTTGACTACGCACTACATGTTTGAAGCAGATGAACTCTGCAACCGAGTGGCGGTAATAAGAAACGGCGAAATCAAAGCCCTAGGTACACCTTCTAGCCTAAAAAAATACGTGATGGATGCTAGTGTGGTTGAAGTGGAAGGTTTCGGAATTACAGAAAAGGAAGTAGCCAGATTCAAGGAAATTCCAGAGATTCTCTCAGTCAGCGCTGATTTGGCCGAAAACAAGCAGATTTTGAAGATTCAAACTTCGAAAGGTTCTGAAATAATCTCAGAAGTTCAGGAAATACTGAAGAACAGCCGCATCTACGACATCAAAATTAAAGAGCCAACACTGGAAGACGCATACTTGCGACTGGTGGAAACCTGAAGGAGAAATGCTAGAGATGCCGCAACCTATGAGAGTGATATACAGCGCCTTCAGAATGGCGATGCTTCACTGGATGGCTGACCCCCAGTGGGTCATTCCAAACATAATCGCGCCCTTCGTTTTTACAACGGTGTCCTTGATGCTCTTCAGAGGTTCCACAGGACCCTTCGGCTTGTATGCAGTTTTGGGAGGAGGAATGATGGGCATGTGGGGAAACACTCTCTACTCGTCAGGGTATGCTATTGAATTTGAGAAATGGCAAGGAACGCTAGAAGAAGTAATGGCTGCTCCTTCAAAGCTTCTGCACGTGATTGCCGGAAGATCTATCTCCAATGCTCTGTTCGGTTTGACTAACATGGTGGCTGTGCTTCTTATAGCAACCTTGGGATTCAGAATCCCGCTGGGAATTACTGACCCATTAATGTTCACAGTTTCACTAGTGATTACGCTCATTTCTGTATCTACTCTAGGTTTGATTTTCGCCTCCGCCTTCGTGCTTTCCAGATCAGCGCAAGCACTAACTAACGGGTTAGAAACGCCACTCTACATAATTTCCGGATCAATGTTTCCAATTGCTCTCCTCCCGTTCTGGATCCACCCCGCTGCGTATGTGTTAGGTCCAACTTGGGGGATCGATGCTATTAGGTTGGCGACCAGTCAGGACTATGCTTCGCAGACATTTTGGACAGGCATGAACTCTAACATGGCGATGGCTCTAGATTTGACGATGATGATTCTAATCACGCTTGCTTATGCCGCAATAGCTGTTGTTTTGTTCAAAGCGGTTGAGAAACGAGCGCGAACAAAAGGGACATTGGTGGAAGCATGAATCATGTTAGGGTTTTCCTAAGTAGTGCGATGTTCTCTTTTCGAGCCCAATTTGATTGGCTGAACCCTTCAATGTGGCTTATGATGAAATTCGTTCTATCCCTCTCTCAGATGGCGTTCTTCGTATTCGTAGGTCTCTTCGCTACGCAAGGTTCAAATGCACTTGTTTCATACATAGCGATAGGTAACGCTCTGCAAAGTCTCTCATGGAACACTGTTTTCTCAGTTATCAACATAACTGGTCACGACAAATGGGATGGAACACTTCCACTCGTACTTGCCACCCCTGCTAGCAGATTGCCTCTCTTCATCGGCAGAGCCATGATTCATGTGCTCGATGGTCTACTGAGCGTAGCGATTTCGTTCTTTTTTGCAGCCTTAGTGTTTGGAGTCAACTTTGGACAAGCAAACGCCTTAGCCTTAGCCGTTACAGTTGTTCTGACGGCCTTTACGATGACTGGGTTTGGCTTACTAATCGGAGGGTTCTCGTTCTATTTCAGGAATCCAATGGTATTTGCCAACATCTTCACGTTTATCCTTCTAATATTCTGCGGCGTCAACTTTCCAGTTCAAAGTTTGCCGCAACCGCTTCAACTTGTTTCCTACGCCTTTCCATTAACCTACGGTATATCTGCTGCCCGTGAGGCAATTGCCGGAGCGACATTCTTTGATGTTTCCATCTTGCTGGGTCAAATGTTGATCGTTGGCTTCGCTTCAATGATGGTAGGGTATTTGTTCTTCCAAGGTTTCGAACGTTCAGCTAGGAAAACTGGAAAAATAGAAGCGTTGTAATTGCAGTTATTGCGTGTCCCAAGCACAAAGCCGTATTTGGTTATTTAGTTAACTGAACAGCAGACAACCGCCAATTAGACTTAGAATACTTGGAAGTAGAAACGTTACTATGGCTAGATATAACAAGAACATTGCTACGGTAATGATGAGGTTTTTAGCCCATTTTTCGCTCCAAGCTATGCCGAACGGTACGCCGAGCAGGAATCCAATTACATGTGAAACATAAGCAACATTTCCGCCAAAACCAAGGTGAACTGCCATCACATTATATACGAAATAGATGACCGCTACAAGTCCCAGAGGCATAAAGAATAGAAAGGAGAACTTTAGAGGCTTGACGAGCATTGCAATTGCGGTTAAGGTGAATATAGCTGCGGAAGCTCCGATCAAAGGTGTTGAAGGAGCGTAGAAGAAGATACCTAGAAAGAAGGAGACTATTCCACCAAAGAAAAAGACAGTCAACGTCTTGGATGCTCCGAACTCTTTTTCCAACGTGTTACCGAAAACAAAGAGAAAAACCATGTTGCCCAGCAAATGCTCTAAGTCTGCGTGAAGGAACAAAGCCGTAACTAAAGTCCAAACTTTTCCTCCAAGAAGATTATCTCTGCTAAAGGCCAGATAACTGATAGCCATGTCGTAGTTCAAGTACCAAGAAAGTATTGATGCCACAATGCAGACGATTATAATCCAGTTTATTTTTCTCAAATCATACCAATTATCAATTACAAATCTGAGTAATTAAACTCTGACACATGTCTCTTATCAAATTCCAGCAGGTACACCGCAACCAAAATCAGTGCACAGAATAATGCAACTGACTACGATGATAAGGATCCGTTAGGTTCATCTTTCATCGTCAAATCTCCAATGTGAAACGTTTTTGAAATTTTGGACACACTTGCTGAAACGTTGCTCATTATGGAGATGTCTCCCGCGTATTCCTTTTTTCCAACGCCTAGAGTCTTGATCGTTGAAAAGCTTTTAAAGACTTTCATATGGTAATAATATTGATTGTAGGTATTGCTTCGTGGGGATTTGTGTATGCCTTCATTGAAAAAGAAGAATGTTCAGAAGAAGAAAAAGCATTCGGATAAGATTGGGAAATAACGCAAATTTCATAATTTGTGTTTATGCTGATTTTATCGCGTATCTGCTACGCTGCTAACGAGGTGCTCCTATCCAGGAAAACTGAAAATAGCAGCCGCAGGCTTACAAAAAGGATGCTAATAACGCCGCCAGTAGGACTTGAAAATGCGATCAGCGGCGACGTCTCCCGCATAAAAACCTTTTTTTCGATAGGCGCAGATGCTCACTTTCTGCAACCTGCTATTCTTTACATTCCTTTGCCTCTGTTTGGTCAACTTCGACCTGGGTCATCCATGCGCCATTTGCTCTCGCAACGTTTTTTGCTCTTTCCTTATCAGTAACCACAGCGATAACGCAAGGAAAAGGTATGTTCATATCCTCATAACGTTTGCATTTATAGATTACCCATACCTTCATTCTTGTTCACCAGTGACTATCTATTGGCTTCTTCTACGTTGCTACATGTCTAGGTCTTTTGAAGGGTCTTCGAAAACTCTGCCAAAGATCCGCTAGATTCTATCTGATAATCGGTCTACCAAATAACCATGAAAGCAGAAAGCTGAATATGGCGAACAATATGGTGTAAATCCAAGGTTGCACTGCCATGACGACACCTCCAGTCTTAGTCACTTTTTGCTTTAGATATAAAAATCGCTTGATTGCTGACTGGTACGGATCTCAACATAATTCCACGCTCAGAGATTGGTGACATACACGATTTCTCTTGGAGCGATGCGCATCTTCAAATAGACTTCTGCGACTCTGAAGCCATAAAGTTTTGCCAGCTTATGAAAATCCAGTTTTCTGAACTCTCTTCTTTCAAACAAACAAAGGGAAGGAAGGTTATTCTTCTGTACAGAAGCATAAACAGTCCTGATAAGATGGTTCTTGAAGTAGTCCATGCTAGCTTCCAAGAGAGCAAAGGCGACACCTCCTCGTCGAAATTTCGGGTAAACAGCAAGCCACAGAACGTTACCCACTGTCTGCTTGCGAATGTGAACTAATCTCAGCATCGCGAACCCGACGACTCTACCTTTTACGTCGCTTACGAAAACTTGATCGGATGAACTAAGGCTCCGACCTGCAAAATACCCGTACAAACGGTCAAATGAGATTCTGCAGATCTCGCTGACTGCTTCTTTGTCCCGCGGTTCGGCCTCTCTGATTGTGGGTACAAACATCACATCGTTTTATCCTGTTCCTTGTTTGCGATGCACGCGCCAATCCAATGTTCCCTTATGGAAACAGAAAATCGCTGTTTAGCCTGTGCTGCACTGGTTCCTACTTGACGATTGCCTTGAGTTCTTTGACGAAGTATTCGAATTGTCTCATCCCTAGTTTCCAGAAGTCTGGGTCTGTCACGTCTAGACCTACGATCTTGCCGATTTCGATTGGGCTGAGGCTGCTGCCTGTCATGAGTATTTTTTTGAATTTGGGTACGAATTTTCTACCTTCTTTTTTGTATTTCTGGTAGAGTGCGTAAACGAACATTTGAGCATAGACATACGGGTAGTTGTAGAATCTGAAGTTTGCCAAATAATAGTGCGGTTTCATGGTCCATTCTGCTTCCATTTCTGGGAACCAGTCTACCACTTTGCCGTAGATGCGGTTTCTGGCTTTGGTCCAGTGTCTGCATATGGTTTTGTAGTCCAAATACGTATCATCTTTTATGGTGTCGTAAAGGCTTTGTTCGAACCATGCTCTGGCCGTTACTTGGAACGCGGCCATTCCGACTTCGTCGAGGACTAAACATAAAACGGCTTTCTTTTCAGCGTCCGTTTTGGCTCTAGCAAGTAGCAAGTCTGTGAGTAGTAGTTCGCCGAATATTGAAGCAGTTTCTGCCACTATCATTGGTATGTTTCCGTTGGCGATCGGCTGGTTTTGTTCCCAGTAATAGTCGTGTCTGGCGTGTCCCAGTTCATGTGCCAAAGTGTAGATGTCGTTCAGGGTTTCGTTGTAGCTGTTGAGTATGTAAGCGGATTTGCCGTTGTACCAGTCTGCGCAGAAGGCGCCGTTTCTCTTGCCATATCTCGGTGAAGAGTCCAAGTGGTTTCGTTTGAACATGTCTCCTACGGTGGACGCATATTCCTTGTCGAATTTCGTGTAAGCTTCTATGACTAGGTCTTTCGCTTTTTCGTATGGATATTTGGTTTTGGGAGAGTCAGGCAAAGGCGCAACGATGTCGTGGCAGCCAAGCTTGGGCAGTTTCATCATTCTGGCTTTCAGCTTCAAGTATTCTTGATACAATTCCGTGTGATTTTCGATGGCTTTCAGCAGGTTATTTATGGTTTGCTGGTCGATGTCGTTGGCTATGAGGCTTGCATGCATTGGAGATTCGTATTTTCTTCTTTCGCAGACGTTTATCCAGTCGTTACAGATGTTTCTCAGAGCTGAAGAGAAAATTTCGCCATATTGACCCAGTTGTCCATAGATGGACTTGTTTGCGGATTCTCTTGTGGCTCGGTCCGGATGCGACAGTAGTCCATTGGCTTCTCCGTATGAAAGGCTGCTCTTTTTTCCTTCCACCATGACTTCGAATGTGCGTGTGTTGAGCCACTTGCTTTGCAGTTCTGACCAAGCGCTGACGCCGAACTGATCCTTCTCGATTACGATTTGTTCTTCAATTTCCGAAAGCTGATGTGCGACTTGACGTTTCAGTCTTTCAAGCATGTGCCTGTATTCTTTCAATTCTGAATCAGTGATGATTCTGGGTTTCTTGGTCACTAGACTACCTGTTTCCAGTTCGAAGAAGGCTAGTTTTTTAGCTATTTTCGCTTCAGTTTTGGTCACCTTATCGTGCAGTTGCTGCGTATCGGGCAGAGTCATGTTGGCAGAAAATGATAAACTGGCAAACAAGCCGACGTCGGCTAGCTTTCCTTGGAACGTTTCCAGCTCTTTGATGCATTTTAGTAAGTCTTTAGCGGTGAAATTTTTGATTTTTCCTTGATATTTCTTCGCGAAGTCCTCCGCGGTCTTGGTGAGATCTTCAATGGCCTTTTGTAACGAGGGATCTGTGGTGCTTGGAAATAATTCGGACAAGTCCCACGCGATGTCTTTTTTTGGCATAGCTGATCATCCTTTAAGTCAATGCGGTTTGGGATTAAATGTTTGTCGGAACTCTTTGGTGCGGCATCCTGCATAGTCAACCATTTAAATGATATGCAGAATAGTCTACTTCAGTTGTTGCTGAAGCCGGTAGAGTTTTGGCGGGCGAAAAGAGCGGCGGTTCCGATGTAGATGAGCTGAGCAAGAAGCTTGACAAGATACTCACCAGACTTGACCTTCTTGAACAACTGATTCGTGAAAAGCCTGAATATGAAGGTTTAGCTGCTTCGTTGCGCCTCACGCGGATGGGCATAGGCATGTACGGTGAACCGCTGAAGATCGCTGCACGCTTGAAAAACGCCGAGAAAATCCTGCATCAGAAGCCCATCGCCCAGGACGATATTTCCAGATGTATTGTTCAAGCCTTGGCAGTGAAGGGACCTTTGAATATTTCAGGAATCACTAGGCAAGTTGTAGCGATGAGGGGAAAAGCAAGTAGACGCATCGTTCGAGATAGAGTCAAAAACCTGGTCGAGCAAGGCGTTCTTTCAAAGACGGCTGGGCAGGTTCCAACCTACGAGTTGGTTGAGAAGGGCTGACCAGTGGAGTGGCCACTTTTGCGCAGAACGCCTAACTACAGTGACCAGCGCTTTAGTTGTTTGGAGGTAGAAAAATGCAACTTGGATATTTGCGTCACACGGACAGAAAGCACAACAGGCTTTCCATTGTCTATGCTAAGAATCTTGGTTCGTCCAAGACTACCAGGTCGTTTGTTTCCAGTGCGGCAGTTGAAAACAGGATGGACCACGTCAGGGCAGAAGCCATCTTGGCACGGTTACACCTGAACACGTCCTGAACGATTGAGGAGGTGAAAACATGAATGACGAAGAAAAAAAGCACGTGAAAATGGGGTCAGAAGAGCTGAAAGAAGTGCTCGGCGTTGTCTCGTCTGAAGTTCCGTCGATGATCAAAAGCATACTGGCCTCTGTCTTCTCTGAAGAGGCTGGGAAAAACATGGGCAAGGCGGCGGCAGCGTACTACAAAGAATTGAAGAACGGTGGACTGCCTGAGCAGGTAGCAGTGAGATTGACTGAAGAGTATATGCGGACGTTCACTAGCCTCGGCGACATGCTCAGAAGCGCTGGTAGGGGCAAGGGAGGTCATGACGTAGGAGACGATTTAGGCAAGGAAATCGAAAGGAAGGTTCGCGAGAAACTCCAGAGCAAGACGGATGAAGAGGAGGAAGAAGAAGAATAGACTTCCTCTCTCCTCATTAATTGGTAGGATGGTTAAGATGAGCTCAAGTTCACCGGTTACAACAGTGATAAAGTCTTCTCCATACTTAGCCCGCATGTCTCTCAGTCTTTTCTGGATGTACCTTACTTTGGGCAGAAGAGTACATAAGACGAGGAAAGCTTTTGAGAAACAGCTTATACTGCAAGGCATGTCTAAAGAAGACGCAAAGCGGTTGAGCGTGGTCTTTGAAGAACTCAAGAACAACATCACAGGTATGCTGAAACAGGGAGTGGCAGGCAGTTTCAGACAGCAATAAAAGCCAAGCCCACCTTCAGCCCTACCTCTGCAAGACTTGTGTCTAATTCAGTTGTATCTGCTGCTTGAGATTTTCTTTCGATATCCCACTGTCGGTTGGGGTAAAGTTTTATCCAACCAACAACCAACCTTTTCAAGAATCAGATTAGTTTGGCACTTCCTGTTAGATTTGGAGTGCTTTGCGAATTTCTTCAAGGTTATTTGTGGCGACAGGGTCGGGTGGACAAGTACTCTTTCAGTTTTTCGCAAGGATAATCGTTGCAATGGGCACAGGTCTTGACTTTCTTTTCTTCGGCGCACGGTTTTATCTCGCAGAGTTTTCGGCAAAAGCCAGAAATCACATCTGACTTACATCCGTGGCAGTCAACGTCTTCTGGTTTGAATTTAATCTCGCTTTGGTCTGACCAGTGTTTGGCTATCCGTTTTTTCCACTCAACGTCTTTCGTTTGAGTCGCTTTGAAAGCTTTGCATTCGTTACAGTCAAGTCCACAATAAGCAATCATTTCAGAAATCATTCTATTGTCTTCTTATTTGACGG
>CAYHEV010000007.1:26940-35291 GCA_964355725.1 uncultured Candidatus Bathyarchaeia archaeon | reverse complement strand
CATTCTAAAGATGTTCGGAGGCTTGCGCATCCGATTTGTCGGATTCGGCGCCTTGATCCGTACTGGGCTACGGGCCCTCTCGAAATAGAATTGACCCTATCTAAAATTAATCCTTATGGTGCTACACCAATTTTTGTGCATTATTTCAAAACGTATGAAGGGGACTGAAGTGCAGAAAAGACTGTCTGCTACTGTGTTTCGATTCGTTCCTCGTTTATCCACCAAGCCTTCTTCTTCCCCGACCTTTCTCCACCATAAAAATCTATTATTGATTTGCCAAGCTGCTTCTTGGACACCTTCTGAATTCTTCTCAACCTATTCAAAACCAACCACCTGTTCGTTGTAAGATAGTCTGCCAGTTCCGGTGTAGTGCCGCCCTTGTAATGAATTAGAAAATCAATTATTTTGTGATCTAGATCATCCACGCCAAATGTGTGCGGATTAGTTTTTCTTTGCCCATAAGTGAGCAATTCTAAATCTGCGAGATATCGTTTAACTTCGGAAAACTCTCGTTCAATCTTGTCCAACCGCTGTTCCAACTCCAAAACTTTGTCAGGCTTTGGGGTTTTCTGAAGTTTTTCCATAATGGCATCTCTGACAAAGTTGCTTCGGTCTCCCTCTGGAACACGTAAAAGCATTTCTTTGTAGACTGCATCCGAAATTTTCGCTGAAATAACTCTTAACTCGTTCATAAACGCGCACATTCCCACTCAATTATAAGCAATCATTTGTTTTATGATTCTTTTGTCTATCTCTTTTAGTAGATATTTTAAAAGATGCGATTTAACTCTAAACCGACGCTCGGTTTGATGCTTGGACGTATGGGAGAGTTTGAACCAGTCCGTATAGGTCTGAAGAGATGGAATATCCCATGTTGCATCAAGTTCTGGCCAAACTTGAAAAACGTTTCAAGCCAGCCTAACGCTACTCGCAGGTTCCGGAGACTACTGCGCGCCTCTTATCCTAGCTAATTCCAGACATCGGTTCTGTATGGTTTCATGAAGTTTCTTGCGCAGTTCTTCACCGAACATCTTCTGTTCTCTGATGAGCAAAGTCTTTCTTGCCAATTCCACGTCACCCAACCCAGTAAACCACGCTTCAAAATCCCCGCGATTAAGATGAAACTCTAATGAAAGCATGTCGACTTTCTGGATCTTGTCACAGAAATCTCCGAGACCAGTTGCATAAATGCTTAGTGGCTTTCCGATGTCAGCGTAGAATTGAAACGATTTTTCCATAGGCAAATGTGTCAAGATCTCGCTGGCCTTTTCTTTGGTGATGTTGGTAAGACCAAGTGCCTTTTTGCCATTTTCTGTTATGGCATAAGTTCCTTTATTCGGCGTCTCAACATATCCCATTCGTGTAAGACCTATTATGTGCATCATAACCGACGGAAAAGCCAGTCCCGCTTCCTTGGCTATTTCCGTGGCCTTTGCGGACTTGTTCATCATCCACATTGTTTCGAGAATCAATCGTTTAACAGGTGATATACTCATGTTATTGCACTCTTTTTCTAATTTAGCGTATGTGCCTAATAGATTTTTCACATTTTCCAAGCTGGGAACACCGCTTTAAGTATCTGCATAATAACCTGAAGAGTGGCTTTGGAACAGATCACGGGTGAGAAGTTAAGTGACTGAATGGAACCAAATTTTGCGTGAAGAAATTTATAGTCCTGAAGAACCTGATGAGTACCTTGTAAACTTTTACAGAAGAGAAGAGGGAAGGTTCTTGATTTGGTATGCGGAGCAGGGAGACATGTTACTTACATAGCAGAACAGGGATTTAGTGCCTATGGAGTGGATCTTTCGGACACAGGCCTAAGAAAGACTAGAGAACGGGCTTGAACAGTGAAACTTAATGGCTTCCATCGTGAAATGCAGTATGAAGTATCTGCCATATATCGATTTCTGCTTTGATGTTGTCGTATGCACACGTGCAATATACCATCAAAAGCTCGAAGGGATTCAAAGAACGATTTCAGAAATTCGCAGAGTGTCAAGGAAAAGAGGTTTTGTACTCGTGGATTTCTTGTCGAAAAGAACCTATAGCTACGGAAAGGGCGACAAAACTGAAAAAGACACGTTCATTGAAACAGGGGTCACGAGAAAGACATTCTTCATCACTTTGCAGACAAGATGGAGATACAGGGCTTTTTCAGAGGTTTCAAAATGGTAGATATAACAATCAAAGAGCGAACAGTTGATGGGAAACTCAGGAGTCGCTTAATAGTAACTGCAACGGCTCGTACTTAAACTATTAGGAAAGTAAATAAGTGATGTTTCAATAGCCATAAGAGATCGCAGGAATAGAAGCGGTGAAAAAAATGAAAATGGCTGTGCTTGTCTACGAATATCCTCCAAAAATCGTCGGCGGCTTAGGAACTTACGCCGCTGAGATCACACGGAAATTCGTTTTAATGGATAGCGACGTTACTATTTTTACAATGAATGATGATGCCGGCAGTCTTCCAACTAGAGAAATCTGGCGCGGAATAGAAATTCACCGTCCGTTACATATCGACGTTTCTGACTCGTTGCCCGACGTGATCGCAGAAGATATCAGAAAATGGGGACGCGGTATTCACTTGTTCTCCAAAATCCTCGTATACAATTATCTGAGTGCCTCAAAACTCGTGAACGAACTCATCAAAAAAGAGAATTTCAAATATGACATCGTAATCGCGCACGACTGGCTCTCAGCCATGGGTGGAATAACCGTCAAGAAAGAGATAGGATTGCCCTTTGCATTTCATGTTCACTCCACAGAGAAAGGGAGAACCTTAGGAAACGGCTCCGAAGTTGTGAGCAATATAGAGCTTCATGCCGCAAATGCGGCTGACATGATAGTAACAGTTTCATATGCCATGAAAGACGAACTTACACAACTAGGTTTTCCAAAAGAGAAAATACAAGTATCCTACAACGGCGTGGATCCGCAAAAATACAATCCAGAAGCAGCGACAACAGAACAAGTCAAGAAGATTAGAGCTCTCTACGACATCAAAGACGACGAACCTATGATTCTGTTCATTGGTAGACTTGTCGGCGTCAAAGGAGTCGACAAACTCATAATGGCTATGCCTCACATACTGCAAAAAAACCCCAAAGCAAAGCTTGTAGTCGTGGGTTTAGGCGACTTACAGGAATATTTGGCAAACTTGGTTAAGGCAATGAGACTGACCAATTCTATAAAATTCCGTTTCGAATTCATACCTGAAGAGGAACGCATTCTCCATTATGCTGCCTGCGACGTTGCGGTGTTTCCAAGTTTCTACGAACCTTTCGGAATCGTTGTTCTTGAAGCAATGAGTATGGAGCGTCCTGTTGTTGTTGGCGCCGCCGGCATTAGTGGAATGCGGGAAATAGTTGTCTGCTGCGGCGAGGAACAATGTGGCTACCACATAGATCCAAATAACCCGACAGACATCGCATGGGGTATAAACAGCACTTTGGAAGATCCTGAAAGGAGAAAATGGCTTGGGAAAAACGGCAGACGCAGAGTACTAGATGAGTTTACATGGGATAGAGTGGCTGAAAAAACATTGGAGTTATACGAGCAAATAGTCAAAAAGTAATGTTACATTGAAACATGGGCTCAGCTGATAAATCTATGGGCTCAAATTTGATAATGAAAATAACAAGATGAGTCGTTCATCTTTCTACATTTTGTCAGCTATATCTCAAATTTCGGTGGAAAAAGTGGCAATGCATTCTTCAAATCACCTACTTAGTTTGACCTTTGTTTCCTCAAAGAACCTTAAATATGGCATTTCCAATAAATAGTTCGAAGATATAGTATGCGAAGGTCGCACAATGGAATTGAACCGAGAGAATTCAAGAAAATGTTTCCAAATCTAGCCAAGGAAATGGAAACTGACGAAAACAAAGTCGCAGTGAATTCGGTGCGTACAGATCTTCAAACAGCAGAAAAGGCAGGCTGTAACAGATTTCTCCATTATACACCTGACGTAATAGATTTCATACGCCGATGTGACACAAATGCCGAAGCTGAAGAGATTATTATGTACTTGGAGAAAAGAGGCGAAATAGAAAAACAGTATGCCGAGGGACTCAGAAAACAGCTTGAGGAAAGAGGCGTGAGGAGTTTTGGACCTAAGAAAGGCCAAGATTACTACCTCCAACATGGCGAATTGTGAACACCTAAATGGCGTAAGCACTATTTCTTCTGAGAAAACTAGCAAACAAAAAAAAGCAGCAGAAAACAGAGGTCAAATCCTTACTGTGTGTCTTTCATGCGTATAACCTGTAACTTTCGAGTTGTTCTTTCCAAGACAAATGGGTAAGTATATACGTAAGCGACGATGTGTAATTCCAAAAGTAAATAAATGGGCTTATCAATAAATAGGAAGCCTACAAGTTGCAGATCGAGTGGAGGAAAACCAAGTGAAGAAAATAGCGCTAGCATTCACCATCTTGACGGTCGGCATGTTGTTTATTGTCCCATTCCTATTTAGCACTAAGTCGGTTAAGGCAGCAAGTCCAGGTTACAGTATAAAAAACGTGAATCACGAGATAGGTTTATTGTCTAATGGATATGTTTTCATTAACGATACAATAGAAATTGCTGGGCAGACACCCAATTTTCTCATAGGATTTCCGAATAAATACAGTCCGTATGTTCTCCGCTGTGATGCTTTCGATACGTCAAATTCGATGAGCCCTCTCAGACTTGATACAGATCTTGACGTGCCGCTAGAAAATCACATTGGCTTTTATGGAGTGAATATCAGTTTTCCACAAGCAACCCCACAATTCTTCACAGTCGGGTTCGTGCTGAACAGTACTCTTCTCACGCAAGATGCGACAAATGCGAGCATCTACACCTTGAGCTTCCCGGCGTATCCTAGCCTTACTAAAACAGTGGACACATGCAGTGGCTCTATTGTTCTGCCTGGAGGCGCAGAGTCCGTTGAAGGAGATGTTGATGCATTTAACTATTCACGAGTACATCTAGACGCTTTCACATATGAACCTTCTAATGTGACTTTCACTTTAACCGATAAAACTCTACAGATCTTTGAGATAACGCAATTCACTCGCCAAATAGTAATAGATGAACTCGGCGGTATAACAGGGTCAGACACTTACGATCTGACAAATAGAGCAAGTACCCTGATGAACTATACAGAAATAATCTTGCCGTTGAACGTTTCGAATATCCGTGCGCAGGATCAACTTGGAAGAAGAATGAACGTGCCAAATGCAACAGACACAAGAACGAATCGCTATATGGTTGGTTTTCTGTCCCCGGTTGAGAAAGATAACGCAACAAGTTTCATCGTAGATTATGATCTTCCAAGCAGCATTTATACCTCAAAACAGCTTACTGGCACTTTCAACTTCAGTATTTTATTATTCCAGAATTTCAACTACTACATTGAAGAAGCATCAGTAAACATTGTTCTGCCTGAAGGAGCTAGAGCACAGTTTAGTAATGACATGCTTAGTAGTGGTTATGGCCTTGTTCGGAGCGTGTTTCAAGAAACAGTCAGTGTGAGCAGACAAGGTGTAATTTCTCTTGACAGCTTCAAAGTTGGAATTGTCTACGAGTACAATCCGTTGTGGGCGTCTTTCCGTCCTGCGTTGTGGATGTGGGCTTTGGCAACTGTTGGCTGCACAGTTGCTATCGCTTGGAGGAGACCTAAAGGAAAAGCACCAGTGAAGGTAGCGGTGCCAAGCGTTGCAGTGAGATTTAGTGCAGACGAAATCAAGTCTTTCATAGACTCTTATGAAGAGAAAAGAAAGATAGTTTTCGAGCTTGAGTCTCTTGAAACTAGAGTGCAGAAGGGTAGGATTCCGAGGCGCAAGTACAAGGTACAAAAGAAAACTTTGGAAACACGATTGAATACACTGTCAAGAAGCTTTGACGAGTTCAGGGAGAAAATGCGCGTAGCCGGTGGTCACTATGCAGAATTAATGCTACAGTCAGAAGTTGCAGAATCCGAACTTGCCGAAGTTGCAGCGAACATCAAAAACGCAGAGTCACTTCACAACCGTGGAGAACTCTCGCTGGAAGCCTATCGAAAACGTCTGGAAGATTATCAGCGCAGAAAGGAGAAAGCCGACACGGCGATCAGTGGAATACTCTTAAGACTACGTGAAGAAATTCGTTGATGAACCTAAACACTTTTATTCTACTTTCCAGCCTTCAATGAAATTCCAATTAGGTGGAGACTGGAATATGATAAAAATAGTAGTTGATAATGGAAAATGCACCGGATGCAGTACATGCGTGGATACTTGCCCAGTAGCCGTTTATGAAATTAAGGACGGAAAGTCTGTTCCGACGAAGTCTGAAGAATGCTTGGTATGTCGAGCATGCGAGGTTCAATGCCCCGAGGGCGCAATCCAAGTAATCGAGTAGTCTTTCGGCCTTCAACTTGAAATTCTCATGCCAAAAGCTGCTAATCTACGTTCCAAAAAGCTCTCTGTATTCTTTTCACTTCGTTTATGATTTTTTCACCTTGTTTTTCGATTTTTTCTCTGGCAACAGGGATTTTGTCACTTGCAGCAAAAGGCGTTTTACTTGTCTCGGCAATAATTCCGGATGATAATCTTCCCACATAGTTGAGGCTATAGCCTCCTTCGAGAACTGACACAATCTTCTCATTGCATGTTTCTGTTGCCAGCTTCATTATTATCTCGTATACTTGCTGGTAACACAATGCAGACAATCCGAGATTTCCCACGGGATCGGTGTAATGACCATCTAGACCTGCTGACACCAACATGAATTGCGGTTTATACTGCCTTACTATTGTGGTCACGATTTCGTTTACTACTTTTAAATAGATTCGGTCGCCTGTTCGAAAGGGTAGTGGAATATTAATGTTGTATCCTAATCCTTCACTTTCACCGATCTCGTCTGCGAAACCAGTTCCTGGAAATCCGCGGGGATCCTCATGTAGACTTATGTACAGGACTTTGTCTGTTTCGTAGAAGCTTTCCTGCGTGCCGTTCCCGTGATGCGCATCAATGTCCAATATTAGAACTCTTTTCAACTTGTACTTTTTGAGTAAATATTCAGCAGCTACAGCAACATTATTGAAGAGACAAAAACCGCAAGCGCGAAACTTTGCTGCATGGTGTCCCGGCGGGCGCACAAGAGCAAAAGCGTTCTTAAACTTCTCTCCAATAACTAAATCAACTGCTTTGAGAGTTCCACCAACAGCGTAGAGGGCAGTTTCAAAGCTCTTCGGAGAAACCACAGTATCCTCTAAATCAAGGAGGCCTCCTCCAGATTTGCATACAGCTTCAACAAGTCTGATATACTCAATACCGTGGATTAGTTCAACGTCTTCTACAGACGCTTTGACCGGGCTGACAAACTGCCAATTTCTACTGTTTGAAAGTTTGCCTTTTTTCAGTTCGTCTATTATCGCATGTAGACGCTTTGCTGATTCAGGATGATGTTTGCCCGGATTATGTTCGTAATATTTGGGTGAAAAGATCACAGCGGTTTTAGTCATGTGCTATTCATCTCTTTTAGTGATTTTTGGAATATCTGTTGCAAGTATTCGCTGATGGACAATCTCTGTTTTTTAGCTAGCCTCTCAAGAACTTTGCTTATACCCGTTGTGTACTGTATTGCTTTTTTCGGTTTTTCAACTACCAGTTTTGGCAGATCAAGATCCTTGGCCACTTGTCTCAGTAAGAGTTTTCTTAAGCTGTTGTTTGAAGGCTCTATCTTCAGCTCTAAAGGTAAATCCAGAGCAAACTTTGCTATTTCGTAAGTTGCAAAAGGTAATCGTAGATCGACATTGTGAAAATTGCATATCTTAGTATCTCTTTCGAAGTTGATTTCATGTAATCTGAGAATGTCGCTGGAAATTGTTTCTTGAGCTTTTTCTTTACCGTATCGCAGATAATTGTCCACATATCGTTTGTAACCGCCAAACAGTTCATCTGCACCTTGTCCCGCCAACATCACCTTGAATTTTGTTTCACTCGTTGTTTCTGCGGCCCAGTAGATCGGAATACCTATGCCCGTCTGAATTGGATCTGGCTTCTCGATTAACCATAGAACTTTCGGAAGAATTTCTTTCACATTTTTTTCGCTGTAAAGGTGAACGTGAATTGGTAGTTTCAGTTCCTCGGCCACTTTTTTTGCATATTCCGTTTCAAGCTGATTTGCCAGACTTACGTGGGTCAGATGCACATCTACGCCTGTTTTCTTGGCCAGAAACGCGATTATGCTGCTGTCTAGTCCACCCGAGAAAGCCACTGCAACTTCCTTTAATCCTGAAACTCTCTGATCGATAGACTTTTGAAGAAGCCTTTGAAGTTTCTTGACGGCAGTTTGCATGGTTGTCCGCTTAGGTTTTGAAT
>CAYHEV010000007.1:22452-26840 GCA_964355725.1 uncultured Candidatus Bathyarchaeia archaeon | reverse complement strand
CTTATTTGGGTTTTGTTCCATTTTCTCGGTAACTGTGTACGCGTCAGAAATCCCCAGATTTGTTGGGTAAAATCTTCCTTCGAAAATCAATGTTGCCTTTTTCAGCTTTATGAATTGGGTTTCATCTGAGGCGAGAGTACGTGAGAAGAGATGTCCAATTATTGTTTGCGAATTTATTTTACATTGTAGAGCATCACCGTTCTTTTCTATCTTTGTTGCGAACGGTGATCCTATTCCGACGGCTTCGGTGTTCTTGAGATTTAGAGTTTTGAGCATTCTGACTGCTGTTTCTGCCGCACTTTCGTTTTTCTTGTCAATGACTGCAATTATTGCTCCCATTTTCCCAAGCCTTTCAATCTGAACTCTTTAAGTGTTATTTGGTAAAACATTAATCTTTAATCTGTCTATCTTGTTGCGAGGGATAAGGAATTTGCCCATACTTCCAATTGACACAGGTCGTTACGGGACTCCTGAAATGCTGAGGATATTTGAGGAAGAGACACGTGTTCAGAAAATGCTTGATGTTGAAGTTGCTCTTGCTTGGGCGCACGCTGAAGTGGGTGACATGCCGCGAAAAGACGCTGAGGTAATAGCGGCTATGGCTTCCTTGAAGCATGTTAAACTGAGTCGAGTGAAGGAAATTGAACGCGAAATAAAACATGACATCGCCTCCTTGGTTAGAGCATGTGCCGAAGCATGCGGTCCAAGTGGGGCTTACGTTCATTTGGGAGCAACAAGCTACGATATCGTGGACACTGCAAATGCTCTCCAATTGAAAGATGCTTTGTCACTTGTTGAGAAACGACTGAACGATTTTGAGAAGATATTGATGGAAAGAGCCTTGCAACACAAGACAACGCTGATGGTTGGTAGGACGCATGGCCAACACGCATTGCCGATAACTTTGGGTTTCAAGTTTGCGGTTTGGATGCGTGAGATCTCAAGACATATTGAAAGACTTAGACAATGTCGAGAACGCGTGTTGGTTGGGAAGATGAGTGGAGCAGTAGGGACGCAAGCCGGTTTAGGCGAACATGCCGTGCGGGTTCAGGAGCTTGTCATGAAACGTCTGGGAATCAAAGCAGCAGAAATTTCTACGCAGATCGTGCAGAGAGACCGCCATGCTGAGATCGTGTGCTTACTAGCGATGATTGCTTCATCACTTGAGAACTTTGCTACTGAGATCCGCGAGCTGCAAAGACCTGAGATTGGAGAGCTTTTTGAATCTTTCGAAGTGCAAAAGCAGGTTGGCAGTTCCACGATGCCGCAGAAGCAGAACCCGGAGATTTGTGAAAGAGTCTGTGGTTTGGCCAGAATAATTAGAAGTCTAGCTATTCCAGCGATGGAAAACATTGTGACATGGCATGAGCGGGACTTAACGCAGTCTTCGGCAGAACGCTTCATTATTCCAGAGGCATGCATTTTGACTGACTACGTGCTTTTTCTTACCACTAACATAGTTGCTAATTTGCGTGTTGATGAAAAACGTATGCTGAAGAATATTGAATTGACACAAGGGCGTTTCATGTCAGAAGCAATTATGATGGCACTAGTAAGAAAAGGCATAGGTCGTCAAGAAGCTCATGAACTCCTGAGAAAACTGACGATAAGAAGCGAAAGCGAGAAGCGAAGTTTCAGAGAAATCCTCATCGAAGACAAGACTGTGAGCAAAAAACTCGGTGAAAAAGAGATTGATGAAACTCTACATCCAATGAATTATTTAGGCACTACTTTAAAGCAGATTAAACTTATTGTCAAGAAAACAGAAAGAGAACATAGATCTAGGGCAGCTGACAAAGTTTAGTATTCTGTTAATGCTTTTTGTTTCCATTCGTCTTCTCTTTCACGTTTCTCCCAGGCATCTTTTTTCACGAAACCACCAACTTGTTCCTTGATCTTCTTAGCCAGTCTTGGTCCGATTAAGGGCAGGTTTGTTAGGTCTTCTAATGCTGCATGTTTTACAGCGTCTATTGTTTTGTATCCAGCATTGTATATTATACGCCCGCGCACTCGGCCAACTCCTTCAATTTTAACCAGAGGCATCAGTTCCTTCTTCACTCCTTTTTCTACTCTCTGTTTCAATTCAAGAGTCTGTGGCAACACTTGCTTATTGCCAAAGAGCATTGCAAGTTCATGTGTGGCGTGAAGTAACCACTTTGCATTTTCAATCGTCCTGTAAAGGTCGCCTGGTTGTACTCTGAACTTTTCGATTATTTGATCTTCGCTGATTTCCTCAATCCATGCTTGCAGGGTCATGGCTGTTTTCACTTCGCCGAGAAATTCCTCATAATCTATACTGTCTTCCCATTCGTCTGGAGCGTCCGCTAGAAACTCTTCTTTATGCTCTTCCGCGAAAACTGCTATCTCATCCAGTTCCCCCGCATATGGCCTTAGGACTGGACCCATGTCAGGCGTATGAGCAATCAGGTGTAGGAAGCTTAGGTCTGTTAGGCTTGTGGTTTTTTGTCTTAAGGCATCGCGTATTATGATGGCTGAAGCTGGGTCAATGTAAAGTTCGCTCACTCGCTTGCCGAATTTTGTGGCATTAATGTCCTCACCTTCAACTTCAATCATCTCTTCGTCGTAAAGATGCTTCAGAATCTTGGCCACTATCCCCTGAATCGCCCTTGTTTCATACTGATGCGCATAGAAGGTTTTGCCGAAGAACTCGTAGATTCCTCTTTCTGTATGAGCAAAGTCTGCTGCTACCGTTGCCAGCACATGCGAACGCATTGTTCTTTCAACTGCGAGTCGCGACCATATTCGTTCCGGGCGCGCAAGAATGTAACTTTCAATTAAATAGTCTGCTTCATCACTTGTCTTCGCTATGAGTATGGCTTCCCCAGTCTTGTCATATTTAGGTCTGCCAGCTCTGCCAGCCATCTGCTTATACTCTAAAACGCTGATGGGATAGTAACCGTATCCTGCTTCATATCGTCTGTAATCTTGCACAATTACTGTCCTTGCAGGCAAGTTTACGCCGAAAGCTAAAGTTGGCGTAGCAGTCAAAACTTTGATCTTTCCTTCTCGAAACGAATCTTCAATTATTTTGCGGTGTCCGCCACCTAAACCCGCATGGTGGAAGGCTGTGCCCAGTTTGACTAGTTCTGCCAATGATTCACTTATTCTTGTTCTTTCGCCTGTAGCCAAAATTCTCTCTGCGTCATGTTCTAACGCCCGCTTCATGGGTTTAGACAGAACTTCCCCAATTTCGCTGGCAACTCTTTTGGCGAAGGTAGCTGCATTCTTCCGCGTGGATGCAAAAATCAATGTTTGACCGCCAGATTTGACGGTTGTGAAAGCCAGGTTTATAGCTGGATCTCTGGTCTTCTTCTCTATTTTCTTGGAGTTTCCATCCTTATATTGAATTTCATCGTTAAGCAGAACTCCTTCCTTCAGAATGACTGGTCTCCACTCTGTTGTAACATATTCAGCCTTAAGCCATTGAGCGATTTCGTCAACATTATTTATGGTTGCGCTCAAAGCCAAAACTTGCATGTCTGGATTGATCTGCATAAGTCTCGCCAAAACAACCTCAAGAGTTGGGCCTCGTTCAGCTTCGTTCAGTAAGTGTACTTCATCAGCAACGATCAATGAAATTTCATCCATCCATTTGGCTCTATGCCTTAAAAGTGAGTCAGCTTTTTCATTAGTGGTTATGATTATGTCGTATCTTTCCAACCATGAGTCTGCAGTGTCAAAATCACCCGTGCTTATGCCTATTCTTATTTTTTTTCCATCCTTTTTCGTTATCTGTGCGTATTTCTTGAACTCCTCAAACTTCTCGTTCGCCAAAGCACGCAGAGGAGTCAAATAAACAATCTTACCGTTCTTTTCTAATACATGCTTAAGAGCGCAAAGTTCAGCGATCAACGTCTTTCCAGATGCAGTCGGGCTGGCTAAAACCAGATTCTTTCCTTCAAGTGCTTTGGCTTTTACTGCTTCTTCTTGCGGAGGATAAAGTTCAACGATCCCAGACTTTATCATTATTTCTTTGACTAATTCAGGTATCGTCAAGTCCGCTATTTTCACTTGAATACTTCCATCTCTTATCCTGTAACAGCATTAACTCGTCAATGATTTAAAGCGTTACATGCATTGGATTTTCTCTCTGGGTTATGTTTTTCTACTAGATAGCTGATACAAAGCATTGAAGAATCTTATTCGCCTAGAAGGGTGAGTCGGAATGGTTGAAAACGTAAAAGAACTGCTTAAGGCTCATGAAGGCTTGAAGCATGAAGTCTATTTGGATACTGAAAATTCAAGTATGGTTCCAAACGAAGTAATTGATGTAATGTTGCCTTACTATAATCAACGTGCATATGGGAATCCCACCCTGACACATAAGCCCGGATGGGAAGCATATGAAACAATCATGGAGTCAGCAC
>CAYHEV010000007.1:0-22442 GCA_964355725.1 uncultured Candidatus Bathyarchaeia archaeon | reverse complement strand
GGAGATTAACTTCACCCCGGGAGAAACTGAAGCCAATAACTTGGCGTTGATGGGAACTGCCTTTTCCATGAAGGAGAAGGGCAAGAAAATCGTGATTTCTGAAATTGAACCCATAAGTATCCTAAATGTTACTGAAATGCTTCAAAAATACGGATTTACCACAGTCAAAATACCTGTTGACGACGAGGGCTTCATAAACCTCGAAAAACTCAAAGAATCCGTTGACAAGGAAACAGCTATCATAAGTTTATCTGCTGTGAATCATGAAATCGGAACCATACAGCCCATCAAGGAAGCATTAGAAATAGTCAAAGACAAGAACTTCGGAACAGTTTTTCACACTGACGCTTCAGATGCATATGGTAAGATTCGTTTCCGCGTTCAGGATTTGGATGTAGATTTGGCAACCATAAACAGCTATAAGGTTCTGGGGCCTCGAGGAATAGGTGCCCTATATGTGAAAGAAGGTGTTAACGTGGAAAGAATTGTGGAGGGTCAGCTTGGGACGCAGAGGCTTTGGCCGGGAGTTGAGAACACTCCTTTGATTGTTGGCTTTACGAAGGCAAGTGAATTGCTTTTCCAAGATTTTGAAGGAAATGTTGGTAAGATGCGAAAGTTGCGCGACAAGTTGATTGATGGGATACTTGGGCAAATGGTTGATGTTCGGCTTAACGGACCTAAAGGCAGCAAGAGGGCATCTGACAATGTAAATATTAGCTTTTTAAAGGCTGAAGGAGAGGCATTGACAATCGAATTAAGTTTAAAAGGTGTTTATGTTTCAAGTGGAAGCGCTTGCACGAGAAGACTACTTCAGCCGAGCCACGTTCTTGTTGCGATAGGCAGAAAGTACGATGAAGCTCATGGCAGTTTGCTCATGAAAGTTACACGGTGTCACAGAGAAGAGGACATAGATTATGTTTTAGAAGCAATTCCTAAGGCTGTTGATAGAATAAGAGGAATAGTTGGTTCTACAGGAGTGAACTTGTACGTCTAGATCGCCTCTGCCGTATAATCCGAAAGTGCTTGAACTGTTCAGAAATCCTAAGAATCTTGGAAAGATGGAAGATGCTACCGTAATAGCCGTTGCTGGAAACCCTTCATGTGGAGATATGATAACGTTCTATCTGAAAATCAACGATCAGGACATTGTTGAGAAAGCTTCTTTCGAAAGTTATGGCTGCGCTGCGAATATAGCTACTTCAAGTATAGTCACCGAAATGATTAAGGGAATGAAGCTTGAGGATGCTTGGAAGGTTTCTTGGAAAAGTGTGGCGGAAGCTGTAGGGGGGTTGCCGAGCATAAAATTTCACTGTGGTATTCTCGCTGTGGGAGCATTGAAAAAGGCCATTAGAACATACTATAAACGCAAACAGATTTCGCCTTCTTGGATGGAAAAGGAATTAAGTTTTGAAGAGAAGCAAGCCTTGGAAGAGGAAGCAGTCGCGAAGATACTCTCGAAAAAGATGAAACTGGAAGAAGAGAAACGATGTTAGACCCGTACAAAATCCGCGAAGACTTTCCCATATTGAAGCGAGAGATAAACGGCCACCCCTTAATCTACTTTGACAGCGCTTCAACATCGCAGAAGCCAAGACAAGTAATCACCGCCATAACAGATTTCTATGAAAAACACAACGCAAATGTTCACAGAGCCGTTCACACGCTCTCTCAAGAAGCCTCTGAACTTTACGAGAATGCACATGAAGAAATTGCTAGGTTTGTCAATGCTAACAGTATGGAAGAAATAATTTTCGTGAGAGGCACAACTGAAGCCATAAACCTAGTTGCTTACGCTTGGGGTCTGCATAACCTAAGCAAAGATGATGAAATACTGGTTTCCTTGATGGAACATCACAGTAATATTGTCCCTTGGGAGATTATTTCAGAGATAAACGGGCTAAGCATCAAATATGCGGAAGTAAACGTTGATGGAACACTGAATTATGAAGCTTTTGAAAACATGATCTCTAGCAAAACCAAACTCGTCTGTCTATCCCACGTTTCAAACGTTACTGGGGTCATAAATGATGTAAAAAAGGTTGCCAAAATCGCGCATAATCACGGTTCTTTAATGCTTGTGGATGCAGCACAATCCGTACCTCACTTGCCTGTTGATGTTAAAGATCTGGATGTTGATTTTCTGGCGTTTTCAGGGCACAAAATGCTGGCTCCAACTGGCATAGGCGTTCTGTATGGTAAACGTGAGATTCTTACATCTATGGCGCCTTTTCAGGGTGGTGGAGAAATGATACGGGAAGTCGAATTTACACCTGCGACAAGACGCTGTGCAATTTCCTGGAACGAACTACCTTGGAAATTTGAAGCAGGAACACCAGACACCAGCGGCGGCATCGGTTTGATGGAAGCTGTGCGTTATCTGAAACAAATAGGTATGGAAAACGTGAAAGCACATGAAGAAATGCTCACTAAATATGCCATACGCAGCATGAAAGAGTGTTGTGAGAAAATACAAGTCTACGGATCCCAAGATTCTTCTGCCAAATGCGGCATCATTCCCTTCGGCATTAAAGATTTAAGTTCACACGACGTTGCTTTGTTTCTGGACAATTATGGAATCATGGTAAGAAGCGGTTACCAATGTGCACAACCATTGCACGACTTATTGAAGCTGAACTCTTCGGTCCGCGCAAGCTTCTACATATACAATACCCGCGAAGAGATTGACAGGTTCATTGAGATTCTGAAGGAGATTGAGCGGTTCTGATGAACGTTATTGAGGAATACGTTGCCAGAACTGAGGGAACTTGCGGCAAAGATAAAAATATTATAGTGACGTTCAGATACGACAAGAGAGACGAAGCCATCAAGAGAATTCTGGCAAGAGCCAAAGTGAAAAAATCATTATCTCAAATAATCTTCGAATTAACATTCAAAAACTATTTTTTTCGATTATATGGAAGCGGTAAAGCTATCTTTCGAGATATAAAAGACAAGAGTGAGCTGAACTCCGTACTAACCGAACTCCTGTCATGATCCAGCCAAGTTGTCCCATGTAATGAATAACTAGATGGAGCTGTTTGGTCATATCTAGCTACGTTTCGAGCGCAGTGGTTGAGGCGTTGACATAGACCTTTGCGAATTTCTTAACCAAGTCCTTCTGGTCATAAACGGACGAACTTGCCTTGAAGAAGTTCTTCATTCTCTCAGTCTGCACTCCCAATCCAATCACTATCACTCCTCTGTGCTGCAAAGCACTGATGCTTTCCTGTAGTGCAATAGGCATGTTCGAGTAACCATACGGCCACCCATCAGAAATAACTATCAGAAATCTCTGCTCATCGATTCTATTCAATAGAATCTTGCCTGCCACCTGAATCGCGTCAGGCATGTACGTAAGACCGTCGAATCTTAGTCCGCCAATTCGCGCACGTACCTTTTCCGAATACGCTTCTGACGGATCTTTCAATATGTAAAAACGGTCGCTAAAGGCGAACAACGCCCACGCTCCTGTATCCTGCAATAGCTCCTTTGTGGCTTCGGCAATACATATGACTATAGCCTGCCCAAAATCACTTTTGATTTTCATACTTGCACTCACATCAAAAAGAATCCCCCATGCGAAGCTTCTACTCAAGTATTCATCTTGCATGAAGACATCGGTTCCAGGTTTTCTGCTGGCGATCATCTGTATAACTGCGTTCAGATCCAATTGTCCCATCTCTTTTCCGGGATCTTCGTCTAAAGCGTCTTGAGCGATTCTGAGACTGTCCAGAAGCCTCCGGCTTCCCCCCGAAAGAAGCAATTTGGCTCTCAGGTACTGAGTGTAGTCTTCATCTGGGAAACTGATAGATTTGAATCTAGTCCGTTCAGTGTACTCTTTAAGCTCTTCCAATATTCTATCTTCTCGAGCCTTTTGATGATGCCATGTGTCGAAGGCTTGTACTGCCTCTGCATCTGCCTCCTTTCTCCAACATGATTCGATAGACCCTTCAGATGGAATAGTGCCGCTTAGGGTTTCCAGAGATTTATTGAAAATCTTTTCAATCTCAGTTTCAGGCGGCATGTCACATTGAGGGAAGATGCTGCAAGGACCATTTTGTTCTGTATGTGGTAATGAAGATGCCTCTAAGATCGGACCATGGGATTCGAGTATTTGAGTTATGTCCTTGGCTGTTTCGGCAAGAACCTCGTCAATCTTTATTTCCCCGTTCGCAAGTGACTCCATAATCTTTTCTTTCAGCGAATTCGATTTTGTAGCCAGTTGGGTGACCGCATTTTCCTCTTCTGGGCAAAGTTTTCCTTTTGTGATACCTATGTTTATCCTCTCAAGTAAGGTTGCCATTATTCGAGTGGCTGGATTCAGTATTCTTTCGGCACTCTTGATTCTTGCAAAGGCGAGAGAGTTTGCGAAAGCAAGATCCGAAAGCTTGTCGGGAAACCGTGCTGAGATGCAGGCATTAACATAAACATCTTTAACTGTGGCTTCAGCGAAATAATCCGCGAACACATGACCAAGTTCTGGTTGGTCTTTTTTGTTGTCACAGGTTGGCATCAACGTATGAGTTGTAAGATGTAGAACACATGCTCTGAATAGTCTTCCGACCTTGGCCTTTCCCACATTATCTGCTGGAAACCTGTACCCTAGAAAAGATACGGTTGCGTCTTCTTCAAGCGCTGGAATGGGCAGACTAATGTTGAATCCTGTTTCGTCGCGGGAGAGAATTGGTTGCCGAAGCTGCAAGTTTGCGAGTATTCTTGTTTTCTGTCTATCTTTCTGGGTCGAGATTTTCCAGGCGTACTCGAGAAACCCCATTGTGACTCTCGCACCTTTCGTTAGGCATTCAGGTTACTGGGGTTTTGGAAAGACCGATTCAACGATTCTTCTGACATCATCTTGCACCTCTACGTTATCACTGGTCAATGCAATTATGGTTTCTTCAGCCGCAACATTGGGGGTGTTGCCGTCATGGATGAGTGTCGCCCAGTTTATCAAGTCACCTAGAGATGGCCCATAAGGAAGGTCTCCTGCCTTGTATTGCCTCCTTAGTTCGGCACCGATTTCAATGACTTTATGAGCGGTGTTCTTGTCGACTTTGGATCTTTTCATGAGCAGTTCTACTTCACTTTGCGAAATCTTGTCGCCAACACTTGTGTAGTCAAAGTTTATCCACACAGCCATTCGTCTTCTCATGGCTGCGTTCAACGGTTTTGTGCCTGCAAATTCTGATGAGTATGGGTTCATACTAATGATTAGATATCCATATTTGTGTCTCTCTACCACCTCGTTGTCCTTCTCGTTCAGGACAAGATGGCCTCGTGTGTCTAGAACAGGGTTTAGTCTTGTGGCGACATCCTGTTTCATCATGTTTGCCTCATCCAGGTACATTATCCCGCCCACCCTCAGCCACCTTGTGAGTAAACCGTCAATCCAGTTCTCTTTTCCAAGACCTATAAAACGACCAATCAGGTCAAATGATGATGTCTGCAAACCACAGTTAATTTCCCAAACCGGTAACCCGCAGAGTTCAGCTACGAGGTAGACAATGTGGGTTTTGCCGGTTCCTGAAGGCCCTATTAGGGCACATTGTTTGAAGTAAAAAAGCGCGCGTGTTATTCTTTCCACGTAATGCTGTCCACTGTCAATATACTCAGGTGTGTCTTTTGGAATCATATCAGCGAGATGGGCGAAACTATAGTTGGGGTGAAGATCATACCTTTGGATGTCGTACTTGTGATAAAGCGGAGACTGGGACATTGGGCGTTCTTTGTTCACTGACACTGTTATTTTGCAACTGTCTCTTCGAATTGAGGTGACTTCTTCAATTCTGCTGGTTTCCCTTTTGTCCTTTAGACCCTGATGTCCATAACTCAAAACGTTGTCACCTTGATAACGGATACGTTGGCAGGAAACCATATAAGTATTACGTATTACGACTTGAGACAATGCATTAGTATTATTCGTCAAAACTTGGGGCAGGCTGCGATCTTATCAATCTGCATAAGCTCCTGTTATCGTAACTGTCTAACTAGTCTTGTGCGTAATCAAATGGAACATACAAGGGCTTTTTATTGACAAGAGACTAGGCAATGGAGAGTGTGTCGCTCATGAACCAAGAAACTAGCCCTTCGCAGGTAGCAGTGCAAATTCCGGCTGAGGAACAGCCAAAACCGGTTGGACAGCCTCAAAAATCACCACAAGAGCTTGTTGATTCACTGAAAAACCTTCAGGAAGATATTGGTCAAATATGCGAACTATCGTCTGAAGAGAAAACATTAGTAGCGGAATTCTTCGGATCGTTGCTGAATATCCTACAGCCTCTTGCGACAGCTCTGCCAGTTTCAGTCGCAATCTTTCCGAAGGAAACTGGAGAAGTGGTCCATGCAAGTATGGATCCTACAGGGCATCTCGTGATTCTGTACCGAAGCGGACAAATGGAATTGAAGAATCTGGCTGAAGAGAAGAACCGTGACCTTATGATCGAGGTCGTCGAAGACATATTACCAAAATTCAAGGAGCTCATTAGCACTCACAGAAGAAAGATCGAAAATCGAATGAAATTCCTGTCGTTAATCACTAAAGAACTGCAAAAAATATCCAAAGCGCTGTCTACCGCGGCTATTATCGGATGAGCGAAAAAAAGCCGCGCGACTGGGCCAATCTAATGAAGAATCTGTCATGAGTGCTGGACGAACTATCTATATCTCCTAAAATACGTGTTTTTTCGCTTATACTTACTGCTGTTTCTCGTCAACCCATGTGTCCATAGCACGCACTGGATAATACACTTGAGGTTTTCTGAGTGTAACACTCGTTGACACGCTCAAGCAAACAATCAATCAATATTCGAGCTTTCTCCCCTCACAGGAAACAATTCGAAGGTGCCCAGCCCAATAGTAGTTACAAGAAGACCTGTTACGTCAAGTCTGTTTCACGGCTGAGAAGTCAGCCGTAAACTCGAACTTCTCAGCGATATTGGTGTCCTTCTTAGGTTTGAAGACTATCCGTTCAGGCACTCCGTCATTTATGTATGCTATATAGAGTAGTTCTTTTCCTAAACCGTAGCGCTCCAAATCAATTAGAGAGTTTTTGGCTTTCTCAAATTTGTCGATTTTGTTTTTCAGTTCTTCAGTTGCTTCAAAGAGGATTTCCGCTTCTCCCAAATCGTCGGCGCAAATCATAATGTCTTTGAACTGGACCCATTCTGTTGAGGTGTTTGTTTTTTCTCCTTTTTTGTTTCCCTTTCTGCCGCTTCGCAAAACTTTTTGAAGTTCGGCAGTTTTCTTCATCCATTCTTGGTTCTTTGCTGATTCAGGATTTCTCAAGAGGGTTCCTAACCATTGGGTGTAATCTTCAAGTAGTAGTTTGCATTGGGTTATTTCTGCTTCCACGCTTTCCCTGATTTCTTTAAGTGAATAGAAAGTTCGGATTTCAGTTAGGAAGCCGTCCAAAGTCATCACCATCATATCTGATGTCGTGTATCTTCATTTTTTGACGATTCTTTTGCAACGTCCATTATCTGTTCTTCATCAGATTCTATGTTTCCGTCTTCAGTGCCGCCTAAGGCGCTAACGATACTCTTCAGTTCTTTCTTTATTCTTTCAAAGAAGTTAACTCGCGTGCCAATTTTCTTCTTGTATAGAGTTATGACTTTGGCTAATTCAGGCATTGTTTCCCATAGAACTGCCATCACGATTTCTGGCGGGTATTCTGCCAAAAACGCCGAGTGCATTTCGTCTTTTTCGTGGACAAGTATCAGGTGTCCCTCTTCATTCAGAATTGCCTTCTTGACGTTCTTTTTGAGAAGTAGATTCTGCGGTGGGATGGTGAAGGAGACGTTAATTTTCTTAAGAATCTGTTTGAGTGACATGCAAAGTTCGCTCACTAGCTTGTTTTCTTCCATTAAGAACTCGCTTAGTTGCAGGGTTTCCTCGTTTATATTCTTCAAGAACTCTTGGAGCCTCTGTTCAATCGCAATCTTGGATTTTTCAATTTCTTTTTCATCAAGCGTTTCTCCGCTTTCTTCTGAGAGCTGAATTGGGTGGAAAAAGCGGGCTTCTTCATTCAATTCTTGCTGGTTTTCTTCTTTTGATGTTGGCTCTGCATTTTGTGGCGGCTTCGAATTGCCGTTCGACTTGGTGTTTGCTTCGCTCATAATCGTGTCTCCCAAGATTCTTCGACAAATGACTCTTCGCTAACTAGTCAAGCCATTAGAAATAAGAGGGTTAGTACGTTACTACTTGTTACACACTGATTATCAGTTGCTATAGTATGGTTTGTGAGGCTTGATAAGCAGAACCGCTAGGACTAAATATAAGAAGACGCTGAGAGCATGTCGTGCGAATTCTAGTGAGCTCCAGAACCAGCTTGATCTTTCATTAAAATGTAGTCCGGCGACAAATATTGCAAATACTGCGTCAACAAGTGTTTCTAGTACTGCAGCAACTCTTGATGGAAGCCTAATAACGTGTGAGTCAAGACTCAGGATCACGTAAATCGGCAAATTAGCCATCAGAACAAACAATGTTAAGCCTAGGGGTATGCCCAGGTTTTCCATGAAAGTCCTTGCGTATAGATTGGCTTCTTCGTAAGGAAAATGACAGAAGCAAATGTTAAAAGTCAAAGAGTATGAACCCGAAAACCAAAACAGTACGTTTTAGCCAATGATTGTTTTCAGGCAAGAAAAGATGTTTCGGGTTGAGGATCACACCTAATCCTCTTTGCATTTTTTCTTCTCCTTTCCCCTCTCTTCTTTTATGCTTGATATATAGTTAAAGCATTGTCGACTCAGTGTTTTGGAGTATGTATTCTCGATTCATATTCTGAATTCCGAAGTATAAAATATCAATTTGGTGAATTCGGCTTCTGTATCCGAGTTTGAATAAGGAGTAAGGCTGCGTGAGTGCTTAGATGGAATTATCGGTTGAAAAACCTGAAAGCGTCATGAAACTATATGACGAGAACACTGGTTTGTATAAATTCGTCAGAATGGATAGAGGTCCTCCCAAGTCCCTAGAAACCATCGAGAAGACTCTTCATAGACTTGGGCTGTCTAAAAACGAAATTCGCGCTTATCTTCATCTTGCAAGAACAGGCGAACATAAGGCAAGCGAGATTTCTGAGGCCTTGTCGCTCCATAGAACCGAGACCTACAGAATCTTGCGCGATTTGGAGAAGAAGGGACTGCTTTCATCGGTTTTTGAGAAACCTTTGAAGTTTATCGGTACACCGTTTGAAAAGGCAATAGGCATACTTATTGAAACCAAGAAAATGAAGATAGCCATCTTAGAGAAAAGAAAAGATAATCTTGTTAACCTTTGGCTTTCGCTTCCGAAACCTGAAATCGAGCGGGAAAGAAAAGAAGTTTTCCAAATATTAGAAGGTGAAGACCAAATCAGTCTGAAGGCTGATGAAATACTCAATAATGCTGGAAAAGAAGTTCTTGTCTTTACATCTGAACATGACATCGCAAACTTTTACCATTCAAGCCTATTAGATAGACTTGAGAAAATATCAAAGAAAAACATCGATGTCCAACTGCTTACTAACTACTCTCCTAAAAGTTGCTTCTTCATTGAAAAAATAAAGTTGAAGAAAGCCAAGTACTCTCTTTCAAATGTTGATGAGTTGCCAACATTCATACTTGTGGATAATCAGAACTTGCTTCTGCTGATTAGGACAAACAATGGTAAGAAACGAGTGGCTGCTTTGTGGACAAATTATGATGCCTTTGTTAAAGCATTAAAAGTGCTTTTCCTTGAGTTATGGAACAGGGAAAATTGATTCTGCATTTATTTTCGTCTGATTTCTTTCAAAATGTCCTGAGGTAATTTTCGAGCTTCCCTGTCGATCGCCATTAATATTGCCAAGTAAATGACTCCACCGGCTGCAGTCGTGGCTAACGTCAACGATATTTTTGTTGGGTGTGGCATCAAAAACAGAGCTGCTCCCATAATAGCTGCAGCGAAAGAATATTTCGCTAAGCTCTTCCATGGGATGTCTATTCTGACCATCTTGCGAACGATGATGTACAGAATGAGAAACATTGCGAAACGAGCTGTCAGATTGATTATACTTACGCTTAATGCGGCTTGTAAAGGCTGGTTCTGAGCGTAGTTTGTTAGGACAAAGAATGCTGCTGGAATTGTTATTAGGGAGTGAAGATACGGCAACGAGAAAACTATAAACAACCGACTCTTAGCCAACTGCCGCATCGATATTTTTGAGTGTTCATCTACTGTTTCGACACCGAAAAGTATCGTGCTGAAAAGACCTGAAACTGTCATGATGAAGGCGTCTATCGCTGACGCCACCAACACTGGTGCGGCATCTCGGTAGGTTTCGGTAAGGATGATTATGTAAGAATCTGAGAGTGCTATTGCACCGGCAGTCAGAGGTATAGCAAACATCAAAACCATCTTTAGAGAAGTGGTTATGTCTTCGCCTTTTCTTTCTGCCAATAGTTTCGGAAGTAAGGCATATGCTAGGAACGAAGAATATGTAATCACATTGACAATTATCGTTGCAGCTCCGAGTCTGCCTCGAGCCCCCTCACCGCCGTAAACCAAAAGCATGATAAATATGTAGGCTGCAATTTGGTTGCCCACAACGTTATAAATGCTGGCCAAAGATCCTTTGAGCCACTCTCTTACATATTCCCACTTGACTCTCTGTTTCAATTCGCTGACAAAACGACTGAAATAGTAAACTAGTTGAATCGCGTATGCAGATATGGTTGCGGCAACAGCCCCTAAGAGTAACTGGTTGAGCTGAACAATGAGCACGTATCCCAAGACGACTTTGGCAATCTGTTGAACTAGTAGTCCATAACCAACAATTTGCGGGATCTTGGCTTGCAAACACGATTCCAACATTGCGATGGAATAGAGTTCTGCTATTTGCATTGAAACAATGAAGTATATTGGAACATAGATCCCGCTAATTCCCAATGCCGAAGTTATCAATGGAACGAAGGGAAGATAAATCAGCGTAGCCATCATTGAGATAGCCAAGTTTGCCAAGATTCCTGTCTTAGTTGCCCCTTCTTTTCCTCTTGCCACAAATCGCCCTGCCCAGAATGGAAACACGCCCGCTAATAATGTAAAATATGTTGTTATGTCTGTGAGATTGAACCACAGATCATACTCTGTCTTATGTACAGGCAACAATGCACGCGCTATCATAAACTGGAAAATCAGGCCAGTTACCACAGTAATCATCTTGGCAGCGAATATTACAAAACCTGAATACTGCAGTCTGATTTCGTTTTTACCCAAACATTCACCCTTGTTGATTGTTCATGCATACGATCTCTCGCATATTTAGTTTTACGTTGTAGAACGATTGTCCCGCTGTCTAAAGCGTTTCCACAGAAGGAAATATCTAATGTCTTTGGAAATGGAGGTCTTGGGTTGTCTTTTTGTCTCTTGAGTATAACTTCATTTTCGTCTTGGTTCTGCTGATCCAGTTGTAGAGCGGGATGAGCGGATACTTCATTGACTGTGGAAGGCTGTCTTTGATTTCTTTATGTAGTCCTAGTTTGATGACTATCTTACCCTTTCTTGTTAGAGGTATGTAGTACCGTGTTAGTAATTCTTGGTAAAATCCGTTGTTTTGTTTGAAGGAGTCAAGTGTTGGGTGGTTTCCCATTCTGCCATACATGACCCACAGGATTTTTCGGCTCGCGCAGTATTCTATTGCTTTTGCTACCAAGGCGTTATTCACAGCTTTGTCCAGATACTTCTGAAGTGAAAGGATTTGAGATATGATCACTATCTTGTCGCCATGAACGAGTTGTATAAATCCCGCAAGTTCCTCTTGCAAATATGCACCAATATAAGTGCAGTCTTGTTGTGAAAACACGATTTTCGTCACGATCTGTAAGTCTATTCCGTAGTGGGGGAAACCTCTCTCTTGTCGTATTGGAGTTTCATTGTATATCTTCCAAATGTCCTCTGCTAGCTTCTGATTCGGTTTGACTACTTCCGTTCTCACTCCGTTTTTTTCAGCTTTGCGGATCATGTTTCGGGTTTTTTTCCCTATGATTTTCAACCAGTTATCATATTTTGTTATTTGGATGAGCGCAACGTTGTCGTTTGTTTCTGCCCAAGATTTTGGGGGATTTGGAACTGTGTAACACCATTTTCTCTCAAGAAAAGTGAAGATGTCTACTCCTTTCTTATGAAGCTGTTGAACGAGTCCATCTGAGGGGACAACGTTTTTCAGGTATTCGGCAGCATCTCTTGCCATTTTGAAGAAGACCCTTCGCTGAATCACAAGTGTGTCAAGTTCCTTGTTAACCATTCAAAATCCACCTTAACACTTCGTAGAAGGATCCTCTACGGTTCAGTTTTCCACGTTGAAAAAGCCATATGGGGTGAAAATAGATTACGTCGCCTTCTCTAATTCGGCCTTCAGCTATTTTGAGGGCTTGATTGACTGTATGCGAGTAGCATAAACTGTCTAGACCTGTTGTAGGACGTTCGTGAAAAGATTCCAATGGAAATTCGGTTGGAATTTTTGGCGCTTTTGCTCTCCAGCGTTTCCACATTATTCTCGCGAGCAAACGCGCTGTTCCGTGAATCGTATAATAGTTTATCTCCCTTCCAGTCGCCTTCTTCATGAGTTTCAATTCTTTGTATGGGTTGTTTACTATGTGCAGTGCTACTTCATGTTTGTCTTTGCCAAGCAGTTCTAGCAGTTCTTTATCTGGAATTGTTTTAGGCGTGAAGAACCAGTACACTTTAACCTCTCTGGATGATTCGTTGATCATTTCAGCGATTATTTTGGCATTTCTTAGATAATCTCTGCCAACTCTGATGCCTAGAACAGTGTACATGAAGCTTCTTATTCTTGAGGTGTGAGGATAATCAACGTCAATTCTCATTACTATCAAAGCTTATTCCATCTGCGTTGTTGCCTGAAACAGTAGTTCTTATGGAGAATCTCTTTATAGTTTTCCGTTTCAATCATGGTGACCGCAGTTCTGAAAGCAGTTGGAAAATATCGCTGATAATTGTTCTCTCTTCTTTTTCGTATTACTTTGCGATTTTAAGAGCACGAGCATTTAATGCTATCAGCGAATCGCAGTTTCTCAATAGCCTCCACAAAGTCGTGCTAACTTCGTGGTTCTTCAACAAATATGCGTGTGCTCCTTGTTCCACAAGTCAGTTCCGCTTCTTCTATGGTTCTTGAAGATTCTTCTTCTGTTGTGGTGTCTTTTAGTAACAAGTCAGAGTATTTCTGAAATTTTGATGGAACATGTGCTCTTGTTTGTACCGAAATCATATCCAAGGCATCCTGACCTAAATTGGTCTGCAACCACACCAGTGTTCGCGCGTACATGTACTAGAAACTCTGTTTGTGATATTCAAACCTAGTCTTTTTGGTAATTGGATCTGAAGCCTATTTGCCGCTTAACTCTTCTTTTGTTGGAGTAGTTATCAACAGATTTTGAACTGGACGAACAACAGCATATGCGGGAATATCCTTGTCAATATAACTCATAGCACCTATTTTCGCAAATCTACCTATCGTGATGTGTGGATGCTTTCTGGATATGCAAAGCATTGCATTTGCCGCTAGCCAGACTCCTTCCTCAATTGTAATGCTACCTCTGATTATTTCAACATTACTAGGGTTTTCTTTAATCATGGTGTCAGCACTATATTTCGTTTCCTTAGTAGTCGTAGCTGGGATTATTCGTACCCCCCAACCAACGCCAACTCCACGCCCAATATAGACATCACCACCACCATGAATAGAAGCGTAAGGAGCGATTTCCACATCATCTTCCACAATAAGTTTTCTCGGTCCTATAAATGTAAACTGGCCTATTGAGCAGTTCTTTCCAAACACGATCTCCTTGTCAAGAATAACCACTGGTTGATATACGACCGTTCCTTCTCCATATTTGATCATATTTGGTACACCCTTTAAACCCTACAACGTATCTGTTGAGAGACAAGATTGTTGCTGAAAAATATAAGATTACGCATTCCCAAAAGCAAAACTAGGCTACCATTCAAGAGACAAATGGGCAGCGGCAGAGCAGGATACTGGACTTCGAGGAGAGTATAGCAGAAAGGCATGCTTGACGGTTATCGTGGCCACGTGCGCGTCCACACATGGCAAATCAAAACTCCATAACCCGCTCCATTCTTCCTGTTTTCTTTCGTTGGAATAGAATCTTCTTTTATGTGGAGGTTCGAAAAGCGCGAAATATGGCTTATTGGTTAGCACAGAATGCGCTAGTGTATCCATATAGAAGGAAACAAGAAGATGCCTTTTTGGATCAGTTATAGTGATAGGCCTCTTTTGGCTTGTTCCAATATGCCAATTGCAAACCACCTTAGAATAATCAAGTACTGAAGTGGGGTTATTTTGGTGTAGGCTTGCTTTGCATCTGCTTGGTTAGACATAAATGCTAAAAATATATAGTTGTCCTCATATAGAAACAGAAAGAAGCGCAAGGATCAATATGAGTGATTGTGGTTTCACATATATCCATTACATTGACACGCTGAAGAAGGCTAAAGAGGCCTACACCTTCTACACGTTTGGCAACTTTCCAGAAAACCCAGATAAGCGTTTCGTGATTCTGAGGCATGATGTGGATGCGCAGGTGCAGAAAGCCTTGAAGATGGCGAAGATAGACCACGATCTAGGGATCTCTGCAACCTTTTTCATCAGGATCCATGGTCCCTATAACCCGTTTCGGCGGTGTTCATATGAAGCCATTTTGAAAATTGCGAAACTAGGCCACGAAATTGGTCTGCATTACGAACCTGTGTTTTATACCAAATATGGCTTACCGGTTGAGGAGACGATACTGTTTGAGATCGAGCTGCTTAACCGAATGTTCAATATGGAAATCAAGAGCATCGCACCGCATATGCCTTCTCTGTCAACGCCAAAAATGACCAACATAAAAGAGAAGTTTAATGATCCATACTTGCCAAAATTCTTCACCCAGATCAAGTACATTTCTGATTCAAACAAAAGATGGCGAGAAGGCTGCATGTGTAGGTGGACTGAAAAGTGTGATCGCATACAAATCGCACTTCATCCACACTGGTGGAATGGAGACAGTCTGGAAGAATACATGGAGAAGTACAAAGTACCGTGAATATGGTGAATGGCCATGATGAAGGAGGACATAGGTCGGCAATCAGACAACCTTGTGAAGGGAAAAGAATGTACGATGGGTAAAAATCTCCAGATCATAGGCGACGGACAAATTATCCTTGGTAACAACGTTGCAATCGGTAACAACGTGACGATCAATGTGAAGGATAAGCTTGTGATTGGCGACAGAAGTATAGTCGGGGACAATTTCATAATAGAAGGACGCGAAATCGAGATTGGCACTGAGTTCTGGAGCGGGTATCACTGTATCATAGGTGGTGGAAGCTGTTTCGAAAAGACCAGCAAACTCAAAATAGGCTACTGGGTGCACCTTGGCAATTATGGGATGATAAATACGGCCAGACCGGTTACCATTGGCAATGAAGTTGGAATGGGAATAGAAACAAAGATCTACACACATGGCGCCTACTTATCTATGATCGACGGTTTTCCAGCGGAGTTTGGTCCAATCGAGATAGGCAGTCACGTTTGGTTGCCGAACGCGATCGTCATGCCAAACGTTCACATAGGCGACAATGTTGTCATCGGCGCTGGAGCTGTGGTTACCAAAGATTTGCCAACAGGGTGTCTAGCAGTAGGGATGCCGGCAAAAGTCATTAGAGAAAACTGCTACCCAAAGAAGTACACAAAACGAGAACGGAAAGAGCTCATGGACGGTTTCGTCAAGCACTTTATCAACGACATAGAGAATGCCACATTGGCGTATCGAGAAATCGATGATGAGATATGGCTTCTTAACGAAAAAGGAGACTGGGTTCGCTTCAACTTGTCTGAACGCCACGTATTAGGTGAATCCACAGCACTGAGCGAGAGGCTCAGAAATGAGCTTAGGCGGTACGGTGTCAGATTCAAATCATATCCAGAGGGCAAAGAATACAAGCATTGGTAGCGAAATGCGAGTTGACCATTGTGCGGCGTATTTCACTAACTTCCCTGTTTGAATGTCTTTCGTGATATTCAAGATGATTCTGGTCAGCTTTTTGTCATAGAATCATATATACTCATGAGTTTCTTTAGAACTGCGTCCACCTTATGATTCATATTCAAATATTCCCGCTGTTTCTTCAATATGTCATCGTTCGTCAAGGCTTCCCTAATAGCTTCAACGATTTTGTCCTCAGAGTCCACGTCTTTTGGTTGGAATTCTCCATATTCCGGGAACGTTGAGGAAACGTATGTTACTGCCGGTCTGCCGCAGGCAATTGCTTCTATCGCGACCGTACCTGGGCATCCCACTTTGAATTGATCTATTATTAGGTCGGCATTCCAATAGTATTCGTTTATCCTTTCATGTGGTACTTTGGGTAAAATGCTTAAACTCAAACCTAGGGAGGAAGCAAGCTCCAGTGTCTTGCTGAAATCCAATCCCTGCGCAATGATGCTTACGTCTGCTTCTTCCTTCAGCCTGCTCAATGCCCTTACGGCGATATCTGTTCCTTTGTGCCAGTTGGCGTTGCTTGCGATTAACAATTTCCTTTTTCCGGTGCGAGGTGTGAGTGGTTTCGGGTAGAACAGTTCCGGATCAACTGGAGGAGTTAAATATTCTACGTCCTTCCGGAACGGTTGCGCCATGCTTATGAGGTCTGGTGTGCTTACCATGATTTTGTCACAGTTCTTGAGGTTGTGTCTGACTATTCTACCCCACATCTGGTGTTTCAGATATATCCGCAGGTCGCTACCGACAGCGTATCCTATTAGCGGTTTCTTGCCGAGGCGTGCAGCAATGTAGCAATCCTGAAGCAGGTAGTTTGCCTGGTATACATCGCCATGCGCTTTTAGAATTTTGTAGGCCACACCAAAAGTCTTGCTCCAGAGGCTTCTGCTGCGTTTTATGTGCTGTTTCTCTATACTAGTCGGCATGTATTTGAGTAATGTTTCTCCGGCTGAAGCGCAGTCGTTGATCATGACAATTTTCATTTGAATGCTTCCATGCGCAATAATGGATATCTGGAGAATTCTCTAGTGAGATGCATTATCGTTCTTCTTTGATCTGAACCATTCTATCGTAAGTTTGATGCCTTCTTTGAGGCTGGTCTTAGGTGAAAACCCAAGCATATTTTTCGCGAGGGTTATGTCTGCATGCAGCCTTCTGACGTCCGAAAGTCTGGGAGGCTTGTGGTCTATTTTGTCGAAAGGATAGTCGAGTGCGTCACATATCATTGAGATAACCGTCTTTATGTTTGTTTCTTTGCCCTGTCCCGTGTTTACCACTCTGCCCAATGCTTTGTCGCATTCCATCATTTTCAGGGCAGTTTCAGCCACGTCTTTGACGTATGTGAAATCTCGGGTTTGAAGACCATCACCTTCTAAAATTGGCTTTTCACCGTTAAGTATTCTCCAAATCGTGACGGGAACAACCGCAGCGTAGGCTTCCATGTTTTGGCGTTCACCATAAAGATTGAACGGGCGCAGAATGCTGATTTCAAGGTTGAATAGTTTGTGATAGGAAAGCAAAAACAGGTCAGCTGCTGCTTTGCCGGCCCCGTAGGGACTGTTCGGGTCTAACGGATGGTTCTCGTCCATGGGAACCTTCACTGCTGTGCCGTAAGCTTCGGAGCTGGAAAAATGCAGTAGCCTTTCATACTTTTTCTTTCTCAGCAGATTGGCTAAGTTATGTGCGATTTCGACGCCGGTCATGAATGAACCTTCAGGATCCACGAAACCATAAGGCAAACATTTTACAGCTAGATTGAAAACAGCTTCAGGTCTTTCGCGTTCGATTATGTTCTCAAGAGCAGTCAAATATCGTGCATCTTCTTTGTAGACGACGACGTTTCCCTTATGCATTGCCAAGTTGAGGTTTTCCATTCTTCCTAAGAACATGTTGTCAACGACTACTACCTTCCGGGCTCCATGCTTGACCAGTACGTCTACCAAGTGGCTTCCAACAAATCCTGCTCCTCCTACAACCAGAAGATTTTTGTATTTCATTTCGTGATTCTCCTCAATTTCTTCCTATGCACCGGTTCTATCTTTCACTTGCGGATCTCCTTTAACGCGCCGATCAGTTGGTCAATCTCTTTCTTTGTTCGTGGATATCTGTGCCAGTCTATCCAGACAGCTTCATCACGTATCTTTTCAGACAAAGGAAGCTTCCTGTAATAACGTGTGTAAAACTTCACATCCGAGATTAACTTCGCGTATCCCTTTCCAACGTTCTTTCTCGGAACGCCGCCTTCAAAACCTTTCGCTATGACTTTCTCCAGAAACTCATTTCGAGACATGTGCGCCTTCTTTGGGTAAAAACGACAGCCAACAATGTAATGAACTGTTTTCATGTGAGATGGAGGAGTGGGCACTTCCAAGTAGCTTGGAAGATTTGCGATTAGGTACTTGGCGTTTTTAATCTGCCAACCAATCAAGAATCGTAACTTATCCATCTGAAGAAGCCCGACTAACGCGTTTAGCTCGGACATTCTGAAGTTGAAACAGAAGTAATCAGCATCTGTCATGCGGTCTCCGTGATTTCTCATGTTTTTGCATCTTTCAGTCAACTTTTTATCATTAACCGTTATCATTCCGCCTTCGCCGGTTCCTATGGTCTTGGTTCTTCCGCCTCCGATGCTGAAACATCCGATATCTCCGAGGACGCCTACTTTTACTCCCTTATACTCTGCTCCTAATGCATGCGAAGCATCTTCGATTATATAGGCACCATCTGAAGCCCCTTTTATTTCGTCCATTTCGCATGGTAACCCAAGCTGGTGAACAACGATTACTGCTTTGGCCTTCAAGACTGAGACAACTTTGCGTAGGTCTTCAGGATCCAAGTTACCGTATTGGTCTACGTCAACAAACAGGGGTTTAGCTCCAGCCAGTATAATAGGTGCGGCAGAGCCTACGTGGGTGTACGCGGGAACAGCTACATAGTCGCCAGGTCCAACTTCGCAAGACTTCAGTGCTGTGTATAGAGCTGCTGAGCCAGATGAGACGGCGACTGCATTTTTCGCTCCCAAGAAAGCGGCAAACTTTTTCTCGAACTCTTGGAGGTAGGGTCCGCCATCATTAGATTTGAACCAGCCGGAAAAATCTTTTTTCAATAGTTCCGTGATAGTAGTTAAATCGGCGTCGCTTAAGATTGACATATTTCTGCTCCTTTGACTTGGGTGAGTTTTCTGTCTCGGGTTTCTATCATGGAAAGCCATAATTAAGAATTATGGTTTAGAGCAGATTTGCCTCGAAAAAAGACGGGTGCCTTGTTTTTAGTCTTTCGCCCATTTTCGCGTTAGTTCTTTTTGGAGGTTTTCAGCTCTGGTTTTGATTTTTTTTGCTTCTTTTTGATTTTTTTTGTTTTTCATTTCTTCTTTCCGTTTCTCATTGGACTTCAGAATAAGGCGCAGAAGCTCTGAGTCGTAGCTTTCTAGGAGTAAATTGACATTCGGAATCAGACAGTGCCCACCTATTTCTCCTGGATACATGATTGGTCTATCAAGTCTTACGCGATGGGTGTCTTCCAGAAAATCCACGGTGTCATTGAAATCTGTTCTAAAATGGGTGGAGATCCTGTGCATTTCTTGGAAACATGTGACCATCCAAGCTCTGTAAGTGGTTTCAAACAGTTTAGCTAGTTCTGTTTCTGTGCAGTTTTTCAGGACTTTGGTTTTGAGTCTTATTTTTTCGAAGTGTTTACGTGCTGCTTCAGCGGCTTCGGCGTTTGCGCCGCCTATGTATTTTGTCCAGCGTTCGATTTCCCATTTCATGTGTTTGCAGCTTTTGTGTACTCCGCGGATGGGAGAATGCACGATGAGGCAGTTGTTGCAGCGTTTGTATATTTTCATGGTTGTTTCAGGTGGAATAGTGCTGTTGATAATCACGAGTTTGGGTTCGAACTGCTTCACATAATCGACTACGATTTCTACAAATTTGCCTTGATTTGAACATGGTAGACAGATGTGTACAGTGTCAACTTTGTTTGGAGGTGCCATCTGTCTGAGGCTGCGCATCTTCGCTTTGTCAAGGTCTAAGCCGTAGGTCTCGAAGTGCCCGCTCTCCTGGAACAAATCGAACATTGGTCGTCCGACTTCGCCCAATCCGACTATTAGAACTTTTTCTTTAGCCAAAGGATGTTGGCCTCATATTGAGAAATGAAGTAGACCGCTAAACTATTTAAACATCACATACGTAGCATTTGTTGGTGTGAAAGGGAGTCAGGCATGTCTAAACCGAGGATGGGTAAAGGCGTAGTTGTCGGAGAGAGCGTCGAGTTTGGCGAAAATGTTGTGGTTTGGAATTATGTTGTGATAGGTGACAATTCGCGGGTTGGCGACGGAACGGTAGTTGGGAGTTTCTGTGACATCGGTAAGAACGTGTTGATTGGTAAAAACTGCAGTGTTCAGGCACATGCGACAATTTCGAACGGCTGCAAGGTTGGCAACAATGTGTTTATTGCTCCGAACACTAGTCTCCTGAATGACCGGTATCCCAAAAGTGGTCTTCTTACACCGTGCACTGTAGAGGACGGTGCCGTAGTCGGTGGCGGAGTTACGATATTGCCTGACGTAGTCGTTGGGAAGGGTGCTGTCGTAGCTGGCGGAAGCGTGGTTACAAAGAATGTGCCGTCGAGAACTGTTGTGATGGGTGTTCCAGCTAGGGTTGCTATGAGTTTGGAGGAGTATGAGGATAAGCGGGAAAAGTTTGTGTCTCGGCGTCGGGTGAAGAAATGAAGATTTGGTACGATGCATGCACAGGTAAACATGTGAGATATGGCACGGTTATAGCCAGGCACTTTAGAAAGCGTGGTCATGAGGTTATTTTTACTACGCGGGAACATCCTGACACTGTGGAATTGGCGAGGAAGTTGGGTGAGAAGCCGATTGTTATTGGAAAATACAGCCCATCATCGCTTTTTTCAAGATTGAGGGAAAGTGCAAAACGGATGATTAAGCTGGCGGAGCTGTTTAAGAGCGAAGTTCCTGATTTTGCGATTGCGCATCAGTCGGTTGAGTTGTGCAGGGTTGCGTTTGGGTTGGGTGTGCCGATAGTTCTGACTGCTGATACGCCTCACGCTACTGCCGTGAATAAGCTGACGGTTCCGTTGGCGAACACTCTGGTTGTTTCGGAAGCCATTCCCAAAGGGTTCTACAAGGATTTTGGTGCGCAGAAGATTGTTCAGTTCAGGGGAGTGGATGAGGTTGCTTGGATTAAGGGTTTCAAGCCATTGGGGGGGTTCAAATTTGAGAGACCGTTGATTGTGGTTAGGCAGATGGAGACTAAAGCTGCGTATGCTTTAGGGAAAGAAGATGATACGGTGAAGCTGGCAAAGAAGCTTCGGTCTCTGGGGAAAGTTCTGTTTCTGCCGCGGTATGACAAGACCAAGATAGAAGGATTGACTATTTCCAGGGAACTTGCGGATACCACTAGTATTGTTGCAGACGCAGATCTAGTTATAAGTGTTGGTGGAACCATTTCTAGAGAAGCTGCACTCCAAGGGGTTCCAAGCATTGCAGTATCGGAAATCAGCCGCACCTACGTAAACAGGTACCTAGCAGAACGTGGCTTTCCATTGTTTCTTGTGGAACCATCCGAAGTATTAGAGTGTGCGAAGAAATATCTGGGGAAGAGGTTTGATGTGAAGGCGAAACTTGCGGACTTGGAAGATCCAGTTGATGTTATTGAAAAAATCATAGTGGCAAGCAAACAGAGTTGAAGATTCTGTTGCCCTCATATTTTGGACTCTGAAATGCCTGTGAGTTTCAAAAGTATGGAAAATGTTTTAACCTCATATAATGTAATCTTGAAAAGGGAATGTTATGGCTAAATGTCCTAAATGTAAGAAAGAAGTCAGTACACCTAAGAAAACATGGAAAATGGCTGGAAGAAAAGACAAGAGTGGTAAGAGAACAGAACTAACAATTGGACTTTATGAGTGCTGTGGAAAATCTTTCAGATCAGTCTTGAACAAGAGAAAGATATAGCATCGACTTAGGCAAGAAATCAAGTACCCATTTTTCTATTTTTCAGATTCACAGAAGAAACAGGGATATATCTGTCTTCTGAAGGAATCTCATCAAATACTTCTCATTATGAAATCCTAAGAAGGAAAGAATGATAGTACAACTAATCTAGGATGTTTTGACAAATGGTTTCTGTTTGTTGAACAATATAAGATTGGGAGAATGAAGATGGTATAGTAAACATTAGAGACATGCGCATAGCTTGTGCAGACTTGATCCATAATAGTTTTCTCTAGATCATAATAGTTGAACTATATGGTTCAATTATATGGAATTGCTGACGTTGGCCCTAGTCTATAGGGACATTATCAGCTGAAAAGTCTTAAATGTGTCTCCATTAACGGAAGTACAGAGGGCCGGTCGTCTAGCTTGGTTAGGACATT
>CAYHEV010000006.1:0-43632 GCA_964355725.1 uncultured Candidatus Bathyarchaeia archaeon | reverse complement strand
CGGGGCCAACGTTTGGCAGGCATATGACGATTTTTGAGATGGGCGGTGCACATGCCTTCAACTACCCTGACAAGGAGGTCTACTGGAAAGACCAAACCGTGAGGTACCATCACGATTGGGTAACTAGAGACTTGGGAGTAAAGTCTGATGAGATCATCTACAAAGAGGGTGTCTGGATTGGCGGCGGCAACGCTGGACCAGACGTTGAATGCATTATTCGCGGGTTAGAAGTTGCCACACTGGTCTTCATGCAATTCAAAGTGATTAACAACAAATTTGTCAAGCTGCCGATTCGCACTGTTGACACAGGTTATGGCATAGACCGTTACGCATGGCTATCTCAAGGCAGTCCAAGCGGTTTCCACGCGATCTACGGCGATTTGCTTGCCAAGATTTTCAAGATGGCTGGAGTAACCAAGATCGACAAAGTCTTGCTGAAGAAGATAGCGGAAGTCTCTGGTCTGGTGAATCTGGACAAGACTGCGAGCAGAGCGGAGACTAGAAAGAAGGAAGCGAAACTTGTCGGAATGAGCGTCAACGAAATGGACAAGTTTCTCGTTCCGATCGAAAACGCTTTTGCCGTTGCTGATCACACTAAATGCTTAGGCTTTATACTTTCGGAAGGCGTTGTTCCCTCTAACATTCAGGAAGGATATTTGGCGAGACTTATCTTCCGTAGGGTTTACCGTTTGTTAAGAGCCTTGGACATGCCAGACAGACTGTACGATATTATGGATATGCAGATTGACTTGTGGTCTAAAGATTTTCCGCGCCTCAAAGAAATGCGAAACGAAATAATTGAGATGCTGAAGGTTGAGGAAGAGAAATTTGAGGAGACAATTAAACGCGGCGAAGGAATGGTTAAACGCATTTCCACCGAACTGAAAGCGAAAAGTAAGAAAGAAATTCCAATAGTAACTTTGACTGAACTTTATGATTCACATGGACTGCCGCCAGAAATCGTTAAACAAGCTGCAGAAAAAGAAGATTTAAAGGTAGAGATTCCGGACAATTTTTACGCTTTGATCGCTCAAAGACACATGGAGGTTTCTAAGCCAGTTGAAGAGGAAGAAACCAAACATGGCGAATGGCTTGAAACCGCAGCGGCAAATGTTCCAGCAACAGAGATACTATACTATAAAGATCAGTATATGAAAGAGTTTGAGGCCAAAGTCCTCAAAGTAATAAATGACGAACACGTTATCCTTGACAAAACATGCTTTTATCCTGAAGGCGGAGGACAACCAGCAGACAGTGGCTACTTGATTTTCGGCAAGAATAAGGCTGAAGTCACTGATGTTCAGAAAATCGGCAGAGTAATCGTTCATAAGATGAAAGATGTCGTTCCGAAAGTTGGCAACATAGTTAAGGGAGAGATTGACTGGGACAAGCGTTACAGCCTAATGAAAAATCACACAGCGACGCATGTAATCGGTGGAGCGGCTAGGCGCGTGCTTGGACAGCATGTTTGGCAATATGGAACGCAAAAGGGCATTGAAAGTTCCAGATTAGATATTTCACATTATCGGAGATTGACGTTGGAGGAGATACACAAGATAGAAACGCTGGCGAACGAGGCGATTCTGCGGAATATTCAAGTTGAAACTGCGTGGTTGCCTCGTAACGAAGCTGAAAGCCACTACGGTTTCAGGTTGTATCAGGGCGGAGCGATTCCAGGCAAAGAGATTCGCGTTGTTAGAGCCGGCGACTGGGATGTTGAAGCCTGCGCTGGAACACATTTGAAAAACACCGGAGAGATTGGCTTCATCAAGATTATTCATTCGGAACGTGTCCAAGATGGTGTTGAAAGACTCACATATTCCATCGGAATTCCTGCCCTCAAAGCCGTACAAAAGAATGAGAAACTCCTCTTGAAACTTGCAGAAACTTTGAACGCTCCTTTGGAGAAGTTGGATAAAACTGTGGAGAAGCTGGCCAAGGAATTGAAAGAAGCAAATACTGAAAGAAGAAAACTCGTTAAGGAACTGGCAGAACGTGAAAGCTCTGGCTCAGTTAAGACGGATGAGCAGATTGAAGAAGTAAATTGTGTTAGGCTGATGAAACGTGATTTCAAGGAAGAAATTGATGTTAATCGCATGGTTCAAACAGCAAGTGAGATAATTAAGAGAGATGAAGCAACGGTTACGCTGTTCTATGGGTCAGACGGGAAAAACGCTAGAATAATGGTTATGGCTGGAAAGTTAGCGGTTGAAAGAGGCGTAAATTCCGGCTCAATTATCGGAGAAGCCTCAAGAATATTAGGCGGCGGAGGCGGCGGCAAACCATACTTTGCTCAAGGCGGCGGAACACATACCGAGAAGCTACCGGAAGCAATCAAAAAAGCCGAAGAAACACTGAAGAAGCAAATTAAATGATTTAGCGTGTATGAATAAGACGCTCCTACACACTTTTTTCTTCTGATTGCTCTGACTGCTAGTAATGTTGTTATCATGAGTAGTTTGATACTTCTTTCATACTCTTCGAAAAAGTTATAACTAAGGTATGATGCGCGCTCTTAGAAAGACTTTTATTTAGGCACCATTCAGCCTTTGATGGGTTTCCCGGCTCAATCCAACAAATGCAGCTGGTGCCTGTCAGTATGCTACAGGGTTGAATCGTTGGAAACCCTCTCTTTCCTTTTGAGCCTTTACGTTTTATGGAATAATCTTCACTTCATTGTACAGCAACGAGTCATCTATAATGAATTTGTGCGCTTTTGTCTGTGGTGCCGAGGGCCGGGTTTGAACCGGCGACGACTCGGTCTTCAGCTTCGCCCTCACGAGAAATCCCTGTGAGTCGAGCGCTCTCCCAGGCTGAGCTACCTCGGCGACATTGGCAATTCAAATGAAGGCAATTATGCTTTTAAGTTTTCTGAATCAAACAAGGGTAAAGCACAGTTTGCAGATCCTTTGTTTTCTCATTTCGACTTTCATTTCACAGACCAAGAACGTGAAAGAAGTGACTGTGGAAAGATGAACAAGGCTCAAGAAAGTAGATAACGGCTTAACATGTAGCCAATGCAGGCGAACAACAAGAAGGACAAGAATAGGATACAGTCAGTCAGCAGTTTTTCTTTCAAGTCTTCATTCTCTCTTAGACGTACCATCTGAATTCATCCAAGGGATTATGTTCAAGTTTTTTAGGGAAAGGTTTTATGAAGCAGAAATGAATATTTCAAATTCTACAGCATCGACTGTGATACATAAAGACGCAAACGTCATAGTCGAAGCTCGAAAAGGGCTCGTAGTCTAGTTGGCTAGGACGTCGCCCTCACGCGGCGAAGGTCGCCGGTTCAAGTCCGGCCGGGCCCATTAGACCTGAGAACTACTTATTCTTCTTTTGTCACATTCTTCCAAGTATCGGAAGAAAAATGATTTAGCGAAGATCTCAGGTCTGTCGGTGCTTACCATGAAGCTTTGTATGCCTTTAGGTGTTTGATGCCAATCCTGCCCGATCTCTGACTAGTCTTGAGCCGGAATAGTTCTTGTGCGCTGAGAGATGAAGATGCTGTTCATTCTGAGTCCTTCGCGTTCTTATTGTCTTTCTGTTGAACATGTACACAAAAAGGTTTATTAAATATCAATATTCAATATACGTAACAATGGTGCCAGAAGATGGAAAGAAGCCTGACCCTATCGAGAGCAGATGATGAAGAACATCGCTTTGCAGAAAACGAGAGCAAGTTCAGATGTGATGAATGCAAAGAAAAGTTCCACAAACCACTACTTGCAACTGTGTCATCTCAGAGTGGCGTTCAGAAATACTATGCATGTCCACGTTGCCTAACTAAGGTAAGTGTGATGAGAGAACAGAAAAACGAGAAATTGAATGAGAAACTGACAATGATTGTTAGAGACAGCAAACCCGAAAGAGAAAATGAAAAGAAAATAACCTGCGATCATTCTGTTGGATACTTGAGGACACGCCCGAAGAACACTCCGATTCCTGAAGAATGCTTGACCTGCGACAAAATGGTTGACTGCATGCTTCATTGACCGCGATTTCACTCGCCATATACTTTACGATTTCTTTATGTCGGAACAAGTAAACACTAATGGAATTACCATCTGCTTCTGATTAAATACCGACTTGGCGTTAACAATTTCAAATATTGATTGTCCTTGCTTCTTGCAAATGCAATTCCTTACAAATGCTGTTTTCCGATTTTGGTTTTTCCATGAATTAGGGGTCTGTTCGTCATGAGTTCCTCATCTGCACATCAGACTGGGACGGCAACATCATCCCCCGAGAATTGAATGGTTTCCAAAGAGATAAGTGTTCGTCAGTCACAAAATCCAAAGTAACCAAATAGTTATGGATTATTCGTTGCTTCTTAGCGAAGAAAAACAAAAAAAGAAGTGGGTTATGGGTAGTGTTTGCCGAAGTTTATGAGCATTATTGCTATGTCTCGCAAATCTACTCTACCGTTTCCATCTTGGTCTGCATTGGGGTTCCATCGGGGAACGCCAAAAGTGGCACCGTACACAGGTCTCATTGGCTCGATGTCTCGCATGTCGACTTTCCCGTCGCCGTTGACGTCACCAGGCAACATAACGTTGATCACGCCCCCACTCATGGTGTTGTCCGCGGGATTTGCTTCACCTGGTAGTATGTCTGCTGCAGCAGTTATTGTGTAGTTGCCTATAGCAAAGCTTGAGGTGTCCCATATGAAGAGAAGTGTAGTATTCCCATGTGAAGGCAGATTTTCGACTCTCTGACTTGGTGCAGCAACTGCTGCGTCAGCGAGGAGTGTCACATTGAAGGTTTCAGTATTGTCACCTTTGTTCTCGACGACGACTGTTATGTTCAAACTATATCCTTGAGCAATGGCAGTGTTCGTAGGCACGACTGAGACAACGGCAATGTCGCGCAAGGCCACATTGTTGAAGTATCCATTTTCAGTAGTGAACGGAAGTGTAGTGTTTGTGGAATCAAACAGGTTAACATCAGTGATCGTTATCGGTGTGTCGCCTAAGGCCAAGACTTGGAAGGTGATCATGACAAGGTCTCCGTCTCCGTTCGGCTCCACCACTCGCTAATGCGCATGACAGGTGGACTTGTCCATGAGTTGCGTTGAAGTTGTTTTCTATTGTCTTAGTGAACGTTGTTGTGCCTGCGCCTTTCAGGTAGCTTCCTTCAACCGCGTCTGTTCCGTTCAGTACCGTATTATTGTACAGTACGTTTGCAGTCCAAAAGTGCACGTCTGTTCCGTTCGCTATGCTAAGGTTCCCGTTGAACGCTGATCCAGGTGTAAGGACCGGATTGACCACTGCCGCCGGTTTGATGTAGAGTTTTGCTGTTGGCGTTGGGGGCGGCGGGATGTAGTTGTTGAAGTATCCATCCTGAATTGTGACCGGAATGTCGTGTTGTAAGGAATCAAGTATGAAAGTATCTACGCCTAGGGGTCTTGAGTAATTTACTTGTGAACGTCCTCGTCCAATGACTTTGAACTCGAAAATCGCGAAGACGCCGTTGCCAGTTACTCCTGCTCCAACGATTTTGCTGGAGCCTATGACTGCTTTGCCAGCAACGTTATTGATTATTGGGGCTACGTCAACGTCAAGCTTGAAGATGCTGCCCACGGGGATTGTGACTTTTGTGCAATTCAGCACTGTAGTGTTGAATTCTACTTGAACCTGCCACGTGAAAACGTCTACAAGATCTGCGCCAGAAGCATTAAACTTGACAGTTGCTCCTGGAGCAATTCCAATGTCATCTATCGATGACGGGTTTATGTAGATTCTGCTGGCTGCGAGAACTTTGGGGACCATTACGCCAGAACTTGCCATGACTAGTGCCATTAAGATGAACAGTGAAAGTAGTGTCTTACGATTGTACAATTTTCTCATTCTCCCTTTCTCTCTTTTTACGAGAAATGTTTCGGTTGGTCTTGATATAAGGCTTCTGGAATAAGTTTCTATATTACGGAAATCATCAAAAAGGTGCTACTGACTCGGATCTCGATGAAGAATCTATGAAACAACCCAAGAGCGTCGATAGTTTATGGTTTAGTTTTCTCGCGAAGAGATTCTATTGTGCCAGAGACCTTTATGACGCGTACGGATACTGGCTTGTTTCCTACTTTGGTCATTGAAGCCAATGCTGCTCTGATCATTTCAACGGCCGCATGCGCAACGCGTACAATGGCAATTCCTCTTTCTGGATCACAGCTAATCAAGCTTAGACTTGCGCGGCTTGCACCGTGTTCTCCGTAAAGTTTCAAGATAGAAATCCAAACAGCGTCCATAAACTCCTTTTGGCCGAACGGTTCATCAGAGTCTATTTCTAGAGCTAGATACCGGCGTTTCGCTCTTTTCAGCAATCTTTTCCTCTCCGGATAATGCGTATTCCAGGCGCAACAAACTTGGAACTAAGCTTGGACTTGTTTCTTTCGTAAATGTCTTTGGGGTTTTTGGAAATCGCATCTATTGCCGAAACCCGATTCAGATCGAAAAGCGACGATAGTGCGACAAGTGCCATGGGTTCTCGCATAAGTAGTTTATCAGAGACGCCGCTTGAAAGGATTATTGGAACGTGAAATGCTTGGGCTATTGCTATTTCTCTTCTCAAACTAAACAGGAGCTTAGTTCTGGCTTGTCCTTCCAAGACGAGAAGAGACTTTATGACTATTTCCAATGCGGCTAGTCCGTTTGAGGCTAATTCGGCTTCTGCATGATCGAAAAATCTCTGATGGTAATCGACTGATTGAAAGTTTACGAGATCCACGCGCCGGTCTTTTGCAGCTTGGCGCGCAACGTTCTTAGTCTCGCAAGTCACGGCGATTATTTCAAATTTTCTCCGGAGCCTACGTAGGTTGCTTACGAGTTCTCCAGGCGTCTTTGGTTTCAAGTCCACTCGTGTTGCCAAGCCTATTTTGGCTTCTTTGCAAGTTTCTTGGATAGTTTGTTTTTGGTCTTCGGAGAAATTTGGCGGAAATGAAACGGCTATTAAGCTGTATCCGAGCTGTGAAGCTTTATGTATCATGGTTGAGGCTTGGTTATGGTCTCCTAGATTTGGGCACAAGTGTAAGTCAGCGTAGATTTTTTTCATGAGATTAGCCCTGATCTTCTGCAAATGTCTATTATTTCTTGTGAATCATGTTTTTTGAAATGTATTTTCAAATGCACAGGATCCGTTGGGCAGAGTTTAAGTCGGTTTTGGTACGCGGATTGTTTGTCAAGTCTAATGTAAAGGTTTCCATTTTCCAGATACTGGTTTAATCTGCCAGTTAGATTTTCTTTATCCAAGCTGTCTAGACTTTGGGAAAGTTTGTTGAAGATTTCTTGTATGATATTCATATTCTTGACTTTTGCTTTGAGAAGGGTTATAGGGTTTCCATGGTGGCCGGTTAGAGTGGTTTTCTCAAATACGACTACGTCTAGGAATTCTGGTGGAATAATGGTACGCGCTGCAGCTAACACTTTGTCTGCATCTTCAGTCGCGTGAGCGAACACTCTGAGGTCTATCCATGCTATAGGAAGTCTAGAAGACAAACTGGCATCACTAGATCGTGTGATAAGGCTCAATCTAGCTTTTAGATTTTTTCTTCGGCTTAGAAGCAATCTTCTTAGTTTGCAGAAAAGTCTTGAGGGCTTCAACGTTTTCTTCGTGTGCAGTTTTTCTTCTCGTGTCTACGGAAACACCTAATCTGATGGCGTCTTTAAGGTTGGTTCCAGCTTTTTCGATTTCCTCTCTGCTGAAACCTTTTCCTTCGCGTTGCGTTCCGTCTTTTTTCGGCACTTTCGGTTTGATTGCTGTCATTGATTTGTCCTTCTCCTTTGCACGGCTTTTCTACTCGGTCTAACCTTCTCTGAGCCTTTTCCTCTCGTCCTCAACGCGCGAACTTTTTTGCCTGCGCTCGTTAGACTTCTGAAGACTCTACGTTTGTGCTGTTTCTCGCATATCCAGTTAATGTTTTCATCACTCTTAATGGCTGGGTGATTTGGGTCAACCATTATTACTTCAAACCATTTGGAGCGACCGTCTTCGCCGACCCAGTAACTGTTTAATGTTTCAAGGTTTGGAAATTTCCTTGCGGCTCGTTCTTCAGCAATCAATCTCAAACTTTTGGCTGGCTTGAACTTCTTAACACCCATGCGTTTAGGTCTTCTTCCAGCCTTAGGTCGCACCTTGCGAAGTCCGCCTCTTCTTACGCGGACACGAACCATCACAAATCCTTGCTTAGCCTTATAGCCTAGTTTTCTTGCTTTGTCTAGGCGTGTTGGCTTTTCTATACGACCTATGACTGACTGCTTGCGCCATTCGATCAACCTTTCACGCATAATCTCTTTTACGAAGGATTTCTCCGGTTTTTTCCAAGCTTCAGCAATATATTTGTATGCCATTTCCATTTCAACTCGTCATCTCTTGTTTACGGTTCAGCCCAGATGAGGCTACATCCCAGCGGACAGGTTTATCCGCCGATAGATTGATTGATAGCATCAGGCAACAAAATAAACCTTTTCCACGACAAAGTTAAGAGACACACGTTCTCGTCAAACAGATCCTGCGCGTTTACGCATAGTCTAAGAATGACCAAAGATTGAGTCTTCATTTGCTTTTTAGCTCTGCTTTAACAATCTGAAAATAGCCATTTTGGTTTTTCCAGATTTTTTCTGCTTCGACTGTTTCTATTCTTCTTTTGAAGAAAGGAGCGTCTAGCACTAGGGTTTCGTATTCTCCTCCTTCGCCAACAAGTGAAACACCGTAGCGCCTATTAAGCTCCATCAAATCTGCAACGGCTCCTTCGTCGATTCTTCTTCCAAGCCATTCAGGACTGAAACCGTACGCATAGACGCCAGTTATAATGACCTCAAACTTCAGGTCCAAAATCTCCTTCAAAACGTCCAAAGGATTTCTATGCCAAAGAGGTGCAATACACTTGAGCTTTAGCTGTTTGCAGATTCCCTCTAGTCTAGTCTTTTGGTAGTTGGATGCTATTGCACCGGAAACTATGCCTTCAACATCAAGCGCCTCGATCAAACGTTTAAGGTCTTCAACTTCTTCCTCTTTAACCCCAGAAGTCTCAGCCTTCACCAATGGAAGCTCAACAGCCTCAGCAAACAAATCCACAAGCCGAATATTCGGATAATGAAACATCCAACTATCTTCTCTCTGCGGAATCATAGTTGCCAAACACCTTACATCACAGTCCTCGTTCAAAACATGATACAACGCCAAAACAGAATCCTTGCCTCCAGTGGCTAAGACAGCAACATGCATCATGATTACACTTCACATTTACTCGACATCAACGCATAATCTAATACGAGACAAATTTACTCTCCGATCTTCAACCGGGCTTCCTTAAACAAGCACTTTGTTTGGATTCTCCATTTCTCAAAGCTTTCAGGAGACTCAGGATAACCCTTGTAGTGAGCTTTGATCTGTCTCATCATGCTTACGGTCAGCCTGAGCTTGTTTAAAAATCGCACTCGCTTTAACCCTCTGAACACCCGTTTAGCAGTTTCAGTTATGTTTAAGTGAAAATCTTCACCCAAGCCAGCCTTCAAGACGTCATCCTCAGTCAAAAGCTTGCAGTTCATGCCATAATTCAAATCTGCATCGCTACTCGAAATGAGCAACAAACGGAAAATATCCAGTGCCGCTTGCTTCACTCCGTACATTTCCATATATCTACGGTTGTAAGGCCACAACGATTTCTGACTCGCATCACTCTTCTCCAAAGCCTCAACAATCGTTTTCCCAGCCAAAAAACCACTAAGCATAGAGGGACCAATTCCGCCACCGTGAATTGGATTCACTAGACATGCGGCGTCACCTAGAACTGCAACACCATTCCCAACCATGTTGTCGAATGGTCTACGAGTTGGATCGTACCATGCGCCACCATTCAAAAGAAGAGAACCGTCAAAAAGCGGTTTGGCCAAAATGTACTCATAAAACTGGCTCTTAGGTTTCGGAAAATTATCCCGCATACAAATTCCCAAACCAGCGTTGACCCTCGCCCCACCCTTAGGAAAAATCCACGTATAACCTCCCGGAGTTACTTTTTGGTTCAGATAAATCTCACAATACTTTGACTCTTCACTCTCCTGTCTGAGCTGTCTGATTTCCCGATAGCAGGCTTCAACATCCTCATTTGCAACTTCGCGATCTATCCCGATCTTCTCAGGAAGCTTCCTTCTAACGACCGCCATGAAACCACTAGCATCAACAACAACTCTGCCTTCTAACCGAACATTTTCGCCAGTCTTTAAACTCTTGCTCAGAATACCAGTCACAAAACTCTTCTCAACAATTGGCTTAGAACAATGCAAAGAATCAAAAAGAACAACACCATTTCCCAAGGCTTTCTTCAGTAACCACTGCCCAAAAAGACGCCTGTTCAACAAATAACCAACAAAATCCTCATGCGCCACAGTGAAAATCGTGTTCAAATCAGGCGAATAAATCTTGATGCCGTCAATCCTCTTCTCCAATTCACCACCCTGTGGTTTCTCCAAACCCAAGAACTTTAAATGATGTTCACCCAAAGCGTCGCCACAGATTTTCTCCCCAATCTCCTCCCTCTTCTTACTCTCGACAATGCAGACTTTCAAACCTGCCTCAGCTGTCGTTTTGGCGGCTAAGCATCCTGCCGTGCCAGCACCGACAATTATTACATCATATGATTCCAAGCTTGCACACCTTTTGAAGGCAATAGCTTAATTCACATGCTATGAACACATAACTTTTTCTGAAATCTTTTAATAATTCTTGCACTTATCCATCTTTAAGAGAACCATGCATGAACCACAAATATGAATTGACAATTCATAATGGTTAATTATATTCTTAGCTAACCATGGAAAACATTGAAGAACTGATGTGAAGGCGATTGAAATGATGAAAAAAACCGCGATGAAAAAAGACATGATCTACACAGTCGACTTGACAAAGATCGACGGAGACGGAGCATTCCCGTGCCCCAAATGCGGAACAGTGATCAGCCCAGACGACGAAACTGACGAAACCTACCAGATCGTCGAAACAAAAATCAAAGATGACGAACTGGCCGAACTGGTATTGACTTGCAACAAATGTGGGACCAGAATTAGACTCGTGGGCTTCAGGTCCCAACTAGAAAGCTAAACTCATGAAGGCACAACAGGATTATTTTTCTTCGCCAAGTCTTCTACTTAGAACGACAAAAACAAACCACAAGATTACACCATAAAAAACGCCGTTGAAAACTGCACTCAAATACTGACTATATGTGGTTATCGCTGCCCCAATTAAAGTGCAGAAAACGCATCCTGGAAACAGGGGCAAGGGAACAAGTAGAGAGGCTATCGTAAACATCAAGAAGAAAACCGCAAGAATCGGTACTCCTCTCAACCCAAACTCACCCGAACAATGGGGATGACGTCATTTCTTCCGGAGATTGTCACAAGAGAATCTGAATTAGCGACATTTAATAAACCTTGTCGTTTACATGTGCAACACAACTACGGAATGAACTAAGTCCAGAAAGGCTGGATTTCAGGAAAAACACATAGAATGAAAATGATAACGAGAACAACCGCCAAAATTTTCCTACTCCTTGACAGATCGGAAACATCATCCAAAGGCCCAGGATGCTTGAACATAGAAATGAAAACCACGAACAAAGCCATCGGCAAAAAGCCCTCAACAAAAAGGAAAGCAATGGACAAAACTGTTAAAACAAGGCGGGTTTTTTCACCAGCCAAAGATCGTACCACATGACCACCGTCTAACATTGCTGCAGGCAACAGATTAAGCATCGTAACAACTATTCCAACCCATCCAGCGAAAGTGACGGGATGCAACAACAAATCCTGACCGGTCGTCGTGCTTGGAAACAAGCCCAACCCACTCAGAGTTTTTTCTAGAATAATCCAAAGTATGGGCACTTGTCTAAACGGCTCGGCATTCACAATATGGGGCGATGGAATCAAGAGGATTAACCCCACGATACTGACTATGGTTGCTATTATGAAACCTGCAATAGGACCATCGGCGCCAACATCAAATAACGCATCCTTGTTTGGCGGAAGAGACTTCTGCATTATTACAGCTCCGAACGTTCCAAAAGGAGGAGGCCCTGGAACAAAGTAGGGCGCCGTGGCCTCCATTCCTTTCTTGTTCGCAGTTATCTTGTGTCCCATCTCATGAGTACCAAGCACCGCCAAAAGAGCTATCGTGAAAGCAGCTCCGCCTAAGAACGGATTAATAACGTCAGCAGAAAGCAAGTATCCTGAAATGAACGTAGTTCCTATGGTTGCAAGAAGTAACAACCAATTAATCAAAATGTTGCTCGGCTTCACTAGCGGTTTTGGGACGACTCTTAGAACGATTCGTCCATTATCGCTTCGACGCAAGATCGCTATTGAATTCAGTGGCGTCAATTTCTCAAGCAGTCTGAGAAAAGCCCGCTTGGTTTCCTGCGGCTGTTTCAAGTAGTATGTTGGCACACCATTTTCCAATAAAGATTCTTCAATCTGGAACTGCTCAGAAACCAAACCGCTTACTTTCTCAAATTCGGCCTGGAGATTGGAAGAAGACCTCGCGGCTTCATTTGGTATTTCGCCCATAGTGGTAAGCCTTTCTGTTTTGACGTACTAGGAGGGGTTGCAGTAGAAAAGCCTAACGGAAGAAGGTGCAGAATTGGCAAGAAAAGAAATGCAGTGATGAATGATTTAAGATTACTTTTTGCTCTCGATGTGTTTCTGAGTCAGAGGATCATTTATCTCTTAAGGAACCCCAACCGTCTAGATTCATGAGCTTTTTCATTGTATGAGTAAACGTCAAAGAGCTCAAATCTTGTGCCGCAACTTTTGCAATGAACATAAGGACGCTCGCTTTTAATTCCTAGCCAGAAACCTTGGTGAGAGCCACATTTAGGACATACAGTAAAGCGGCTAAGCGCAGTCTCAACTTTCAATAAATTCAAAGATTCTCCTTTCTCCATTTGATTTTTCCTTTCCCCGAGATTTAATCATTTTGGTACATAATACTAGTTGAAGTTGACAGAAACAGAACATTTTATAGCATTCCATGAGTCTTCAATGCTCGATAAACATGATAGTGCAGATGTTTATTGTTGGCAAGATTTCTACGAACTGCTACATCGCAAACTGCGAACAAACTAAACAGGCCATAGTCATTGATCCTGGGTTCGACGATGGATTTGAAGCAGAACCAATCTTCGATTATATAGATGAAAATATGTTAACAGTGAAGTATGTTATTAACACCCATGGTCATCCAGATCATACGTGCGGAAACGGCATAGTAAAAGAAAAATTAAATGTTCCCATTTTAATCCATGAACTAGACGCTCACATGCTTGGAAAGTTTGGCATAGAAATTGCAGGAATGTTCGGTTTTGAAAATTCTTCACCGCCTGCTGATATCCTACTACATGATGAAGATCTAGTGAAGTTTGGGAACACAACTCTGAAAGTCATCCATGCCCCTGGTCATAGCCCTGGAAGCACATCACTCCTCGGTGAAAAAGAAGTTTTTACGGGCGATACATTGTTTTCAGGTTCAATTGGAAGAACAGATTTTCCAGAAAGTTCTGAGCATGCCATGAGTCTCTCTCTGAAGAAATTAGCAGACTTGCCAGAACGGCTTATTGTTTATTCTGGACATGGACCGACAACCACTATTGGCGAAGAAAAACACAACAATCCTTTCCTTCAGTCTTGACGGTCATAGCGTATTCTTGAACAAGTCTTCTTCACTTGAAATGCTCAATTCGCTTATGCTGCATTCTTCACAGAACTCAACGACATCGCTTAAGCCCTTCAGAATTACTACAGGTGTAGCCTCTTGCGCTTGTCCCATAACCAGTTCCGCCGCCGCGGCAATTTCATCCACTACTGCGACATTTTTCACTTTTAGTATTTGCCCAAAAAGGTCTTTCTTCGTCCTATAATCTTTGAACGGTTTGATTCCAGCTATACCTATTGCGAAGTTTACTTGTCCGCGTCTGAACGGGCGACTATAAGTGTCACAAATTATGACTGCGACATCTTTGCCCGTTAGCTTCTTGATTTCTGAACGACATTTTCTGGCTGATTCATCAGGGTTTTTTGGCAGTAGCGCAAAGTTTTCTCTACCTTCTACATTTGACTTGTCTATCCCAGCGTTTATGCAAACCAGACCGCGCTTATCCTCAACCAAGAATATGTCACGCGTAGCCTTCAGTATTCTGTTTGTTTCCCTCAAGATCATCTCTACAAATTTCGGGCTTTTGCCAGCCAATTTTGCAATCTCCTTGGATCTTTCGGAAGGAACAACCTCTTTGAGATTTATTATTCTTTTTTCAGCTTTTGAAATAATCTTCTGCGCAATGACGATTACGTCCCCATCTTCAAGCTTCAAATCATTTTTCCTAGCTGTTTCAACGATTATTCTTGTTAAGTCATCTTCAGCCTTTATTAACGGAACGCCCTCGAGAGCAAACGCCATGAAAGATCTCACAAGTTTACCTCCACACAGCGGATAGGTTGTTTGCTTGCTTCGTTAAATCTATTGCTGATAGTTCGATTTGAGAAATGATTTTGGTAAAGATTCTGGAAGTTGATTCTGAATTCATAACGCTTAAACTAAAACTGATCAGAGGAATCATATGAGTTTGACTAGAAAAGCGGTTGCATAAGTATGAGAAAACAACTGAAAATATTCGTGATTATGTTGACTATAGTTCTTGGTGGTTTTGGTTTTGTATATAGACCGTTATTTCATGCTGTGAAGGCAACTTATTTTGAAGGCCCAATTACACAGGATACCATTTGGACGCTTATAGACAGCCCAATTGTGGTGTCACAGAATGTTACAGTTTGTCCAGGCGCAACACTAACCATAGAGCCTGGTGTAGAAGTACGATTCGGAAAAAACTTTGCGCTAATAATCAATGGGACTCTGTCTGCAAATGGAAACAATAGAGCAATTACATTTACATCAAACAGAGAACAACCTGCAGTGGGAGATTGGCTTGGCATCATATCCGACACGACAGGAACAACTATTTTGTCAGAGTGCTCCATAACCTATGCCAATGACGGAGTGTTTGCACAAAACAGCAACGTCATATTCAGAAACAGCGGCATAAGCCACTGTCTTAACGGGATGGTTGCACAAAACAGCAATGTCACAGTCACAAACAGCGTTATAAGCCACTGTCTTCAGAATGGAATAAACGCAACAAGCAGCCAATTGACTGTCAGCGGCACTCAAATTCTGGAGAACAACGGTGCTAATGGCATGAGTATTACTGGCAATGGAACCGTCACGATACAAAACAACACTATCATGGCAAACATGAACGGCATGCTTTTAACAGGAGATCAGACTTCTGGAGTAAGTATAACCCAAAATAGAATTTACGCAAACACGCAAAACGGAATAATGATAGACGCAATTACTCACAATAACATTTCTATAGAAAGTAACATTATTTCAGCAAACAATACTAGAGGCCTCTACATTTCTAGTCCGACACCAATCACAGATATTACACACAATTCAGTTTTTGACAACAACATTGGATTCTTTTACGAACTAGGCAATAGTAACACCAATCATACAGCCGAATTCAACGACATATATAACAACGCAATAGGAATGGACGTGACACACAACGATTACGTTAACGATTCTGTTAATGCAACAAGTAACTATTGGGGCAGTCCTGATGGACCCTATAATGAGTGGTTAAATCCTGAAGGCAAAGGAAATCCGGTTGGCGGCAATGGAGTCAATCTTGACTTTGTATTTTGGCTGACCAGACCAGTAAACTACATAAATACTCCTCCAACGGCAAAGCTTCTGGTCGACAAAACCTCAGTCACCTATGGTCAAGATGTGATGTTTATTGCCTCAAATTCGTATGATGAGGGACACGTTGACTGGTATAAGTTCGATTACGGAAATGGCCAGACAAGCGGATGGACAACTCTGAGTATTTTCGCTTACAGGTATCCGTTTTCATTGAATGAAAACTATACGGCAACAGTGACAGTTTTGGATGACTTCGGCGGTAGCGATACAGACAATATAACGGTGGATGTTCGATCTGGGCTAGGAGTACTGGCAGTAAGCACGAATGTCAGTGTAAGTAACCCCGCAGTGAGTGCAGGAGAAAATGTTTCATTCACTTTCACGGTGACATACGGATCAAACCCAGTGCAAGATGCAAATGTAACCATGTTTGCAGTAAGAGGCGGAGATTTCAGCCAATCATTTGGATCTACTGATGCGAATGGAACTTTTTCCACCGTTTTCACAGTGCCATATGTGGCTCAAGAAACGAATGTGAGAGTTTTCGCAAGGGCTTCGAAAAGCGGATATGCCGACGGTGTCAGCGACACATACTTGAAAGTGGGACCTATTCTTTCAGTTGAAGTTCAACCTGCATCAGCTACTGTCAAATCTGAGGGAATCATATCAGTGACAGTCTACGTCACAAGTAGTGGTGAGCCTATCCAAAACGCCACCGTTACTCTGTCACATACAATTGGAACCCTTTCAATTGAGTCGGGGTTCACCGACGCAAACGGTGAGCTTTCGTTCAACCTCACCGCCCCGTACACATCAACCGACTTAACTGCAACAATAACAGCGAATGCCAAGAAGGATAAATATGGAGACGCCAGCGGACAGACAACAATCACGATAAGACCCAAGATTCTCGAAATCACGATTACAACCGAACCTAATGCCGCATTTTCAGGAGAGAACGTGAACATAACAGTCCGCGTCGAATACGAAACGAGCAACATTGAAGGCGCCAGCATTGCTATGACTGCAGAAAATGGAATCTTCTTGCCGATTACAGGATTAACTGATTTTGATGGCAACGCAAGGTTTGTTTGGACGGCACCACAAGTCAATACCCAAACTAGTTTCTGGATTAATGCAAGTGTCGCAACAGTAGGATATGACAGCAACAGTTACAGAATGGACATAACGGTTAACCCGAAAACGTTCAATATCACAACGACTATTAGTTCTTCGAGAATTGAGTCAGAAGAAACAAAGACAATTGCTGTTTATGTAGGATGCATCGAGGACGGAAACCCTGTAGCAAACGCTTCAATTATGATATCAGCGAGTGAAGGAACCGTCTCCGCCGAAAATCAAACCACTAACTCAGAAGGCTTGTTCATTTTCAACTACACCGCCCCAAAGACAACAGTCTCTTTCAACACCACTGTAACGGTTGAAGTGGCCCAAGATGGCTATGCCAATGGAGCAAGTCAGACCGAGATAAGGGTGAACCCAAAAAGCACTCCCGAAACTGGAGGCGGTTGGCCCATATTGACGATACTTCTGATCATGATTCCAGTAATAGTCGTAATAATAATCGCAGTGCTGGCAAAGCTGAAGGTTATTGAATTCTCATCGAAAGAAGAAAGTGAAGGTTAACGTCGTGTTTCGTGAGACGCAATATTTAATAGATTGAGTTTGTCATAATATAGGAACGCAGGAGAAGAAGAATGCCTGACCAAGCTACAAAGTCAAAACCACGACTTCAAGAAACATTAACCAAACTAAGAAAAGTTAGGATCAGAATTAACTTAGGAAAACACGAAAAAGTTGCCATTCCTCCGCCTCCATCAAAATCTGTGCCTAGAGGATTTAAGATCATTGAGAAATATCCACTCTATGAACCTTTTGCACATGTGGCCATAGCACAGAGCCCAAAGACAGGCGAATACAAATATATTTTGGATGAACTTCAACTTGACCCGCTTGAAAGAGGCGTGTATACCCGCATTTTGGAAATACTTCTAGCCGAAATAGAGTCCCCAAAACAGGAAATTCAAGATCCACGAAAATTCTTTGCAACGGAAGCAAAAAAAATAGTTGATAAATACCGAATAAGCCTCGGCTGGCTTCCTGATGTTTCGTGGTACAAGATTCTCTATCATGCTGAAAGAGACCTAGTAGGTTTTGGTCATATCGATCCATTGATGCGAGACCCAAACATCGAAGATATTTCATGTGACGGAGTCAAAAAACCAGTCTACATATGGCACAGGAACTACGAAAGCCTCGAGACAAATATCGAATTTCAGAATGATGAAGAACTCGACAACATGGTTGTCAAACTCGTACACATGGGTGGGAAACACGTGAGCTCAGCCTTTCCAATAGTAGACGCTTCATTACCTGGTAAGCACAGACTTGCGGTATGTTACAGACGTGAAATCACACCTTTTGGAACCGCTTTCACGATTAGGAAGTTCAGAGAGGATCCATACTCAATAATTGACTTGATAAACATAGGCACATTCTCTGAGGAAATGGCCGCCTACTTCTGGATGTGTCTCGAGAACAGAACATCAATTATGGTTTTAGGTGGAACTGCGGCTGGCAAGACAACAGCTCTAAACGCTTTAGCTTGTCTAATCAAGCCTGGAAGCAAAATTATTACCATAGAAGAAACAGCAGAACTCAACTTGTCTCTTGAAAACTGGGTTTCACTAATTGCCAGACAAAGCTATGGATTGGGCGGAGGCGGCGTTGGTGAAGTAACACTTTTCGATCTGGTAAAAACCTCGATGAGACACCGTCCAGACATATTAGTTGTGGGTGAGGTCAGAGGACAAGAAGCATATGTGCTCTTCCAAGCTTTAGCAACAGGTCACGGTGGCATGTGCACAATGCACGCTGAAAATTTTGCGTCAGCAATCAGACGTTTGACCCAAAAGCCCATGGAAATCGCGCCTGCGTATATCCCATTGATGAACATCGTTCTATCAATTCAGAGAGTTCACCTTATCAAGGGTAGCGAGAAAAAAGCTTACAGACGTGTGATCGACGTTAATGAGATAGCAGATTATGACGATAATCGACCTGTTTTCAAATGGCATCCTGCCAAAGACTGTTATCTATCGTCATTTGACAAGAGCGTAATGCTCTCAGGAATATCTGAACGGGTCGGCGTCAGCAAGAAGGATCTACTAGCTGAAATTGATAGACGCAAAGAAGTCTTGCGTTGGATGCGCGAACGCAACATAAGAAGTTACAAAGATGTGGCTGCAATAATCGCCGAATACTATGCTAGACCAAAACAGATTTATGAAAAGATTTTGGCTGGGGAGGAGGTAAAAGCAATTGCCGTTACTAGAAACCCTTGAGGCCCTGTCATTCCGCGTCTTCGGAAGGGCAGCTCCTTCCTTTCTGAAACATGTTTTTGAGTTCAAAAGCTATCTTGAAAGAGCGAAAATCAAAATCTACGCAGAAACCTACGTTTCACTAATGTTGTTCAGTGCAGTTCTAACACTGCCGGTATCAATAGTATCAATACTCCTTCTGTGGCTCTACGGCTTCATGCCAATAATCTTCTTGATACCCCTTCCATTCTATGTTATGATAGGTTTTCTTCTAATTCCCATGTCTAGAGCAAGCGAAAGAGCAAGCAACTTAGAGCGAGAAATGCCTTTTGCAGCTGCTTACATTAGCGTCATGGCTTCCGGAGGCATTGCACCTTATACGAGCTTCAAACGTTTGGCAGAAGTCGAGTTGATGCCAGCTATGAAAGGCGAAGCTAGAGAGGTCATAAAGGATGTGGAGATCTTTGGAATAGATCCGTTGACAGCGATTGAAACTGCAGCGAAGAAGAATCCTCTGGACATCTACAAAGACTTTCTTTCCGGATATGCTTCGACAGTCATAATTGGAGGAGACATCGGCCACTTCCTCGAAAGAAAAGCTGAAGACATATTCAAGACCAGAGCACTGCGTGTCAAAGCCGCAGCAGAGCGGCTGGGAATGCTTCTGGAAACCTTCATAATCGTCATGGTTTTGATGTCGCTGTGCTTCTATATTCTGTTCAGCGTCGAGTCCATCTACAGCACTGGGATTTCCATGTACTCAGGCATAATTCTCTACACGTACCTGTTCACGCCAATGCTCTCTCTGATGTTCATATATCTGGCGCACAGCATGCAACCTAAAACACCTGTAGTGGAAATGCGCCCATACAAGGTATTCGCTTTATGCAGTGCGATAGCGATAGCATTATTCCTACTGCTGACAGACTTCATGGGATATGTTTATGTTCCGTTTTTCAACAGCTTGCATTCAATCATTGATTTGCCAGTGGCAATTGCGATAGCCCTCGTTATTGCAACAGCACCAGCAGCAATCGTGAATGGCAAACTCTCAAAAAAGAGGAATAGCATCGAGCAGGGCATAAACAGTTTCTTGAGAGATTTGACAGAGGTAAGAAAGACTGGATTATCACCTGAAAAATGCATCGAAAGTCTTTCAAGACGTGACTATGGTGAATTCACTAAGGAGCTACGCAAGATAAGTTCAGAGATTTCGTGGGGAGTACCGGTAAAGAAGGTAATCATGGACTTTGTTAAGAGAACAAGAAGTTGGATGACTCAAATCGTAATGTTCCTTCTTGTTGAAACCATAGATGTTGGCGGTGGCACAATCGCCATGATAGAGTCGCTAGCGAGATTTAACAACTTGACTAATGAGGTTGAGAAAGAGAAAAAGATGGCAGTGCGTCCGTACATATTGATGCCATATTTCGCTTCCATTCTGCTTGTGGCAACTACGACAATGATGCTTGGATTCACCACCGGTACGCTGGGCGTTGGAGGAGGTAAACCCAAAGATATGAGCATGATGAGAACAATATTCATGACTTCGTGTATTTTCCACAGCTATCTAATAGGCGTAGTTGCAGGCAAGATAAGCGAGGAATCTGTTGCATCAGGTTTCAAACATGCTTCAATTCTAGTTGTAGTTGCTGTTCTAGCGGCGAAATTGTTGCCTGCGTTTATAAAGTTGTAGGGGAGGATTAATGAAGAAACACAAAGTTTCGCTGCAGAGGTTGAGAAGAGACAATAGAGCGATCAGCCCAGCAATTTCAACGGTCATATTGACGAGCGCCGTAATAGTATTACTTCTCGCCACTATAGGCTTCGCAAACAACTTCTTGGATGCAAGAATGGCAGAGAACGAATTCAGTACAATGAAGCAGTTCATGCAGACTGTGGGTCTTCAAGTGGATGATGTAGCTTGGACCGCTGGGCGAACACAAACAATTCGTTACGTGAGCAGATTTGGTCAAGTTAGCTTTGAGTCTTTGGCACTAAACTATACAGTTTATGTTGACAAAGGTGCAGGATACGTTTATTTGGCCAACTTCAGCGTTGGTGTTCTTCTCTTTAACATGCCTGTAAGCAAATACTCCATCACAAACAATTATGTTGAACGTATATTCCCTAAAGACAATTCCTTCATACAAACCGGGACATCTGCTCCAATTGGTCAAATCTATGTAATTGAGAAACTGCCAATGAATGATGGCGAATTCATAAGAGTTGTCGTTGCACCATCAATAAGAATGCTGAATTCTACAATATCCACTGGTGGAAGCAACAAGAATTACGTTAGGTTCTATTTGCCAATCCTTTCCACTGGTTCTAGCCCACACTACTCGCAGTCGGTTACACTGTCAGGAAATACTGTCACAGCAGACATAGAAAGCAACGTAAACGCAGTCAAGATAGTGGTTTCCTTTCCTAAAACCAGCTTGGGGCTCAGCTCAGACTTCTTCAGTTTTGCCAGAACAGAGGAAATAGTAGACGTCCCAGATGGTTCTGTTCTCGAGTTCTATACCGGAGAGGTGATTGTTTCATTAGGGCTTCATGGTTAGCCCTTTAGGAGGAATAATGAATGCCACAAATAACAATTGAATATATAATCCTGCTTCCCATTTTGATAACGCAAGTTTTTCTATTTCCTATGACCGCAAACTGGCTAATGAATATCTGGGTTGATTCCCGAAGAACACTCGCCCTCAAAGATATTACCAGTCATCTTGGGAGTACTATACAGCAATTGTTTTTCTCTCTAAATCATGAAAGCATATCGGTCGGAACTGCGACATACTCAACACATCTGCCGCCTTTGATTGAGGATAACTATTACTCAGGAAACGCAACACTCAGGTCAGTTGCGGAGCCAGCAGGCAATTCAAGCAAAGTTCTAGAGGTAACGATGACTCTGATGAACACACAAACCTCTGCAAGTTCGCAAGTGATCCTTGGACCAAACGCTCTTTGGAAAGAGTCAACTTTTGTGAGCAACTCCACAAATGCGTGCGTCAAGGCTGAGAAGTTTCTGAACGGAACTATATGCCTGTACTTCGGAGCATAAGGTGAAAAGAAAATGGCAATCTCAACCATAGACCATATAGTCGCCGTCACAGTCTTCCTAGGAGCAATATTACTCTTCATAGGGCTATTCAACCAAACTGTTCAAACAGCGATTATCTACCAAAAGCATCGATATCTGGCAACGAGAGCCAGTGACATACTTGACAACATTCTACTTAGCCCAGGCAACCCGATAAACTGGGGAAAAAGCAATTCTGAACCAACAGGTTTTGGTCTGCAGGATCCGGAATTCACTCAGTACAGAATTAGCCCTTATTCACTAATGCGGCTGCAGTCATTGACGGGAGAACCGATAAACTATTCCAAAACTGGACTAACTTATAGCAACATAACAATTGGACTTAATAATTTCCTATTAGTGCCATATTCAAGAGCCATCAACTATTCCACAGCCTCCAAACTACTCGGAATAGATGGGACGTTTGGATTCAAACTCTCTTTCACACCGATAGTCACTGTTGAGTTAACAGAAATACAATCTGCAAATCCCCTTAGGGTCAGAGTTCAAACTTTCGGGACAGGTTTCCCTCTTTCGAATGCCACGATAAGTTATTGCCTCTTCAGAGTCATTAATAAAGGCTCACAAAAGAGCCCTGAATATGCAAGTTCGTTTGGTACAACCCAAGCAGATGACCAGGGTGTAGCAGTACTAGATTTCAGCGGGGTTGCCGCCACTGATTCATACGTTCTTATTGCATACGCACATTCAAGCGGACTTATAGGCGTTGGCTATCACGAACGCATCACTGCTGATAAACGATATGTTATTCCGTTTATCGACAGTTTTGAAGATAGAAGAGTGATACTTGCACACAGCTATGACATCCACCAATTCGGACCCCCAAACTCAGCGGTCTTCTACAATGCCACATTCGTGTTACTGACTGAAGATTTCACCCTGCGCGAAATGCCTATGGAGAACTCGACCGGAAAAATTGGCAAGGTAAACTACGGAAACGGAGAGCCTTATCAAACAATCACTATTCCGACTTACAGCCCCGGGATCTTGATAATAACATACCAGAGCAACAACGAAGACGGAATTGTATTGATGCCTTGGGGCCTAAGTTCCCTAGCCTTTCCAGTGGTGTTCGGAGCAGAACCGACTGGTCAGGAATGGGTCGCTACCGACATTCGGACGGTACTGGTTAATGGTATTGCGTATCAAGCCAAACTAGCTCTGTGGAGTTTAGAAGGTTATCAGGTGATTGCCTAATATGATGCGAACAATAGAGGTATTAATCGTAATAATAATAATCACCGGAGCATTCATAATAGCGTCTATATTTGCAGTCCTACCCTCACCAAGACAAGTATCACCGACCAACCTACGGAGACTAGCATTGACGACGCTTCAAACTCTTGACGTTGACTATGACCTTAGCGAAGTAGTCTTCAAACAGCCCGACGATCCCGCATGGAGAAGCCTGCAAATTGCGCTCTCAGCATGTCTACCGCCAAACGTAGTTTACAACCTTACCACTTATGACATATCAAACGGAGACACTACCGAATTGTACATCCCAATCAAGACGATTTCAAACGCTGAGAGTCTAGGCACAGGGTCAGATTCATCATCGTATTTGGTTGCTTCATCAAACGTGACTTTTAACGTAATTTCGGAGAAAATTGGCGAACATGGAGGGGGAGGGACCTTGTACATCTTGAATTGCAGTGATACTAACGGCTGGTGGATTACAGGATACACAGCCCAAAGTCTTGCAAAAGACCTGTATGATTTACTTTCACCCTATTTCAAAGCCACAGTGATCGTACAAAACACAACTCAACTGGAAAAAATACTGAACGGCACCACGCTTCAAGGAGAACCAGTGGGAAATGCAACGGTCATAAACACTGTTGGGGAAGCAGTACCCATACCCGCAGGATACTATGCAAGTTCAGGTGTTGGATACGATCCAGGTCCACGCTCTTACGCTAGATACTGCTACACACTTGGACAAAGAGTAAGAACATACAACTGGACTTGGGTCAGTATAGTAGGCTACCCACTTTACTATGTCAGCAATAAGGAACTATTTCCAAATGAACAGAACACTTGGGGAATCTACGGGATGAAAAATGTTGGCCCCGCAGGACTAAATGCTTTTCTTCGAGGTTTGGATGGCCAACCATATACGTACGATGACACGTGGATCACTGGAAGCCCCGGTGTCGTTAGCCTTTCGTCTGAGGCTTCGTACTACTGCAACTATTACGGCATCTATCCGTCTCCATATCAAACAGCCACAAGAGCTCTCCCAACCTCAATTCTCAGCTCATATCACCTGAATGTAGCTTGCTACCTCTTCCAGCAAACCGGCAACTGGATCGCAGGAGCCACATACAAGAACAACGTTTCCGGTTCCTTCATGGCAATAGGTCTTACAAGGAGCCCAGATATTAGGCTCACGGCTGTTGGCATTCTTGACAGTTTCAGACCTAGGCTGTATCGATCTGAATATACAATGAATGGAACTTCCAGAATGGTTGTCTTGCAGCTTGGACAAACGGGAGGCGTGTAAAAATGAACAATAAGGGTCAGTTCTCAATTATCGCAGCCTTGTTTGTTGCAGTTGTGCTGATAGCGACGGTGATAGTAACTTACTCCACAATACGCTATAGCCCAGTAGAAGACCAACCTCAAGTGCTAAGCGCCGTCGATGAAACGAACCTCGCAGTAAAACAAGTCTTGGGCTTCACTGTCGGATACTACGGATCAGTGCTCAAAGTCACCGGAAACTCATCATACGCAAAGGATCTAGCAACAAACTATCTTCAAAGCGGACTTATGAATATGGCAAATGTGCATCCGGAGTGGGGAACATCTTTCAATGCAAGCAATGTGAACTTGCTCACTTATTGGTTCACAAATGCAAGTTACAGCCTGGGAAACGTTGCTGTAAACTATAGTCTAAATGGATTAGGCATTTATGGCATAACTTATCAGACATCCTGCAAACTGAAAGCAGAAACCCAAAACTCGACGTTAACCAACCAAACACAATTGATAGTAACCAGAGACGAGGACGAACCCCTAATAAATCTCGGGAAAAAGAATTTCAAGTTCTTCCGCTATGCATACGCAAGCTCCTCATGGGAGCTTGTAAGTCCCATAACTGAACCCACAGCTTTCGCAAATGGAACATACCTCATCGATGTTCCTCCAGGAATAGATGCGTATTCCTGTCTAGTTCAAGTAGAAGATCCAAGAGGCATAATTGTCGTGACTTCTTCCTTCAGCATGTACACATGCACACTAGATTGGAACTCCACATTCTATTCATCACGGCGCGACGTAACATTGGTCACTGAATTGTGGCAAAACGGCACAATGAGGTGGCTTGGACAGGACTTGGAGTTGACAACAGCAGCAAAGCCCATCCCCCCAATACCGGTGAAGGCATTACATGTAAACCAGACCATCAACGGCGCAAACTACGAGGTGCCATTTCAAATAGAAGATTGGGCTTCCGACTATCGAATCCCAATGGGTCTGACAAACAATGCAAGCGTTTTCAATAGCAGGACAATGCTGGTTTTTCTAGTGAACTACAATGTGTCGAAGGTCACAATATGGTGGAATGGAAGCGACACAGCAACTCAAACCTCTCTTGCTTACACTAGCCAGTACTTTGCAGGGGATAATCCGTCTGCAGGATTGTTAACAAATGGAATCGTGACTCTTCGGTTTAGCAGCGACTTTCTGGTGAACTCAACTGTCGGGACCTCAACGTGCAAAGCCAAATTCATGCAAATCGATGGTGAATCAAGCACTTATGGATCAAGTCTAGCCTATGTGATCACAAATGGAATCGTCAGAGACATAGTACATCAGGAAGCCGAGTGGCCTGATGGTGCGAACAATTGCCCGAATCTATATGCGCACATAGTGCTAACTTTACCAGCCAATGTCACATATTACACTTACCAACTGAGACTAATGTTCGTGCAATCACAGCAAAATAGAACGATAACAGAAATATGTCCGATCAGAACGGTAACCTATCCTACCAGTCTGCCTCAAACTGAAAACGGCACGCTAAACGGATACCCAATCGTATCAGGCGCAACGGGCTCATTCTACAATCTATCAACGACGTATTGGGCACACCACTGGAGTCAATTTATTTCAGGAACAAAAGGGTCAGGAATAATGTTCACAGACTTGGCCAACCAGAAACTTTACTATTTCGACAATATGACGGGAAGCAAGACTGGAGCTCTCAAGGTTTCAAACAACACTGGAGAGAATAGAATCGAGTTTGCTCCTGTAACTATGACAACGCTCTACAACTTTACGTCTGCATTAGACATAATGTGGAACGGTGTGGTTGTAACTTTTGACAACACCACCCCAATTTACAAAGTAGAGAGCGGTAAAGGAACAGGCTTATGGATTATTGTTGAATGCCCACCAAAAGTGGCGGTGACGACTGAATACTAAGTTCATCTCGATCTCAAAATTATTCAGAATGTGGATTAGGTGTTCATACAAGTTAAATATCGAATATGAGGATTTCATAGACAGCTAATAGGTGAGAAGACTTGAAGAGAACCATGTTAAGATCCAAGAAGGCCATATCGCCAATACTTGCCACATTGCTATTAATAGTAATAGCAGTTGCAGCAATAGTTGTGACATACGCGTGGATAATGACATATATTGGCAACGCAGCATCACAATCTCAATTCATTCCATACAAAGAAAATATATTCTGGAACTCGACCGAGAAAAAAACATACTTGGCAATAGGTAATTCTGGAACCTCAAGTGGAAAAATCACAAAACTCTATATAGGAATGGCGCAAAACAATTTGCTGAATGCGACAGCATCAACAAACATTGGCACCGGAATCATCGTGAGTGCAAAATCAGATGCGACAATAGTCCTTTCATGGCCGAATGAACTGGCAACCACGTGGACTTCTGGAAATTACTATTATTTCAAAGCAATGACAGATACAGGGCTTGAACTCGGACCTTTCCCTGAACAAGCACCATAATACAAGTTTAGAACCAATTTTCATATCCTTTCTCAACAACTAATTCCAAACTGTTTTATTAACATAGCATTACTTAGAATAAGTCATCTACGTTAAAGGGGATGCAGACGCAACTCGAAACCACAATACTTTCCATGGCAAGAACTTCACTGGCCCTAGTCTTCCTTTTGTATTCATCGTGGAGCGACTGGAAAACCCGAGAAGTAAGCAACAAAGTTTGGTTACTGTTTGCGCCATCTGCATTCACACTGACTATTATTGAACTCGTACTCTATGAGCCATCCAAGCTGGTTCTGTACGGCATATGCTTTGGTCTGACCGCAGCCTTTGCCATAATACTATTCTACTCTGGAGGCTTCGGAGGTGCCGACTCAAAAGCGTTAATGTGCCTGGCACTTGCATTGCCATTCTGCCCAGAAAACGTGCTTATACCTGTGACAGGAGAGATATCGCCAATTTCACGAATGTTTTTTCCCATAACGATATTCAGTAACGCTGTATTGTTTGCAGCTGCAACGGCGGTCTATGTAGTTCTGCGGAACACAGTTTGGAGACAGAAAACTGGAATGAAGCTCTTTGAAGGAGACCATGAAAAAGAAGGGTGGGGCAAGAAAATTCTGGTTTTGGTAACAGGGTACAAGGTTTCAGTGAACAAGTTGAAGGAAAAATGGCATTTTTACCCTCTGGAAGATATCGAAGAAAGCGCAGAAGGGGAATTCAGAAGGGAACTGGTTGTCTTGCCTAAAGACGAAGGCAGAAACGACATAGTCGAAAGACTGGAAAAAGCCATTAGAGCCGGAAAAATTCAAGACAGAGTCTGGGCAACACCTGGGTTACCCATGCTCATATTTGTTACAGCAGGCTTAATGACAGCCTTGATCTTTGGCGACATCGTCTGGATTTGCATCCGTTTCTTGCTCGGATGAAATTGAACTCATCGCGTCGATCAGATAAAGTTATTTGATATTTGCTGATAACTGTCTCACAGGTGACATAACGTATTGTTAAACGACTGCCTTGAAGAGTTGCAGAAATTTCTGAAGGGCGAATTTAAAAAACTTAACGTTGTGGTTATGCCTGACTTTTTCCTTGACCGCTTGGTAACGTTAGCTTGGGACGTGGGTTGTTTTTCTGAGAATCTCGAAAAAGTAGCTGAAAAGAAAGGCGGTAGCATAGACGAGATAAGACAGGTGGAGCTTAGAGGAGGAAACGCTGTCAATACGGCCTCTGCGTTAGTCGCATTGGACGTGAACGTCACGCCGATAGTGTGCACAAACTATCTCGGACTGCAGCTAATCAGATTCTATCTTAACTCAAAAAAAATCGACTTTTCTCACGTGAAAATCTTTGACAAGGCGTCAATAACGACTGCAATTGAATTTGAGATCGAGAAAACGAAAGTCAATGTGATGCTTCGGGATGTAGGTGCGCTAGCCAATTTTGGCCCACAATGGTTAGATGAGGACGATTATGAGTCAATTGAAAATGCGGATTACGTGTGTGTTTTTAATTGGGCAGGAACCAAACGCTTTGGTACCAAATTGACCAAGGCGGTTTTCAGCCATTTGAAAACGAAAGGAAAAGGTAAATCGTATCTTGATACTGCAGATCCGAGTCCAAACAGAGGAAAGATTCCGGAATTACTGAAAAATGTTCTGCAAGCGAGACATGTGGATATTTTGAGTGTTAATGAGAATGAAGCGATTTCTTACGCGTCACAACTAAGTAGCGAAATAGAAGAAGCAAAGAGGAGGCTGCGCTTCGGCGAGCTGGCAAAGGAATCGGCAAGAATTCTGGCATCGTGTCTACGAGCAAGGATTGATTTACACACGACAAGTTTCTCATCAACATTCACTAGGAAAGATGAAACGATAGTACCTGCCTTCAAAATCCCTATCTTGAGGGTTACTGGAGCAGGAGATGCTTGGAACGCTGGAAACATTCTAGGAGACGCATGCAAACTTTCAGATGGTTGCAGATTGACCTTAGCAAACTTGGTAGCAGCATATTACATATCAAATCCAAAGGGTATGCATCCTACAAAAGGGCAGCTTATTAGATTCTGTGAGAAGCTAAAACAAAAATAGTTTAGTAACGCAATCTATGCGTTAAGTCAAATTAATCAAAAGGGTAGGCTTGGAATTTGAAGTCAATACTCTTCGGCAGCTCAGGCGTCCGCGGCCTTGTTAATGTTGATCTCACTCCAACCTTAGCGGCCAAGCTAGGCTTGGCAGTGGTAAAACTTTCCAAAGCGAAAGAGGCACTCGTGGCTCGTGATACGAGAGTTTCAGGCTCAATGCTTGAAAACTCCTTGGTGTCCGGTTTTTTGGCAGCAGGAGCAAATGTTACCTGCTTGGGTGTTGTGCCAACTCCGATGTTGGCGTATTTAGTGAAAAAATGCAGTACTAACGTGGGTGTTATGATTACGGCTTCTCATAATCCATCCCAATATAACGGCCTCAAATTCTTCGATAGCTATGGCGTAGCTTATAACGAGAATAGCCAAAATGAAATTGAAAAGATCATCGAAAATGAAGAGTTTGAACTTGCAGATTGGCGAAAAATCGGCGAAGCCGTGCTTGTTGATAAAAGCCAAAGTTACATTGAGAAGATACAGGAAGCAATACAATTACGCACAAAATTGCATGTTATAGTGGATCCGGGCTGTGGTGCAACGTACAGTCTTGCGCCGGTAATCTTGAAAAAAGTAGGATGTAAAGTGACCGCGATTAATGCACAGCCAGACGGGTTCTTTCCAGCCAGAAGTTCAGAACCTAACGTTGAGTCCTTGAAGCCTTTGGCTAGAATTGTTAAAGAAATGGGTGTCGATGCTGGTTTAGCCTACGATGGTGATGGTGATAGAGTGGCCTTCATTGACGAGAACGGTTGTTTTGTTGATTTTGACCGTGTTTTAGCGGCTTATTCCGCATATGTTGTAAAGGAAAATGGTGGAGGAGCTGTAGTGACAAACGTTGAGGCATCTATGTGTGTGGAAAAAATGGTGGAAGCACAGGGTGGAAAAGTGATCAGGACAAAGGTTGGTGACGTTTATATTTCGGAGGCAATGAAGCGTAATAATGCCGTTTTCGGTGGCGAGCCCTGTGGGGCTTGGGTTCATCCGCAGTTCCATTATTGCCCGGATGGGATCTATTCTTCTGCGATACTTTTGAAAGCCATGGAAGATGAGGACAAGAGCCTGTCGGAATTCATTTCTGAAACGCCTCAATATCCAACGATCAGAGAGAATATTGCTTGTGGAAACGAGGTCAAGTGTAGGGTTATGGAGAATGTCGCAGAGTATTTGGAGAACGCCTTTCCGGAATTCAAGGAGCTGTCAAATGTTGATGGAGTTCGTCTGGTTCTAAAGAAAGGGTGGATTTTGGTTAGGGCTTCAGGCACTGAGCCTCTTTTGAGGTTGACAGTTGAGGGTGAATCGTTAAATGCAGCAAGGGAAATAATTGGAAAGGGATTGTTAATCGTTAGGAAGCTCGTTAAGGAGATGAGAGAATGAAAGCGGTAGTTTTGGCGGCTGGAGAAGGTGTGAGACTTCAACCGATCACGTCGACAAGACCTAAGCATCTGATAAAGGTAGGAGGAAAACCGATACTTGAGCACTGTTTGAATGTGCTGAAAGCCGCAGGCATAGACGATATAACTGTAGTTGTTCATTTTATGGGAGACACGATTCGTCAGTATTTTGGTGATGGCCAACGATTTGGGCTGAAGATTGGGTATGTTGAACAGGAGGCAATGCTCGGAACGGGTAACGCTCTGAGCGTCGTTGAGTCTCACGTAAAAGAGGATTTCGTGGTGACTTATGGCGATTTGTTGTTCACTGCGAAAGCCGTGAAAAAAGTCATCGACGCATTTCAGAGCGAAAAGCCAGCTGCATCAATGGCTGTGGTTCAAGTTGAAAAGCCAGAGAACTATGGTATAGTGGAGTTAGAAAAGGAAAGATTTGTTAAGCGGATAATTGAGAAGCCAAGCCGCGAGGAAGCACCGACAACTCTCGCAAACGCAGGCGTCTATATTTTTTCACCGGAGATATTTGATAAGATAAAGGAAACGTCGGCTTCGGTTAGAGGCGAATGGGAGATTCCAGATGCAATTTCGCTCTTGTTGAAAGAAGAGAAGGAGGTAGTAGCCGTAGAGATTCCTAGAGATGACTGGTTGGATATTGGAAGACCCTGGGACCTGCTTGAGGCAAACCGATGGGCTTTGATGAAAAAGAGCCACAGAGTACGGGGTATTGTTGAGAATGGTGCTCATTTGATTGGTCCAGTGACGGTTGCAGAAACCGCGCGGATACGGTCAGGAGTCTACATTGAAGGACCTGCGTTTATCGACGCTGAGAGTGATATTGGCCCTAACTGTTACATACGTCCTTACACAAGCGTTGGCAAGAAGGTTCGCATAGGCAATGCATGCGAGATAAAGAACAGTGTAGTTATGGATAATGTGCATATTGGTCATTTATCTTATGTTGGGGACAGCGTCATAGGTGAAAACTGCAATTTGGGCGCGGGCACGATTACCGGAAACTATCGGCTTGACGCAGGAACCGTAAAGATGTTGGTGAAAGATAAGATTGTGGACAGTGGAAGGAAGAAGCTAGGAGCGATTCTAGGCGACGATGTGAAAACTGGAATCAACGCACTTTTCATGCCTGGTGTCAAAGTGGGGAATGGCAGCCGGGTTGGGCCAGACGTGATTGTTTATCGAGATCTGTCAGCCAATTGTGTTGTATTGTTGAAACAGGATGTGGAGATCAAGGAAAAGTGAATGATCGATATTTTGGCTGGTTTCCCGAAAACAATAAAAGGTGTAGCATATTGTTTTTGTTTGATCTCGTATGAAGCAAGAAAAACTTCTAAGCATTTTGAAGGAGCTGATTCGGAATTCGAGGAGAAGCGACAGGGAATTGGCCAAGGCTATTGGAGCTTCGCAGCCAACAGTGACTAGGAACAGGAGATTATTGGCGGATTACATCAGAAGCTACACCATTGTGCCGGAGTTTGGCAAAATTGGCTATGAGATTATGGCTTTTACATTTGCTAAGGCTAAAACATATAACAAGAAAGAAGTTGAAGCGAAATTGGAGTCTACGAAGAAATGGGTCATGAAGCACCCTAATGTTATTTTCGCTTCTGATGGAGAAGGACTTGGCAAGGATGCAGTTATGATTTCGCTTCATAAGAACTATTCGAAATATGCGGATTTCATGCGGGAATTTTCAATCGAATTTGCAGATTTCGTAAGCGAGAGCCAATCGTTCATTATAAGTTTGAAGACGGGAATAATAATGAAGCCTTTGGACATGAAGTATCTGGAAGCCGACCTTAATGGCGACTTCTTTGAATCATAACTTGCGTAGTGTCTTATTAAAATCCTAAATAGGAGATTTGTTTTTAAATAGTTGTTTTGCAATTCGTTATGTAGAATGGAGGTCTAGAAGGTGTCAATTGCGCAGAGAAAGTTTTTCACTGAAGTCGCAGCGCTAGTGGATAAGCATGTAATCGTGTCAACTACGACGGGGAAGACGTTCGGTGGGACATTGCTTGGGATTAATCCTGACAACTTGAGCCTGTGTCTGGCCGATTCAAAGGATGAAGACGGAAAGAAACTGAACAGGGTTTTTCTTAATGGCAACGTTGTCGCTCAGATACTTGGTGTTGAGAAACCTTTCGACTTGAAGGCTTTGGCAGATCGTTTAGAAAAAGTTTTTCCGACGATGGTGAGGCTTTACGAGGATAAAGGATTCATCTGGGTAATGGACAAGGTCAAGTTGACTGAGAAAGGCGTGATAGAAGGTTCAGGACCAGCTGCGGAGCGAGTGCAGAAAGTTTACGAGCAGTTTATCAGCGAATCCAAGAGCTAGCTTAGATAAACCAGCGGAGCTTTTGTTCTTCTTTCTTCTTTTCTTCTGCGATGCCTCTAATTAAGCCGAAGGATTCTAGGATTTTTTTGGTTTCTTCTGTTGCAACATCCAATCTTGACATGTCGATGGGTAAGTTCAAATATTTACTTAAGAGCATCAGAGCGGAGCGGGCGGCATTTGTGTCTGGATATGTGCCTTGCGTCTCGACTAGAAGTGAGAATCCTTTCAAGCTTCTGATTTTGCTCAGCCCTATTAGGAGACCTGCTACGCCGAACACTTGGCCGACCATTATCTTTGTGCCTAAGTTCAGGACCGTGCTTATGGTTTCTGTATCTGTGGCAACGCTGTAGATTTGTGGTGTGGTTCTTATCTCGTGTTGTTTATATCCGCCTATGGTTATGATGAAGCGACAGCCCAACTCTTCAGCCAAGTCTAGAACACGTCCGCATAATTCGTACTGTCCTGCGGTCGTTAATGCTTGGGTGTTGCCGTACCAAATAATCAGATCTCGACTGCTAGTCTGGTTCTGGCAGTAGTAGAGTTCGTTTAATGGACTACGTGTGCCGCCTTTTTCGGTGGTTACTGTCAAGTCTTGGAATGATGAACACCGGATTTGGGCGAAGCGTGTGGCCTTCAGTTCGTGGATTAGGTGTAAGCATGCAATGTTGGCTACAAAGCCTATGCCAGGTAAGCCTTCAATTAGCACAGCGTTGTTTAGTTTTGGTTTTTCGTTTACTTCGATTGTACAGACCATTGTTTCGGGTTCCTTATTAATGGATGAGTAGCTAGAAGAATAGATGGTGATATAAGCATGTCTAGCTCTTGATAGGATGTGGTTATTGGAAAGTTACGAGTTTTAGTTTTTCCAAGTCTTTTAGTACTTTGAGCATTTCTTCTGGTTTGGTTTCTGTGTATTCTGCTGAGACTGCTTTTAGGATATCGTAGGCGTTTCGTTTTCCATCCATGAAGTTAAGAGTCTCCCCAAGTTTAAGATTAAACGCCGAGTCTTTCTCGTTGATTTTCTCGTACCATTCGTATTCTTTTTCACCCAATTCCTTCTTCAGAGATAGACCAAATGTGCCCCTAAACAGGCGTCTAGGAATTAGCTTGGTGAGTTCATTTTCAGCTTCTGTTTCTTCAAGCTTGGCTGGGAGAGTTACGTTTGACGCTTTTGCTATGAAACTTAAGGCCTCGTCGAGTTTTCCAATTTCTTTTTGACCCAAGCTTGCTATGTCTTCGCAATGTTTATCCAAGAAAGCGTTTAGTTCGTGATTTTCTCCAAGTCTTTTAACGGATTTGATTGCGTGTTGTTCGCGCCATGTGACATGCTCGAGTTTGTTTTTGTAATAATTTGCAGTTTTTGCGAGTTCCTTGGCTAATTCAGCGGGTTTGTCTCTGAGTTGCTTGTCTTCCTTCTTTTTGTAGAATTCTTGTATGGCTTCGCGGGCGGTTTCTTCGATTCGTGCTATACTTCGCGTGGCTGTTTCGGTTGCAATTAGAAATGCTCCGTCTGGAGTTGCGTTGGCTAATGTTAACGCGGCGACGGTGGTTATCCATCCTACTCGTCTGAGGCTGTCTTCGCTTACCTTGTCGAGTGTGTCCATGCTTGTGTGGTAGAATAGGTCTGGCCATTGTAGGAGCATGATGCATGGGACATGGGTGGTGGATTCGGTGAATTCGGCGTGGTCGCTTCCATCACTGAAGGTCGTGCTGTGGTAGCGGAAGGTGGACGATGAACCAAAAGACGTGTGCTTGTCAAATTCTTTGATAGACTGTTCTATGATGCTGAAGACTAGGTCGTTCAGGTATGATGGACACGAATCTGGTGTGCGATCCATTGTGAGTGTTGATCTGCATAGTTCTTGGTTTTCTCCGACCATATCCAAGTTTATGCCAGCAACTAGCCTTTTAGGCAGGTCTTCGTGAGCTGCTATGTAGGCTGTTGAGCCTAGAGTTTCGGGCACCCATATGAACCGTATGGTTCTTGTTGGCGGCGGCATTTTGCCCGAGGTTATTAAAGCATTGACGGTTCTTGCAATTTCTAGGAGCAAACCAGAGCCTGAAGCGTTGTCATTGGCACTTGGTTTAGGATGGCAAAGGTGGGCGACCAAGAAAATTTCTTCATTTGCTTTTGATGTGCCGTTTATTGTTGCGGTGACGACATCTTCGTTTCCGGGGAACAGTTCTGCGTCTACTGTAGCTTTGAGTTTCACGGTTTTGCCGCTTCTTAGCAAGGCTCGCAACTGGTTGCCTTGGCGTTTGCTTAGTGAAAAGCCAAAAGTCGCTTTGTCTATGTCGTCTGCTGTAGGCCATATGGATTGGTAGGCGTGTGCGTCAGGTATGTCTAATGCTTCGCGGGCGCCTGGGAACTCGTAGCAGGTGTCGGTGATAACTCCTGCAGCACCGTACTTGTAGACAGCTAGTTCATGTATGAACCTAGCTCGGGTTCCGGAAGCCAAGACAAATTTGCCTTTAACATCCTTTCCTTCGTAATCCTTGGGTTTGGTTCCATTATCTACGTCGACGAGTTCAGCCACAATGCCCCCTGATGGTGTGGCTTTACTGTAAGTATGCAGACTTTGAGGACAGTCTTCATAGGTTGCGATGAGTTTTTCTTCTGGCTCTATGAGCCACAATTCGGCGTTTCGTGCTGTCCAGCCGACTGGCGAAGTGTGAGTCCAGTATTTGTATTTACCATCGGCTGGAAACTGTTCGATGTGAGCATCTTTTAGACCTATTTTGGTCAGTTCGTCTTTGACATATTCTGCAGCTTCATGGAACATCGTGGACGCTTGAACTCTGTGGAACCGTGTGATTTGAGCCACATATGATTTTGCAACAGTGCCAGAAAGCTCGTCCTTAACAAGTTTGTTCAAACTCATTTTTGTTTCACGAACCTTTGGATAGCTAATGCTATTGTCATATAATTAAGACTTATTTGGTTTGGAGTTTGAAAGGAAAACAAGGGAGAATCGCCATAGTTCCTATGGACATTTTTTATATGGGTGTTTGCTTGTTCTTGTTTAAGGTTTGACTATTGTCTTTTGAGATAAAGGAAAAAGATTTGCTTGCAAGAATCGGGAAACTCAAAACCAAGAGTGGAACAGTGGAAACTCCGCTGTTGTTTCCAGTCATAAACCCAGTTATTCAGCCCATCGCTCCCAGAAGGATTAAGGACGAGTTTGGTTTTGAGGCTCTGATTACTAATGCTTACCTTTTGAAAAAGCGTTTACAGTACCAATGCATTGAGAAAAGCTTACACAAGTTCCTAGATTTTGATGGAGTCATAATGACTGATTCCGGAGCTTATCAGATACTCGTTTATGGCGGCATAGAAGTAAAGCCGAAAGAAATCGTTGAATATCAAGAAAGAATAGAGACAGATATCGCCACAATTTTAGATATACCGACTGGCTGGAAAGTCACAGAAAAACGTGCACAACAAACAGTAGAAGAAACATTAGATCGCGCTAAACAATTCTTCACCCAGAAAACTCGCGAAGATATTCTCTGGGTGGGACCAGTTCAAGGCGGGCGATACCTGAACCTTGTGGCACAGTCGGCTAAACAGATGGGAAAACTGCCCTTCCAAATCTACGCTTTAGGAAGCCCAACTGAAGTCATGGAACGCTACCGCTTCGATGTCCTAGTAGACATGATTATGACAGCCAAAATGAATTTGCCCATAGACAAACCGCTACATCTGTTCGGTGCTGGACATCCACTCATGTTCGCTCTAGCCGTAGCCCTAGGATGCGACCTCTTCGATTCTGCCGCATACGCCTTGTACGCCAAGGAAGACCGCTACATGACCGAAACAGGAACAGCAAGGCTCAATAGGCTGGAGTATTTCCCATGCACGTGCCCCAAATGCACCAGCACAACCCCGAAACAAGTCATGGAAATGACTAAACAAGAGAGAACCGTCTTCTTAACAGAACATAATCTGTACGTTTGCGGTGTCGAGCTGAAACGCATAAAACAAGCAATAAAAGACGGCAGACTCTGGGAACATTTGGAAATGCAAGCACATGCCCATCCGTCGCTGCTGCAAGCAGCAAAGAAACTTGTCAAATACCAAGATTATATCGAAAAACACAGCCCAATTACTAAGAACAGCGGACTCTTCTACTTTGACTCAATAGGACTTGCACGGCCAGAAATAGTCCATTATAGAAAAGAATTCAAGGAAAACCACACCAAACCAAAAACCACTAGAACGCTCATACTCGTACCGCAGACCAGAACAAAACCATTCCACAAGACCGAAGAATACAAGACAATTTCTAGATTACTGAACCACAACTTCAAACAGCACCTAGCCAAGATCCATGTGTGTTTTTATGCGGCACCATTCGGCATCGTCCCCATCGAACTGGACGAAGTCTACCCGCTTTCTCAGCATGAAACAGCAATGCCGCTCGACAAAGAAACAAAAAAATACGTAGCAGACCAAGTAACAGACTATATCAACCGAACAAAATACGAAACGGTCATACTTTTGAATGATCTAGAAAACTGGGACAGAACTATTCTAAACGTCTGTAGGAAGACCTGCCAACAAAATAAACTCAAATTCAAAGCTCTCAACGCCAATAGGATAAACTCGAAGAAATCCATAGGAAGGGTTCGCATGGCAATCGGAATCTAAAATCCTATTAAGGCAGAAGAAATCTTGTCAATCATGAAGAAACGCTTGATCATAACAGTTTCAACCGAAAAGTCAATACATTTTTAAAACAGCGCAAACCATGATTACTGAACACTAGCAGTAGATGAGATAAGATGAGCCAGGTACAACTGAGGTTTTTGGGCGGAACCCATGAAGTCGGCCGAATATCCATATCAGTCAAGACTGAGAAAACTCAGGTTCTGCTGGACTACGGCGTCATGCTGGACCACAGACCAGGTTTTCCAGTACACGTTCCGCCAAAAGAAGTAGACGCGATAATTCTTACGCACAGCCATCTTGATCATTCTGGTGCGATTCCAATCTTCTACATAGAGGATAAGAAACCACTTTACGCGAACAAACTGACTGTGGAGTTAAGTCAAATTCTAATCTCAGATTTTATTCACCTGTCCAGTTACTATTTGCCCTTTGAATATCTTGAACTAAAAGCCATGATAAAAAACGCCAAGCACGTCGACTTTGGTGTAGAAGAAAGAATAAAAGACATCACGTTCCAACTCGCAAACGCTGGGCACATCCCTGGAAGCGCACAGATACTGCTCTCAGCTGAAGGAAGGAAAGTGCTCTACACAGGCGACTTCAACCTCATCGACACAAGACTGCTAAACGGAGCAAAAATGCAGTACGAAGAGCTAGATGCAGTCATAATCGAAAGCACCTATGCAACTGAAGAACACGCCGAAAGAAAGGAGTTGGAGAAACGTTTCGTCGACGAAGTTAAAGATGTTGTTGAAAGAGGCGGAACAGTCCTTATCCCAGCCTTCGGAGTCGGGAGAAGCCAAGAAATAGCCTGCGTCTTGGCGGCACATCATTTTGAGTATCCTGTAGCCATCGACGGCATGGCGCGAGAAGTAAGTGGATTAATGATGAATTACCAACAGTATCTAGGTGATCCTAAACTGTTTTCCACAGCTTTACATGGAGTTGATTGGATGGAAGGTTGGAGAGATCGAAGAAGAGCCATCAGAGCGCCGGGGGTTATAATCTCGCCGGCAGGCATGCTTAAAGGCGGTCCAGCCATGTTCTACACATCTAAGATAGCCAAGAAAGCTAATAATGCCATTTTCTTAGTAAGTTATCAGATTCCAGGTACGCCCGGCAGAGAACTGCTGGAGAAGGGCGTATGTACGATTGACGGAAAGATGCGGAAGGTCAAGGCCCGTGTGCAGCACTTTGATTTCTCATCGCACTGCGGTGCAAGCGAGCTCAAAGAAGCCGTGAGGAGACTTAAGGGAAACCCGAAAATCTACGTCGTTCATGGAGCTGAGAGAAACTGTGAGTTTTTTGCCAAATGGATAAAGGACGAATTGAGCTTGGAAGCCACAGCGCCAAAGTCAGGCGATATCTTCAAAGTCTAGTGGAATAGCAAATGAAAATCGGTATTTTGAAATTCGGGCAAGTAGACCCTTACGTGTTAGACAGAGTGAAAGAGAACTTGATTATGGTTTTTCCGAAGACGATGTGCAAGCTAATGCCTGAGACATTGACATTGTCACAAGAAGCATTCAACGAGGAAAGGAAGCAGTACCGCTCAGACATTATCCTGAACCAAATCGTCAATTACGCCCAAAGAGAAAAAACCGTAAACCGAGTTTTAGGAGTAGTAGATGTTGACATTTTTGTTCAGCAATTGAATTACGTGTTCGGAGAAGCAGAGCGTCCCGGCAAAGCGGCACTAATATCATTATGGAGGCTTAGGCCAGAATTCCATAAAAAACCAGCGAACATGGAACTCTTCGTGGAAAGAAGCACAAAAGAAGCCGTGCACGAGCTTGGTCATACGTTAGATTTGGGTCATTGTGATAACCCGTTTTGCGTTATGTATTTCTCCAATTCCATTTTTGACACGGACAGAAAACAAAGCCTGTTCTGTCATAAGTGTCAATTGAAAATCGAAGCTGTAAGATTAAGATCGAGGAGAACACAAAGCAGTGAGTGACAAGTTTAAGGCTGAACTTGTGTATCTGGCGCCTGTTCTCGTAAGCTTGGCAATTGGAACGCTGTGCGGCTTCATAATTATGACATCGACAATGGAAATTTACCGAGTCACACCTTTCGAAGAAGGCGTTGGTTCTTTAGGCAATGGACTGTATTTCGTCGTACTTGCCGGAGTGGGTGCCGTAATATTGTATCTGCTACTAATAAGGAAAAATCACAAACTCATCAATTTAATTACGAGCTTCGCTCTCACGATGGCGGTTTTCATGCTCTCCATGGTTTACCTTCTCGCAATATTTTCGAGGTTTGACATTCCATACGCAGAAGAACTAATCCTAACGGCATCTCTTCCCATTACAGCTATCGCTTACTTTGCAATCTTTCGAATCCACAGCAAGCTCAGCACATTGGTTGTGCTATTCTTCGGCGGCGCGTTAGGCACATTTCTCGGCGTTTCAATCCCGACCTTAAGCGCAGTTTTGATCCTTGGTTTTCTTGCAGTCTATGACGTGTTTGCAGTGTATCGAGGCCCAGTTGGAAAAATAGCACGCGTTGGACTTGACCAACTTCGCGGTTTAAGCGTTTCCTTCAAGGACATTCAAATGGGGTTGGGCGATTTAACGTTCTACGCCATGCTTTCAGGACACATGCTTCTCTATTTTGGTTTTGTCTCATGCTTAGCATCAATAGTAGGTATTTTGATCGGATGTGCGCTTTCGTTTAAGATGCTTGAGAAGAAGGGGATGTTTCCAGGATTGCCATTCCCGATTCTATTTGGGTTGGCGGCGGGTTTTGTTGCTTCATTGCTGTAGTTTCGTCGTGATTTTTTGTACAATTTCCTGTGCTTTAATAGCATCTTCGACGCTTACTTGAGGCTGCTTGTGCTGAAGAATACATTCTACAAAGTGGGCGTCTACTTGACGGTGACCCCAAACCTTCGTGCCTTTCACTTCAAGAGCCCATTCCTGTGGTTTTTGATCAGAGCCGTAAAGAAGTATCTTGTCATTCCAAACTGCATGAAGAACGTTTGTGTTGTCCCCGTAGATTTCCAGTCTGCTAGTACTTGCTGAAGGAGTTACAGATGCGCTGTAGTGAAGTGATCCGACGATGCCGTTTGAGAGTTTGATCAGGCCCATCGTGTTGTAGCCTAGTATTCCACCATACTTCTCAAACTTGGGGTAGTTTGCCATCCATTCCACGTTCGCGATTTCGGTTTCAAACATCCATCTAAATAAATCGATTGACCAAATAGAGAGCGTGAAATCAGGGTATCCTCCGCTTTTCTCGATGTTCCAAGCCCACGATTCCATCGGCCACTGTTCTGCCATGTTTGCTGCAGGGATGAATTCGCGGAAGTGAAAGGCTATCGGTTTGCCGATCAGGTTGGATTTTATCAGTTCTTTTGTTCTAACGTATATTGGCGCGAATCGAAACTGAAGAACGGGCATCAAGATTACTTTAGCTTCTTCAGCGGCTTTTTGAAGTTGTCTTACTTTGTCGATTGTTGGAGCTATGGGCATTTCGCACAGAACATGTTTTCCTTTTTTGATGGCTTTCATTGCCATGTCAAAGTGAAATGGTGTAGGAACCGCTACAACGATGGCCTGCACTTTTGGATCTTCCAGAAGCTTATCGTAATTAAGGTAGTATTTCACGCCGTAGATTCCCGCGAGTGGTTTCACTCTTTTTTCCGTCTGAGCGCCTAAAGCTACAAGTTCGGAACCTTCAATTTTCTTGAAGCTAGGTACGTGTGCCTGTCCACCTACGAAGCCCACTCCGACCACGGCAACGCCGACTTTATCAGACATCAAATACTCCTTTCCTGTCTCGCCTTTGAGATTCATTATAAAGTATTTGTGTCTCTTTATTATGCTTTAAGAACAGAGCCGGTAATGGCTAGACTTGCTGGAAAAACGTAAGCAGATGCTCAAGAAAAACAGTGCCAGATTGGATAGAAAGAAGAAAGTGAGAGCGGAGATTCTGGAACCTCTGGAGATAGAGGAATTTTTTGTCGATGGAGAGATAATTATTGACAAGCGAACATGTAAAGGAGTTGAATGCCAGCTATGCATTAAGGCATGTCCGACTTACGCTTTGTTTTGGAAGACTGGAGAAATTGGAATAATAGAAGAGCTATGCATCTACTGCGGAGCATGCGTACTAAACTGCATCGTGAACAACTGCATCCAGATTAAACGCGAAAGAGTAACGGGTGAAGCGGAAAGCTTCAGCAACCCAAGAGAATACGTGACATTACAGTACCAGATTAACGCTAAGAAACGTTCAAAGAAAATCAAGGAAGCATTTCCAAACCAAGATTACCTTAGACAACGTAAAAAAAGATCAAAGGAAAAGCCGCATTAGATCTATGATGAACTACTGCGCCATTTTTCTTGCAGGAATTTTGGTATTTCAGAAGAGTCTTTTGGGCCTATGAGCACTTGCCATCCGCTGTTCTCTTCAATTTCGCTGCTCAACCGTGTGGCTTTTCCTGGGATTATGAGCTTTCTATGTTTAACCTTGCCGTCTATTCCAGACTTCTTCAAAGCGTCAGCGACTTTTTCTGCTGTAAGTTTTCTTCCAGCCACTGCACTGTCAACGGCGATTCCTTCCGTATCCACGACTATTAGGTAAGCGTTCACTTTCGCTTTCTCCAAATCGGAAGCCACTGTATAGAATGTAAGCGCAAAATTGGTCGTGAACATCACGGGCGAGTTCTCATCCGGAACACCAAATACCTTCAAACCAGACTCAACTGCCACGGGTTTTCGAGGGTCAGTGTAGATGTTCTGACGCAACACGGCAACTGGAAGAAGAGACCACCCATCGATACTATGCATGATTAGGGCATCGGCAAAACGGATCATAAGCATAGCCGCCAAGTAGGCTTCGCGCCACTCTGCAATTTCTTCCGGAGCTTTGCCGCGGTTTATCCATGCAACCATTGGCACTCCAATTAGTGGGAAACCAAAAAGTTCATCGCCAACCTTGCAGGCGGCCCTGCGAATCATCGTAAAATTATTTAGCGTATCAGCCAGACCGCCGCCTGAAAAAGTTCCGGGATCCAGAACAAGGTTTTCGACTCCATAATCCAGCAACGTCTTGATTAAAGACTTGAGAAGGTTTAGGTTGTTTGGTGCAGAAACCACTAGTGGGCAATCATACTTTAAGGCAAGTTCAGCCACTTCCTTCCAGTTGTCCTTCGTCGCCGCGTACAGAAGCGGCTTAGGCTTTGAAGTAGTCGTCAATCCTGCTTCGAGAACCGTGGGAGTCAGAGAACACAGGATCAAGGGTAACTGCGTGTTTTCAGTCACCAAGTTAACTGTTGTCTTGAACTTGTCTGGATTGTTCGAAGTAGATCGAACTGCAATCATGTCGAGTTTCAGCTTTTGCCCAATATATTCGAAGTAGAACCGTTCTGCCTTGTTTACTCTACTCAATATTTGATTTTCGGACATTTCATCAGTAACGTCAATAGCAATTGCGGTTGGGTTGAAATATGCAAATTCGTGGCGATACATGACCATCTTTCCGCCAATCTTGACAGCTCGTTCTCCAACACCGATGACAACTTCTTTCACAGCAGGCTTCAGCAAATCCTTCAACTGTTTGTGGATCATTTCATCTTTCAGAAGCAGAAGACACCTTTCGAGAGGCACTTCGCGATTCACAACCTTCGTCGCAAAAGCCAAACAGTTTCTTTCACCGCACTCTTTGCAGTTTGTTTTTGGGAGAAGCTTGTAAACGTCAATTGGCCTCAATTCCTTTCTTGGCATACATGCACTGCTCCAGAGTTAGATTTTTGCAGAAGCCCATTCTGCAAGGCGATCAGCATCGGCGTGACTGCCGCTTAGCAACTGATTGATCGTGTCCTTCAAGGCTTTCACAGCAGCCGGATGCATCATCATGAACAAGTCTACGCCTGCAAGCAGAAG